>NZ_JAKKRZ010000062.1:0-6486 GCF_025653725.1 Shewanella sp. SM74 | reverse complement strand
AAGAAATTGGGCTTAATGCCGAATACAATAAAATAAAACAGCCAACCCTTGAGGCTCTTATGCGCCAGAATTTACCAGTGACGGGTCGAAACTTAGAACTCCCAAAAGATACCAATATTCTTTCGACTACCTCCCCTCAAAGCCATATCACGCACGGCGGCCGCAAAAACTGAGTGCAACACCTGACCTTTCCGGTACGGTGCTGCCACTATGTCCTATCACGAACTCAGTATCCCCGAACGTGCGACCCTTCAACTCGGCCTTGCCCAAGGTTTCAGCCAGCGGCGAATTGCCCGGATGCTCGGCCGCTCCCCCTCGACCATCAGCCGGGAGCTGCGCCGCAACCGGGCCCCTGGCACCCGCTACCAGGCCTGTGCTGCCCAGCAGCAGATGCAGGTCCGCCGCCAGGTCTGCAGGCCTCAGTGCAAGCTGCTGCCGGGCAGTGAGCGCTTCGAGCTGGTCGTCCATATGCTGCGTGAGGGTTTGTCTCCCGAGCAGATTGCCGGCAAGCTGCGCAGCATGAACATACCCAGCCTCAGAGAGGCCTACGTCTGCCGCGAGACGATCTATAACGCGATCTACGCCCTGCCGGTCGGTGGCCTGCGCAAGGAGCTGATCATCTGCCTGCGCCAGGGCAAGACGAGTCGCAGGCCGCGCTCTGGCGGCGTCGATCGGCGCGGCCAGATCCCTGAAATGCTCAGCATCCACGTGCGCCCGCCGGAGGTCGAAGACCGGCTGATGCCAGGCCATTGGGAGGGCGACCTGATCAAGGGCAAGGCCAATGCCTCGGCGGTGGGCACCTTGGTGGAGCGTACCAGCGGCTACCTGATGCTGATCAAGATGGCCGACGCGACGGCGACCTCGGCGCTGGAGGGCTTCAGTGCGGCGCTCAATGGCATGCCGCTGGCGGTGCGCAAGAGCATGACCTACGACCAGGGCCGGGAGATGGCGCGGCACGCCGAGATCACCCAGCGGACCGGGGTGGCGATCTACTTCTGCGACCCGCACAGCCCCTGGCAACGCGGCAGCAATGAGAACATCAATGGACTGATCCGCCAGTACCTGCCCAAGGGCACGGACTTGTCGGTGCATAGTCAGGAAGCCCTGGACGCCATCGCTTTGCAACTGAATATGCGACCGCGCAAACGCTTCGACTTCAAATGCCCGATCGAGGTGATGGGCGAAGTGATGCAAGAAGCCGTGGTGATGCGGCATGATGCTCCCGCTTCAATTCAATAACCGTGTTGCACTCAGATCCTGCAACCAGCTATTATGATGGACACACCAAATAACTCACTGCATGAGGCAACCCATGAAAAAGCAATTAAAAATAATTCTGCTCGCGTCCCACCTGGCTCTGTTTGGCGCGGGAGTTGGGCTAGGGATCTATATACTTCCGATTTTGACAGCACAAGAAAACGCCACCATCGCCGAAATTGAAGAAGTGCAAAAGGTGGCAAAGTATAGCGGAGAGTTCAAGAAAGATCAGAAAGGCAGCGACGCCCTTCACTGGGCGAATGGACAACTTTTTGTTACGGATAACGAAATTGTATTTAAAGGTGATGTAGCACCTGGTCCAGACTACAAAATTTACCTGACAAAGAAACAAGCCACCGACAAAGAATCGTTTTTGGACATAAAGAAAGAAGCAATTCTGATTGGCGAATTGAAAAACTTCGGGAATTTCAAGAAAACCATTCCTGCAARCGTCAACGTCAACGAGTTTACAACGGTCCAAATATGGTGCGAGCATTTCTCTAAGTTCATCGGCTCCGCAAAATATCAGTAAACAAGCTTAAACTTGGATCTTGCCTGTTCACGAATAACATGCGCCTCATGCCAATGGAAATTAAAGTCTTGCCGGGCATGAGGCCTCCCCTCCACGTCTAGATTCTTGAAGTCAAAATTGACCTCAACCGACCCTCAGACACTGACTACGATGCCTGCATACCCTGAAGCGGTTCACCAGATGGGCTTGCGACAGAGATAAGTACGCGCCAACCTCAGATGCCGCTAAGGCTCTATACGCCGCCTTATCGGAATGGGTGGAATTTTGCGCGCGAGCGTCTAATGTTATCCAAGAGCGAGGGCTCTGATTAGTCCCGTCTCCCATGAAGATTCGCAGACTAAGACCCCTATTAAATCTGTAACATTTCGCTAGTTGGGGTCGTCTCAGAATTCGGAAAATAAAGCACGCTAAGGCGTAGTCACCCCGTGACTCCCCCGCGCCGATGCAGCGAGCTTCGTTCCGTCTTGCAGTGACGCAATCAGCGGGCAGGAAACGTTCCCTTTCCGCGCATGGCAGGCGCACACCAGTTCAGACAGCACGGCCTCCATGCGTGCCAAGTCGGCCATCTTCTCGCGCACATCCTTGAGCTTGTGCTCGGCCAGGCCGCTGGCTTCCTCGCAATGGGTGCCATCCTCCAGCCGCAGTAGCTCGGCGATTTCGTCCAGGCTAAAGCCCAGCCGCTGGGCCGATTTCACGAACCGCACTCGTGTTACATCCGYCTCGCCATAGCGGCGAATGCTGCCATAGGGCTTGTCTGGCTCCGGCAGCAGGCCCTTGCGCTGGTAGAACCGGATGGTCTCCACATTGACCCCGGCCGCCTTGGCAAAAACGCCAATGGTCAGATTCTCAAAATTAATTTGCATATCGCTTGACTCCGTACATAACTACGGAAGTAAGCTTAAGCTATCCAAACCAAATTTGAAAGGACAAGCGTATGTCTGAACCACAAAAGTCTGAACCACAAAAGTCTGAACCACAAAAGTCTGAACCACAAAACGGGCGCGGCGCGCTCTTCGCCGGTGGGCTGGCCGCCATTCTTGCGTCGGCCTGCTGCCTGGGGCCGCTGGTTTTGATCGCCTTGGGGTTCAGCGGGGCATGGATCGGCAACCTGACGGTGCTGGAACCCTATCGCCCGATCTTCATCGGCGCAGCGCTGGTCGCGCTGTTTTTCGCCTGGCGGCGCATCTACCGCCCGGCGCAAGCCTGCAAACCGGGTGAGGTCTGCGCGATTCCCCAAGTGCGAGCTACTTACAAGCTCATTTTCTGGATCGTGGCCGCGCTGGTCCTGGTCTCGCTCGGATTTCCCTACGTCATGCCATTTTTCTATTAATCACAGGAGTTCATCATGAAAAAACTGTTTGCCGCCCTCGCCCTCGCTGCCGTTGTTGCCCCCGTGTGGGCCGCCACCCAGACCGTCACGCTGTCCGTGCCTGGCATGACCTGCGCCTCTTGCCCGATCACTGTCAAGCACGCGCTTTCCAAGGTTGAGGGCGTGAGCAAGACCGACGTAAGTTTCGACAAGCGCCAGGCCGTCGTCACCTTCGACGATGCCAAGACCAACGTCCAGAAGTTGACCAAGGCGACCGAGGACGCGGGCTATCCGTCCAGCCTCAAACGCTGATCCGTTAACCGAACTCGGGAGCGACACATGGGACTCATCACGCGCATCGCTGGCAAAACCGGCGCGCTCGGCAGCGTCGTTTCCGCGATGGGCTGCGCCGCCTGTTTTCCTGCCATCGCCAGCTTTGGCGCGGCCATCGGACTGGGCTTCTTGAGCCAGTACGAGGGGCTATTCATTGGCATCCTGCTGCCGATGTTCGCCGGCATCGCGTTACTCGCCAATGCTATCGCTTGGCTCAATCATCGACAGTGGCGACGCACGGCGCTCGGCACGATAGGCCCGATCTTGGTGCTGGCAGCGGTGTTTTTAATGCGGGCTTACGGCTGGCAGAGCGGTGGACTGCTCTATGTCGGCCTGGCCTTGATGGTTGGGGTGTCGGTCTGGGATTTCATCTCGCCAGCACATCGCCGCTGCGGGCCGGACAGCTGTGAATTGCCAGAACAACGTGGCTGACGGCAACAGCCGTAGCCACCACAGAAAAGGAAAAATACATGACCACCCTGAAAATCACCGGGATGACCTGCGACTCGTGCGCGGCTCACGTCAAGGAAGCCTTGGAGAAAGTGCCCGGCGTGCAATCGGCGCTGGTGTCCTATCCGAAGGGCACAGCGCAACTCGCCATTGAGGCGGGCACGTCATCGGATGCGCTGACTACCGCCGTGGCCGGACTGGGCTACGAGGCAACGCTTGCCGATGCGCCACCGACGGACAACCGCGCCGGCCTGCTCGACAAGATGCGCGGCTGGATAGGGGCCGCTGATAAGCCCAGTGGCAACGAACGCCCGTTGCAGGTCGTCGTCATTGGTAGCGGTGGAGCCGCGATGGCGGCAGCACTGAAGGCCGTCGAGCAAGGCGCGCAGGTCACGCTGATTGAGCGCGGCACCATCGGCGGCACCTGCGTCAACGTCGGTTGTGTGCCGTCCAAGATCATGATCCGCGCCGCCCACATCGCCCATCTGCGCCGGGAAAGCCCATTCGACGGCGGCATGCCACCCACACCGCCGACGATCTTGCGCGAGCGGCTGCTGGCCCAGCAGCAGGCCCGTGTCGAAGAACTCCGTCATGCCAAGTACGAAGGCATCCTGGACGGCAATTCAGCCATCACCGTTCTGCACGGTGAAGCGCGTTTCAAGGACGACCAGAGCCTTATCGTTAGTTTGAACGAGGGTGGCGAGCGCGTCGTGATGTTCGACCGCTGCCTGGTCGCCACGGGTGCCAGCCCGGCGGTCCCGCCGATTCCGGGCTTGAAAGAGTCACCCTACTGGACTTCCACCGAGGCCCTGGCGAGCGACACCATTCCCGAACGCCTTGCCGTAATCGGCTCGTCGGTGGTGGCGCTGGAGCTGGCGCAAGCCTTTGCCCGGCTGGGCAGCAAGGTCACGGCCCTGGCGCGCAATACCTTGTTCTTCCGTGAAGACCCGGCCATCGGCGAGGCGGTGACAGCCGCTTTCCGTGMCGAGGGCATCGAGGTGCTGGAGCACACGCAAGCCAGCCAGGTCGCCCATATGGACGGTGAATTCGTGCTGACCACCACGCACGGTGAATTGCGCGCCGACAAGCTGCTGGTCGCCACCGGCCGGACACCGAACACGCGCAGCCTGGCATTGGAAGCGGCGGGGGTAGCCGTCAATGCGCAGGGGGCCATCGTCATCGACAAGGGCATGCGCACCAGTAGCCCGAACATCTACGCGGCCGGCGACTGCACCGACCAGCCGCAGTTCGTCTATGTGGCGGCAGCGGCCGGCACTCGTGCGGCGATCAACATGACTGGCGGCGATGCGGCCCTGGACCTGACCGCAATGCCGGCCGTGGTGTTCACCGACCCGCAGGTCGCCACCGTGGGCTACAGCGAGGCGGAAGCACATCACGACGGGATCGAGACCGACAGTCGCCTGCTAACACTGGATAACGTGCCGCGTGCGCTTGCCAACTTCGACACACGCGGCTTCATCAAGCTGGTCATCGAGGAAGGTAGCGGACGGCTCATCGGCGTGCAAGCGGTGGCCCCGGAAGCGGGTGAACTGATCCAGACGGCGGTGCTCGCCATTCGCAACCGTATGACCGTGCAGGAACTGGCCGACCAATTGTTCCCCTACCTGACCATGGTCGAAGGGCTGAAGCTCGCGGCGCAGACCTTCAGCAAGGACGTGAAGCAGCTTTCGTGCTGCGCCGGATGAGGAAAAGGAGGTGTTCAATGAGCGCCTACACAGTGTCCCGGCTGGCCCTTGATGCCGGGGTGAGCGTGCATATCGTGCGCGACTACCTGCTGCGCGGATTGCTACGGCCGGTCGCGTACACCACGGGCGGCTACGGCTTGTTCGATGACACCGCGTTGCAACGGCTGCGCTTTGTACGGGCTGCCTTCGAAGCGGGTATCGGCCTGGACGCACTGGCGCGGCTGTGCCGGGCGCTGGATGCTGCGGACGGTGACGGTGCGTCTGCGCAGCTTGCCGTGTTGCGGCAACTCGTCGAGCGTCGGCGCGAGGCCCTGGCCAGCCTCGAAATGCAACTGGCCGCCATGCCAACCGAACCGGCACAGCACGCGGAGAGTCTGCCATGAACAGCCCAGAGCACTTGCCGTCTGAGACGCACAAACCGATCACCGGCTACTTGTGGGGCGCGCTGGCCGTGCTCACCTGTCCCTGCCATTTGCCGATTCTCGCCATTGTGCTAGCCGGCACGACGGCCGGCGCGTTCATCGGGGAGCACTGGGGTATTGCAGCCCTCACGCTGACCGGCTTGTTTGTCCTGTCTGTGACGCGGCTGCTGCGGGCCTTCAAGGGAAGATCATGACCGCTTCCCAGCCAGCCGAGAGTGGGCAGCTTTGAGCTTCGCTACCAATCTGGAGGAGTACCACCATGAACGCAAACGCCCCGAACACTGCCAGTTGCACCACCTGCTGCGTATGCTGCAAAGAAATTCCGCTCGATGCCGCCTTCACCCCGGAAGGCGCGGAATACGTCGAACATTTCTGCGGGCTGGATTGCTATGAACGCTTCCAGGCACGCGCCAAGGCCGCGACAGAATCTGACATTGCGCCTGTCCCTGGCGGTTCGCAGCCGTCAGATTGAGGCAT
>NZ_JAKKRZ010000061.1:0-6688 GCF_025653725.1 Shewanella sp. SM74 | reverse complement strand
ATTTCGACCTAACTCAGTCAAGGTCAGTGTCTTACATTCAATCAGTGCCTTAGAGGCCAGCATCAAGCTGTTTAATCGTTTTAGGTGAAGTTCTGGGCAGTATTGGTGTAAAGAATGTTGTAGGATATTGGCTTCGCGCATCTTGTTGTCCAAGTGTAGTTTTTAGCGAAACCATTTGATCATGCAACAAGATGCGCTTCCACCCTAATTTGATGATTTATTTGTAAATCATCAGGGGATTCTTCAGCCTTCAGCATCAACAAAGCTGACGACATACACATTCTGGCTGTATTGAGCTGTCACGGTTAAAGCTGAAGTGATATTAGCAAAACTGACATCCCAACCAGTGAAGGTATACCCTTCCCGCGTCGGCACAGCTGGCGCTGTCGCCGCTTGGCCATGAATGATTTTCTGGGTCGATAATAACTGACCTTCGGCATCAACAAAGCTGACGACATAAACATTCTGGCTGTATTGCGCCGTCACTGTTAAAGCTGAAGTGATATTAGCAAAACTGACATCCCAACCGGTGAAAGTATACCCTTCCCGCGCTGGCACAGCTGGCGCTGTTGCCGCCCGGCCATGAGTAATTTGCTGGGTCGATAATGACTGACCTTCGGCATCAACAAAGCTTACGAAATATACATTCTGGCTGTATTGCGCCGTCACTGTTAAAGCTGAAGTGATATTAGCAAAACTCACATCCCAACCGGTGAAGGTATACCCTTCCCGTGTCGGCACAGCTGGTGCTGTCGCCGCTTGGCCATGAGTGATTTACTGGGTCGATAATGGCTTGCCATCGGCATCGATAAAACTGACCTGGTAAACAGGAGCCTTCACGTGAATAGAAAATGCTGCTAATGACGCACTCAACAATCCATCACTGACACTGATTTGGATATTGGGATAGTCACCAACATGCTCAAAATCTGGACTGCCGGATAGGCCGCCAGTGGCAGTATCAAAAGTTGCCCAAACGGGTTTGTTGGCAATGGAAAATGTTAGTCTGTCTCCCTGAGCATCCAACGCTGTTGGGGTAAAACTATATAAACTACCTGCAAACACCGTTGTTGCTGGCTGACCTGAAAGAATCGGTGCTGTATTCTCAGGCTTTGGAATAATACCAAAGCCTTTGAGGTAAACCTCGGCGCCCTGACTCAATTGAATTGATAAGTCGCCAGTATAACCATGAGCAGCGCTCAAACTTAGTCCATTAGTCCCGGGCTCAATCGTAAAATTTTCATGAAAAATTTCATTATTATCTTTGTCCAGAGAGGTAACAGTAGCAACGAGTTGCTTATCTGCTTTGTTAACTAACAGAATACTTTTCGGGATAAAAGTGGCTCTGGAATTTTCGATGCGAAATCCAGTTGTATTGAACGCATTTGCATGACTCACCAACCCTTCTTCATTGATTGCACAATAACCGCCTGGTCCCGATAGCGCCAAAATTAAAACCCCGCCGCCCGGGATCGAAGGATAGAAACCGCTGGAACAGTAACCGTTTACGGCGAGCGGACCTTGAAAAAGGTAACTATCAGGCAACAGCATGATTAATTTACTTTCTTTGCCAATGTTGTAATCAGCTAAAGTGTAAACATCGTTTGCCATTTTAGTTTGCTTAAAAAACAAAGCATAACTGTCAGGCGGATAACCCTCTTTATCCTGAATTTTAGCTTTCACGTTTTCAGTGGTGTCAGAACCTTCCACATCCAGCGTAATAGTTTTACCGGTCAGCGTTGTGACAAAAATTTGCATCGCCCAGCCGGGCCATGCGGTCAGGGCAATACACAAAATAGCTAACTGCAAGAGGCGAATCATATCTGCTCCATAGCAAAGTAATAATCAGTGGTGAGTCATTCACCAGAATAAAAAATTGCCGGATGCTAACATGTTGGTTCCAATTTCTGAACAAAAAGGCCGGATGCTGTGTAACGTCATGTAACAGCTGTCGATGATGTAGCAGTCGGGAAAGTAGAAAAGTAACGGCAGCGCTGGTTTGTTATTAAACCCGCAATAGGTACGAAAGTTACC
Organism: Shewanella sp. SM74; assembly: GCF_025653725.1. Lineage (NCBI taxonomy): Bacteria > Pseudomonadati > Pseudomonadota > Gammaproteobacteria > Alteromonadales > Shewanellaceae > Shewanella > Shewanella sp. SM74. Next base: position 4,654 of record NZ_JAKKRZ010000061.1, on the reverse strand, counting down.
CTATGATTCCTCACTAAACAGGGTAAAATAGCTAGGTTGTAGTAGTCAGAGATGCCGATTGAAGGCATTCCAGGTGTGGTAATGTTGGATCCGCTCGCGCATTCGTTAGCTTCGGTCATGGTGACTTTGGCCTGTGCTTTATTTATCTGGCCGTTATATCTGCTGAATAAAGATTTTGCTGGCCCGAAACAGTGGGCGATTGGCAATAGCCTGCTGCCGCTAGGGTTGTTATTACTCAGTACTCAAAGCAAGACACCGGTTTGGCTGGGAGTGGTGTTAGCCAACCATATTTTGCTGGCCGCAGTGTTAGCCATTTTATGGGGCACCCGCTTATTCTTCGGCTACCAGCGCAACAAAAACTTGTTAACCTTACTCACGCTCAGCTTTAGCCTGACTTTTTTGTATTTCACCTATATCACGCCTTATACCGATGGCCGCATTATCCTGGTCAGTCTGATGTTTTCCCTTTGTAGCTTGCTGAGTATCCGGGTGCTGAGAGCCAAGCAAAAAACAGGGTTTTCGTTAGGAGTCAAACTGTTTCAGGCGGTCCTGATGTTATTAATCATGCTGATGAGCTATCGTATTGCATATATCCTGTTGGTCGGTGACTTAGGCGGCATCTTTCGCCTCAACCTGTTAAATGTGGCGGTGGCGGCTTTATCATATTTTGTGGTCTATGGTTTGACACTGAGTTATTTTCTGCTCTGTTCCGAACGACGCATTCAGATGTTGGATACTTTACAACAGCAAAGCAAAGCCGAAGCCGCGTTAAAAAGCCGCTTTCTGGCGTCATTGAGCCACGAATTACGAACCCCGTTAAATGCCATTGTCGGCAAAGCACAACTGATGAAATTGCGGCAACAGGATCAGCAATTACAGCAGGACTGCAGCATTATTATTGACGCAGGCATGGCATTATCGACGATGGCGCAACAAGTGCTGGAGCATGCCAGTCTGGAGCATGGTCAGGTGCAAATCCAATCAAAGGACACCTTATTAGTTCCCTGGTTGCACAGTATCGTCGACAGTATGCAGCCACTGGCGCAATCACGGCAATTACACTTGAGTTTGCAAACAGAACAGCTGAGTTCGCAGCAAATCTATAGTTTTGATCAGGGCAAAGTACGGCAGGTGCTAATCAATTTGCTGGGGAATGCCATTAAATATACTGATCATGGCTTTGTCCGGCTGCAGATGCAACTGACGGATCAGACCGGACCACAACACAGCATCCACTTTGCGGTCGAAGACAGTGGTATTGGCATCAACCCTGACGACCAGCGCGATATTCTGACGCCTTTTATCCGGGCTTCGCAGCAGGAACTGCGGGAAGGTACTGGCCTGGGTTTATCTTTATGTCAAAAAGCACTGCAATTATTGGGGGCGGAATTAAAATTTACCAGCCAGCCCGGTGTTGGCAGCTGTTTTTACTTTCAGTTGCCGCTGACACCGATCAGCGCTTCGGATTCCATAGCGACTGTCGCCAGCAGTACCATACCACCTCTGCATATTTTGCTGGTAGAAGATGTTGAATTAAATCAGCAGATCATTAAAGCACTGCTACAACACGATGGTCATCTGGTTTTGGTGGCCGCCACTGCGGCAGAAGCGCTTGGTCTCTGTCAGCAACACAGCTTTGAGCTGATATTGCTAGATATGAATCTGCCAGACAGTGATGGCCTGAGTTTGTTCCGGCAGTTGCAACAACAGCTGGCTGGCCCCCTGCCAAGCACACTGCCACCTGTGCTGGCATTAACCGCCGATACCAGCCGGCAATTGCAGCAGGATTGTTTGGCTGCAGGCATTAAACAAGTGCTGACTAAGCCGGTAGAGCTGGCACAGTTACAACAAAGTATTCGTCAATTGTTGCCCTGGCCGTTAATAGCCAACAGCCTGACCTTTCAAAGTTTCGCCTGTTATTTACCGGCGCAACTGGTGCAACAAAAATTAGCCGGGCTGGCTGCCGAATTACAACAGCAGATCAGCCAGTGGCCCAGTTTGCATGGCGCTGAACTGCAGGCCAATCTGCATCAATTGCGTGGTATGGCAGCTACTTTGGGATTGGAATTGCTGGCGGAGCGGCTGGCAGCACTAGAAACCCAGCTCAGTCGAGTGTCCGCATCACAACAGCCATTAAGTCAGCTTGCCAGCCGCAGTGCGCAGTTGCTACGGCAAAAAATCGAAGGAGTGCGGCATGACTGAACAAATCCGGGTGTTGTTGGTTGAAGACGACGAATGGCTTGGGTTGGCGCTCAGTGCCTTCCTGCAACAACAAGGTTTCCAGGTCAGCCTGGCACATTCGCTGGCTGCCGCCATGTCCATGTTGTCACAACCAGATTTACGACTGCTGATCGCCGATGTGCAATTACCGGATGGTTGTGGTATTGAACTGTGCCGCCAGCTATGCAAACCCCACATCGGTAAAATTTTGATCTCGTCCAACGCGTCGGAACAAAGCCGGGTGCAAGGGCTGGGCGCTGGTGCTGATGACTACATTTGCAAGCCAGTATTTCCGCAGGAGTTATTGCTTCGCATCCAGGGTTTATTGCGTCGCTTGCCGCCGCACGCTGTGACTGTACCCGATCTGCGGTTTTTACAGTTCCGGCTTAATCTGGAAAATCGTCAACTGTGCTATCAACAGCATGCACTGCAATTGAGTGAAAACGAGCAACAGTTGCTGATTAAACTGATTGCCCATCAGGGAAAAATTATCAGCCGAACAGAATTAGCGCTGGCATTGGGTGAAACAGATACTTATCTGGCAGGCCGGGCACTGGATATTGCCATCAGCCGGTTGCGGAAAAAGTTAGTGCAGCTGAGTGGTCAAGCGGAAGAACTGCTGGTGACTTACCGTAATCAGGGCTACTTATTAGTGCAGGAATGGCCGGAAGTAGGCATCAAAGAAGGAACAGCACGCTAAACCAGTCGTGCTGCTACGATAGCGCTTAAATCAGCTTATTTTTTGATTTTGACCAGTCTTTGCCAACCGCTGATATGCCGTTGTTTGGTCCGTGCGACCACCAATTCGTCGGCAGCGACGTCATGTGTCACCACAGAGCCAGCGCCACCAGTGAACTGTTGGAACCCAAAAACACACCATCTTCAATCGTGGTCTGGAATTTGTTGGCGCCATCGTAGTTACAGGTGATAGTGCCAGCACCGACATTCACTTTACTGCCGATAACCGCATCCCCCAGATAAGTCAGATGATTGGCTTTAGAACCTTAGCCTAACACGGTTTTTTTCAGTTCAACAAAGTTACCGACATGGCTGGATGGGCAGTAGCGATTTCAACGCCATCCCGATGTGCCATCGCAATAATATCGGTTAGATAAAACTCACCCTGGGCATTGTTATTTTGCAAATTCGCCAGCCAATGTTTCAGCTGTTTGCCCGGCACCGCCATAATGCAAAATTATATCGACACCACACCTTATATGTACAACATTGTCGATGGTCAAAAAGTACCAGCTTCCCCAACAGAAGCCACACATAGAGATTATTCCAGTAAAAATATTGGCATGCTCTATTCGAGCGGTATCGAAGCAGAATTAACCCATCAATACAACAGTCTTGATCTATTTGCTAATTACAGCCAAGTGAAAATGGATGTCGAGGGCATGCCCAACTTTTACCTTGGCACTATTGAAGATATTCGCCAGCCCTATAACAGTACTCCACAAGATAAAATCAATCTTGGGATCATCTGGCAACTGATCTCAGCATTACGACTGCCATGGATATGACCCGTCTTCCGGAGGCTCAGCTCAAAAGAGGAATGGATGCAGAAGGCTATCAACTTCACAGCGTATATCTTACATATCAAGCCCCTTGGTTAGCGAGCCTAGAACTCAGGATGAGACTTACTCGGTTTGGCCTGATGATGAAGAAAAAACCTTACCGGGACGTAACTACAAGCTGGCCCTCAGCTATCAATTCTAGAACATACATCAACGAACACTCTCTACTGACTAAATTGTAAATTCACAAAATCAAGGCCATTGAAAACAACTTTAATGGCCTTATTTTTTGGTCTTCTCAATTTTTTAGCTCAACCTCGCCTCGAAGCGCTTAGCTCTACGTTGAAGCAACCAAAAGAGGCTTAACACCCCAAATGAAGCGGCTAAAGTGGTCAGCGTTAGTGCAAAACCTTTGAATGAAAAAAGGTTTAAAGTAAAACCATCTAACACCAGTACCGCCAAGCCAAGCGGCATTTGGATAAGCACAGCGGTAAACCAATCGAAGGGAAGTTTAGGAAAGATCCTGTGGTAAGCATAAAGCACTAAACCTGCAAGCAATATCAGCAAACTCGCATCGTGAGCCGCCAACAAAAGATACTCCACACTGTTATGCGAGATGTGAGGCACCGCACTCAACATGTCCAACATATAACCCGCGCTGGCAACCAGGGCGGGATCATACTTTGTTAACAGTAGGGAACTTCTTCCTATCTGCATGATCTGATCGGGCATGTTATTCTACTGAGCCTAATCCATGTCCTTATTTGAACACTTGAAACTCATCGAAGACCCTCGCTCTCACATCAACCTAGACCATGATTTAGTTGATATTATTTTTCTTGTTTTAGCCGCAATCGCTTCAGGTTGTGATGGCTGGCAAGCTATTGAAGAATTCGGCCAAGAGAATCTATCTT
>NZ_JAKKRZ010000007.1:0-300027 GCF_025653725.1 Shewanella sp. SM74 | reverse complement strand
ATTTCGACCTAACTCAGTCAAGGTCAGTGTCTTACATTCAATCAGTGCCTTAGAGGCCAGCATCAAGCTGTTTAATCGTTTTAGGTGAAGTTCTGGGCAGTATTGGTGTAAAGAATGTTGTAGGATATTGGCTTCGCGCATCTTGTTGTCCAAGTGTAGTTTTTAGCGAAACCATTTGATCATGCAACAAGATGCGCTTCCACCCTAATTTGATGATTTATTTGTAAATCATCAGGGGATTCTTCAGCCCATAGCCGCCATTACCCAATACAGCGAAGGTGCCATGTTGCAACTGGAAAGGCTTGGGCAAGATAATCCTGAACTCTATGATGTACTCGGTAAAATTAATGCGCAGTCGATTCGCGCTGGAGCGGTTGTGCATCGTATTCGCGGTTTACTCAAGCGGCGTCAGGCAAAGACCGAACCTTTAGATATAGTGCCAGTGGTGAAAGAAGCTTTAGCTCTGTTGCGGCGCGAGCTAGACCGAGCGAATGTACAAGTGAATGTGCGAGTGCAGGGTGAGCCCTTTGAACTGATGGGCGATAGCGTTGGTTTAAGTCAAATGTGGGTCAATTTAGTAAAAAATAGCTTAGATGCGTTAGAAACCTGCGGCGATAATCGTGTGCGCCAATTATGGATCGATATTTATTATCATCCAAATGAAATCAAAGTGTTAGTTATTGATAATGGCGAAGGGCTACAGGGGCAGGCGAGTGAGTTGATGGCATCTTTTGCCTCAACCAAAGATGCGGGATTAGGGCTTGGCTTAGCCATCTGTAAGGATGTGGTCACCCGCCATCACGGCAGCATTCAAATCGAAAACTGTCAGCAATCCACGCAAGCGTTACTCCCTTGGCAACAGGGCTGTGTGGTGACAGTCGTGCTTCCCAAGGGATAGGGTTATACACTTATGAGTAACCCTTAATGTGCGCATTAGCGGAGCATCCGACAGCCTTTATTGGTTAGCGGTTAATATTAATAAAAGCATCATTTTCATAATAATATTTTGCTGCACTAATTAATTCATTTAGCCCAGCTTCAGAATTTTGTTGCAGCAAATTACTCTTAATACTTTGCAAATCTGACATACTTAAGAAGCTTTTATAACCAATAGATGTTGGGTAAATTGGTTCATCATCACTACCACGATCTTCTTCTGTGTCATCGTCAAGTACAAGACATAATATCGAGTCATTAATTTCTTTATTAGAAGGTATATATACATCCAACTTCCAATCTAAAGATTCAATTTTATCCAACATGTTCTTGAGAGTTAATTCTAAACGCATTACGCACCTTTTGTGATACAGCGAGTCATTCCCGCGCCTTATTTGCGGTTAGTTTTTGGGGGGAAAAGCCATCGCTTGATCTCTGATCCACTTCATTCATAACTGTAGATATTTACCAAAATATTCATCGACAGTTTTATGGCAGTATTTATCTTCACCTCGCCAATACTCAGCGAACACCCAGTCATTTTTGCCTTTAGAAGGGCGATTGTAGCTCCTTGGTCGTAACACTCCAATACTGGCTAAAATCTCTATTAATACCTGCCTTTCTGCTTTACTGGACTTTACGACCTTAGCCAATCTTTTTTCAAGGGCACTTGGATAATCAGTAGGTTCCGAACTTTCGATAGTGCTTAATATTTCTTTGAAACAATTTAAGTCTTCATCAGTTGGGTCAGGGATATCCGTATTTATAAATTGGTTTAAGTCAAAATATGTATATAAAATATCGCCATGACGGACACCACCCCATTTGATACGCTCGAAATTCAATACGTTTATATCTGTGTTGTTATAGTTGTGACTGCCCCTTATCCCGTATTTGCTGTCTCGGCATACACCGCAGGTGTAGGAGTGTGAAGTTGGTTTTCCGTCGGAATATGAAGTGCCGGATATAACGGGTGTATATTTATGCTCCGGGATATTTTTGGCAATTGAATAGGATGATAAAGAAGATCTTAAGTCTAAGCGGCGAGTTGTCAGGCTACTTAAAAAACCTTTAGCAATTTGTGCTCCGGATATTGTTTTTACTACTTTTGCAATGGTATCTATGCAGTCATCATGAGAAATCGAAATCGGATCAAACATCAATCCTTGTGACTTTGCGTACTCAAAATCTCCATCAGATAAGAGTCTATCTTTTGAGTCTATCCATCCATTTTTCCAGTAGGTGGAGAATAATATTTTCTTCGCTTTCTTATCCATATTCGAATTAATGCTTTCACTTAACGTCTGAGTATTAATGTGTAGCGTTGTTTGCGAGACATAAATCACTTGTTCGACTTGGCTACTACGACGATGTTAATTGGTGTGAATGATGCTATAGGAATTTGCTTTGACAGGGTAGTGGTTTTTATACAACTTTGGTGGTAATTGCTTGATATCGTTTTAGCTTTATCATTACTTTTGCATTATTAGTGACGTTGATTTCGAGTATTCTGGCCTTACATTTTGGTTGACACAGGTACTACATCATCTCAACGACATTAAACCTATAAGGCATATTTACTTTTAGTTTTCTATCATCTAGCAACGACTTGATGGTGGTTATTTTCTTCACATGACCACTTGTTTATCATGGTTTTCTATTAGGATACTTTGGACGTTTTTAATTTAGGGCAGTGGATAGTTTTGGGAGAACTGGCTGAGCTTTTCTACTAAAAACTCTATGGTGCGACGGATCTTATGGCTGGGATAATCGGTTTGTAGGTATACCAATTGCAGTGGGATCGGTGGGGCTATTTTATCGGCTAGCACTAAGTGGAGTCTGCCTTCGGTTACATCTTGCGCCACATCGAGCCAGCTCTTATAGGCAATCCCACGACCAGATAGTGCCCAGTCGCGGATCACTGCGCCATCGTTACAGAAACGTTGGCCCCTGACTTCGATTTCAACGGGTGCGCCGTTATGACTTAACTTCCATTTTTGCCATGGCTCACCGCCGCGATTTAAGATCAGTACTGCGTGTTGGCTAAGTTCATTTAGCGTGCTTGGTGTGCCGTGTTGTGCCAGATAAGCGGGTGAGGCGACCAGTACCCTTGGGGTCATGGCGAGCTGACGCCTTTTAAGGTTTGAGTCGTCAAGTTGACCATAGCGCAAAGCCAAATGGATATTTTGGTCGATTAAGTCTGTCATATGATCGCCAAAATACAGCTGCACTGTCAGTTCTGGGGCGCTGTCCATCAATTCATCGAGCCAAGCACGGATCTGGCTGCGACCAATATCCGAAGGTAACGCGAGGCGTACTTCGCCCTTAAGCTCACCCCTGTGTTCGGCTAAATTGGCGCTGGCGGTTTCGAGAATCGCCAGTGCGGGTTTCGCCGAATCGAGAAAGATCCGCCCTTCTTCTGTGAGCTGTAAGCGCCGCGTCGAGCGAGCAAATAGCTGACATCCTAGCTTTTTCTCTAATCTTTGCAGCGCGGCACTTGCCGCTGCCGGCGTCATGCCTATTTCTTTACTGGCTGCCGAGAGACTTTCTAAGGCTGCGATACGCAGCGCTAATTGCAGATCGTTTAAATGATACATATCAAATTATTTTTGAAAATGATTTTAATAATAGCCTGATTATCAATATAGATTAACTAATGCACAATTGCACCACTGATGTTTCATCTTAATTTCTGGTTCGGAGTGTGTATGAGTCTATTCATGTCTTACAAATTAGCGTCACTGGCATTAAACAATCGCATCGTGATGGCCCCTATGACTCGGGCGCGTACTACGCAGCCAGGTAATATTCCTAATGATCTGATGGCGCAATATTATGCCCAGCGCGCCTCGGCGGGGTTAATCATCACAGAAGCGACACAAATCTCCGATGACAGTCAAGGCTATTCATTTACGCCGGGCGTGTATACCGCTGAGCAAATTGAGGGCTGGAAAAAAGTCACAGCGGCGGTGCATCTGGCTGGTGGTAAAATCTTCAATCAAATTTGGCATGTTGGCCGTGTATCGCACCCGATTTTTCAGCAGGGTAATGCCCCGATTGCGCCATCAGCTATTGCGCCCGTTGGCACTAAAGTATGGATTGTGGATGAAGCGCATCCTGAAGGGCAAATGGTGGATTGCCCAGAACCTAAGGCTATGGTGCAAGCGGATATCGACCGCGTTGTGGCCGATTTTGCACAGGCGGGAGTGAATGCGGTTGTGGCGGGTTTTGATGGCATCGAAATTCACGGCGGCAATGGTTATCTGATTGACCAGTTTTTACGCACCAATTCAAACCACAGAACTGATGCCTACGGCGGTTCTCAGGAAAATCGCATTCGTTTTTTACTCGAAATTGTCCAAGCCGTGAGTGCGAAAATTGGTGCCAATAAAGTCGGGGTTCGCCTCGCCCCTTACGTGACGTTTAAAGATATGGCGTGTCCTGAAATTGTAGACACTATTCTGTTAGCGGCTAAGCATTTATCGGCATTGGGCGTGGCATATTTACATCTTTCTGAGGCGGATTGGGATGATGCGCCGCAGGTGCCAGAATCCTTTAGAGTCGAGCTGCGCAGAGTCTTTAAGGGCAGCATTATTGTTGCGGGTCGCTATGATGTGGCGCGTGCCAATGAAGTGATTGATAACGGTTATGCGGACTTAGTTGCCTTCGGTCGACCTTTTATTGCGAATCCTGATTTGCCTTACCGTTTAATGCATCAATTGCCTTTATCTGCATTCGACAAAGGGCCCTTGTTTGGCGGTAGTGCTGCGGGTTATACCGATTATCCTACACACAACGAAGCATTGAGAGCCGTCATCCGATCCGCTGACGATGAGGTGGCATAATGGATCGGGTTAACACTTTGTATGTTCAGCGCTTACCCGCTTGGCTCAGCTTAAGTCTATGGTTTTCAGGCTTTATAGGTATCGCTATTGTGGGTTTTAGCTTAGCAAGTCTGAGCATGGATGCGTTAGCCGCTCAAGGGGCAACAACACAGGATAGTGCTAAAGTGCGAGCGGCGTTAGTGCCAAAAGTGGCGGCAATGGAAACGATTTCTGATGAATCACCGCAGGCACTGGCTATCGCCCGCGCCGCTTTGTTATATGCCAGTTTTTGGAACTCGGGCGATGCAAGTTTTGCCCACGGCGCATTGGCGACTGGTTTTATCGACCGTACTCTGCCCGCTGGCCGCGCACAGGGAATCACGGGTCCACTCGAAGCCTCAAAGGCATTTAGGGCGGCGGTCCCCGATCTCTCTGTTTCAGTTGAGCATTTGCTAGTCGTTGGCGATCGTGCAGTGGTACGTCTGCGTTTTAATGGCCGCTTTACTGGTTTCTTTGGTGAGCAACAAGGCCAAGGGCAGAAAATCGATTTTCGTGCTGTTGACATGTATCGAGTACGGGATGGTTTCATCACAGATAACTGGCACCTCGAAGATTATCAAACGCTATTTTCTCAATTAGCTGCAGGGACTCAATCATGAATCAACGTCGACGATTTTTAATGGCAGGTGGCGCCATCGCTGCTGGGTTCGGCCTAAGCCAAACGGCGCTTGCTATTGGTTTACCATCATTAGATACCTTAGAAAATGACTCCAAAAGTTCAGGTGGCAATGGTATGAACAAAATATTTTGGCCAAGTGGTGAGCAGTTAGTGATTTCAATCTCAATGCAGTTTGAAGCAGGTGCTCAAGATAAAAATGCCGAAGGGCCGTTTCCGCCGATGGAAAAGGGCTACCCAGATACCATCACCCCGACTTGGTACGATTACGGTATGAACGAAGGCATTCCAAGGCTGCTGCGCTTGTGGCGTAAGCACAATATCAAGGTGACTTCTCACATGGTTGGGCGCGCCGCCGAGCTACATCCTCAACTTGCCAAACAAGTTGCAGATGAGGGGCATGAGATTTCGGGTCACGGACAAACGTGGACGCCACAATACAGCATGTCGCCAGCAGAGGAACGCGCCTCCTATGTGGCGAGTATTGAGACGCTGCAAAGGATCACAGGTCAGCGCCCCTTAGGTTTTAATGCCTTTTGGATGCGCCACAGCACTCAAACCCTCAATATTTTGCAGGACTTAGGTTTTATTTATCACATCGATGACCTATCGCGGGACGAACCTTCAATTATCCCAGTAGGAAATAAGCCTTTTGCGGTTGTGCCTTACACTTTACGTAACAATGATATCGGACGTTTTGGTGGCAACACTGCTATGACGGCCACGGCCTTTTTACAGGAACTAAAGGATGAGTTCGATATGCTCTATCAAGAAGGTTCGACGCAGCGACGGATGATGTCGATCAGTGTGCATGACCGTATTGGTGGCGCTCCTGGACTTGTGACCGCTTTAGATAAGTTTATTCAGTACGCTAAAGATCACACCAATGTAGGCTTTATGCGTAAAGATGCTATTGCTAAGTGGGCGCTGGCGCAAAAGGACACACCGACCAATCCTGCAAGAACATTTTAGCCTGCTGTAGCTTTGTTGGAAGAGGTTTTAATGGTTAACAAAAAGCGCGTTGTTTAACGCGCTTTTTGTTTTTGGGAACCCTTATTACTGCGAGTCGAAAGTGATTAACGCATGGCCAACATGGCCCAAGTGCGGCGACCCTGCTCCAGAATTATCCCCACGGCAAGTCCCGCAGCGGCGTTTATAGCGAGGCAAGTCACAGCGGTTGATAAAATCACAAAGATACAGAAGGGCTTACCATCGATTAAGCGTTTCGACCATGCTAATTGCAGCCCCGCAGTGGTCAGTAAACTGCCGAGGATTGCCATAGGAATAAGGCTTAATAGCCAAGCGATATTAGTACCCCAGCACAGGGCTATCATTAAGCACGTACTGCCAAAAATTAACGGCGCCAGATAAGTGCGAGCACCAAAATGGTATTGCACCGCAAGTCCGCCCGCACCGTGGCACATGGCCGAGGCACCAAAGGGCGCGAGCAATAAGTTGGCAAGACCTGAGCTAATGGCGAAGTTTTTGGGTGTGAGTTTGGCGGCATCTTCAGGGAATTTCTCCTGCGCCATTACTGACGTGGCAATGACCGCATTGGTTAAAGTTAATGCCAGTTGTGGCAAAACCAACAAAAGGGCGGCAGAGGTCCATTCAACTGATGTCGGCCAAGCCAATTGAAATGGCGCTGTCACTGCTTGAATATCAAAGTTAGTGGCTAAATTAGTTTGTGTACTTGCTTGCCAAATCATCCCCGCTGCTATGACTAAGGGCATGGCAAGGTAACGCAGCGGCAAAAATTTACTGATAAATAACAGTACAAATGCCCCCACGCCAACCAGCCAAAATTCACTCATCATCTTAGTGCCCATCCACATCAGTTGCAGACCTATGGCGAGTTGAATGCCAACACTCACAGCTTGGGATAACTGTTTGGCTAACCAAGTGATGGCGCCGCTAAAGGCGAGAATTAACAGGATAATGCCCATTAACATGGCGCTTGCCTGCAACATGCCTGGGGTTAAGCCCTGAGCGATCACCAGTGCAGCGATGACTTTCATCGGTTGTACCGGAATCGGGCGACGGTAAAACAGCGCGCTGAGAATAGCGAATAGACCAAACCCCAAAAATATCCCTTGGGGCGAAAATTGATTGAGGGCAATTAGCCCTAGTACTAAAGGTAAAAAAGTGCCTAAGTCGGCAAAAGCGCCACTGGTTTCACCGAGTAAACGGTTGAATGAAGGATTGGATACTGTTTGGGAAATTTTGCCCGAGGTCATACTGATTGCCGTAATTGAACACGCTATGACTACGCAAAATAAATGCCATAAAAATCAGATGATTTGGGGGGTAAACAGAGTCAAACTACCGTATTGAGTCACTCAATGAGACAAACTGGGGCAAGGCCGAAGAATGGCTGAGTCTAATTGTCTTTTTGGGTGAGAGTAACAAGATAATAAAAAAAGAGATCTTAGTAAAAACTAAGATCTCAAAGGGTATTACCGGGAACTCGATTTGGTTCATCAGTTGTGTTCACTTCGATGCCTTACTAAAAGTAAGATATCTGTGATGCTCAAATCAGTGAACGATTCAATCAAGGCTGTTTGTGTTTTGGCCCTTGTTTATTTTTCATCGGGTCACCTTGATAACCTAGGGCTTGCCAATCGAGTCTTGTGCCTTTGTTATGGCAGTCGTTACAATTTAATGCTTGCTCCTTGGGTGACACCATATGGTTTATCCGCCACCACATTTCAGTGGCTGCAAAGTCATATTCACCACTGTATTTGATACCTTTCTCAAGCATAGTCGTGTTCGCTTCCATTCCTAGTTTTGCCGCTAAGTTCCAATCAAACTCGCTCCAGAATCCCCCTTTGCCATAGGTTTTCGGTGTGATAAAAATATTGAGTTTTTTATCGTAAATCTGTTTACCCGTGTGCACTTTGAAAGGATAGATTTTTGCTTTGGCATCATTTATATCGCCAATGGGATAGGTCAATTTAGTGACTGTACTCGGATCCATTTTATCACCTGCCATATAAGCATTGGCTGTGCCGTTGTACCAAGCGTATTGGGGTTTGACCATTTTTTCCCAAACAAAATCTCCTTTTTTCTTTTGGTAGGTATGCTTACCATATTGGTCGAGTGTTTCTTTTTTATCATCTCCAGCCGTTGACCAGTCCCAGCGCATTTTTGTCGGTTCGTTTTTAGCAAAATACGGAATATGACAGGTTTGACAGGCAACTGCCGCTGTATGAGTATTGAGTTTTTTGTTCGCGTGTGGCGCTGATTCGTGGCAGTTTTCACAGCCAATATGGTCGACACCACCGGGTGAAACCCCCATAGCATTACCTGAGATCATGTGTTTCTCAGTGGTGTGGCAGTTCTGACATTGAAAGTCATTACCGTCGCTATCCATATGCACATCCGTCGCTTTGTCTGGATAAGACATGGATGAGTCTAAGTCCCCATGTTTTACCGCGTCACCACCGCCACCATAGAAGTGGCAACTACCGCAGTTATCCCGTACAGGTTCGCCAACGTTTTGAGCTATTTTAGTCAGATCGAGTTTTGCCATAGGTTCACCTGCGCCAGCGGGATCTTTAACATAAGTTCCTGTGGTGTCGTGACAAACTAGGCAGTCGACTTTGGTTTTATCTTTAAAGTCAAAGTTACTGTCTTTCCAACCATAACCCGCGTGACAACTGGTACAGCGGGGTTCATTGCTGGAAATGGCAACGCAGAAGTTATTAATGCTGTTTTTCTTACCTCTTACGACTGTCCTATCGGGAAGTTTTTGTTCTAACTCCCAAGTCCAATGGGAGGTTTTCATCACGTCAGTCGCTTGATTTTCATGGCAGACTAAACATTGTGTGGTCACCTGTGAGCCTGTGGTAAACGGGCCTTTAAGTGCCTCTTTATGGGGATTAGCGGCGTAGGCATTTAATGTCATGCCCGCTAAGGCAATGAGGATGAGCTTATTCATTTTGTACTCCCGCTCTCGATGTAACCGAGGGCTGATAGTTGTTATCAATGACGGATTAGAAGTTGATGGTGAGTGAGGCGTTGACATCAAACGCGGTATCAACCACTGGCAACATGGAATAAGCAGAGCCAGCTAGCACATCGTCGATTTTTTGTGGAGCACCCACAGGTGTACCGCTGCCTGTGTACTCGTAGTCGTAATAGAGGCCAGCAAGTTTGATAAACATTTTGGGGTTAATATCAAAGATGTAATAGGCTTCTGCTACATGTCCTCGGGTAGCTAACTTACTACCAATAGGGTCATCCTGTGCTTGGGTAAAAGGCGTCCAATATTCGGAGCCATAGTTATATTCCAGACCCAATTTGCCGTATGGAGCTGGAATTTGTACGCCGACATAAATACCATAACCGTCTTTGGCTTCGGTATCGTCACTGGTTTTTGGCACCATAATAATCTCAGTACCAGTGCTGTTTAGCTCGGCTTCAAATATGGCATCGGATAACATGCCGCCAAACATGCCAGCATTGCCATTAGGCTCGGCGCGTGTCCAGCCTAGTGAGGCAAACCATTTGATATCGTTAGCTTCTTCACGCGCAAAGCCAATACCGCCGAGGTACATATCACCAATTACGCCGCTAGGTTGCACTCGGGTGACAAAGTTAAAGTTGTCGAACTTTTGCATATCTTGGTACATGGTGGGGGCAAAAATCCCTGCCAGTTGGGTAGGGAAGGCCATGGTGCCTTTAAAGCCGTCGTTCACGTCTTTGGCACCAAACAGGGTAAATTGCAGGAAGTTAGCGCCATCGTTGATCGCATCGATATTAAAGCCGCCAAGGTGAGTATCCTTGGTGACAATATCACCAAACATTTCGCCATTTCCCCATTGTGATTCAAAGCCTTGGCCGTAACAGAAACGGACGACTTGGCCTTCGATACCTGTGATTTCACCTAGGTTGTAGCCTAAGGTGGCGCCATCGAAGTTGAAGTTGACTAAATGTCCTGAAGGTGTGCCGCCACGCATTTCATTCTCGCGGTAGTGGCTGGGTGGACCATAGGTGGAAGGGCGACGACCTATGGAAAGATAAAACTCTGATCCATTAATGTTTTTCCAATCGAAATAGGCGCGTTCAACCCGCAGCCAGTCACCACTGGTATTGCCGCTACTGGTACCATCCATAGTGAAAGACCGCCAAGAATCAAATACTTGAACTCCGGTAGAATCACCCCAGTTTTTATACATACTGAGGCGGCCAGCAAAGCTGACGTTATCCCATACCTTAGCTTTCAGATTTAACCGCAGGCGAGTGGTGTAAAAAATATCGTTATCTATGTCCTGTACACTTTTGGGCGCGAGCACATAGGGCATCACGCCCTGTAACATGCCATTTTGGAAGGCTGCAGCAAGGTCTGGATTAGCTTGCATCATTTTCCCTAGTGGGGAGTTGAGATCGTTGGGCATACCGAAAGCGCCGGACATGGCTTTGGCACCAAAGTCGTTGAAATTGACTTTGATGGCAGGATTCCAGACAACATCGCGGTAATGTAGTGAATGAGCTTTAGTGCGGAAATCACCTGTAATTTCAAGGCGGTCTAACGATGTGTGCCGCTCGGTTTTGTCGACGCGATTATTGAGATCATCCAATTGCTCGGTAATATCGGCAAGCTTCTGTTTTAACTCGGTAATTTTTTGATTTTCCTGTTGCACATCATTAGGTGTAGCAAAAGATTGGCCTGACATAAACAAGGCATTGGCAACGAGGATTGAGATAAGAGTACGCATAAGGTTTCTCCCAGAGTTGTTCTGTTGGCATGATTGCGCTAAGTGCATTTCGCCAAATTTACCCAATAGGAGTCCCTGAGGTGTGTTCCCCATTTTTCTCGAATTGGGTTTTTAATTTTTAATTCAATGTTTTAGTGAGCAGTTGCAGGGGGCTCTCTACCATTGTCTTAGGCCATAACGTTGGCAGAGATCAACCGCAGGTTTGGGGTTGGTCCGAGTCGGCGGCGTGGTCATACAAAAATTGCTGTATATCCTTGAGGTCTTGCTCCGAGAGGCCATTGAATACCTCTGGTTTGAATTTGTGCTTATCTTTATCAAAGAAGCGATCCCACTGGCTCATCGTTTTGGCCATTGGCGTGAGTTCACCACCTTCACCGCCTTGGCTATGGCAGGCTTTGCATTCTTTTTTGTACAAATGTTTACCTTTCTTTGGATTACCTCCCTCTGCGGCATACGCATTAATACTCAAGCTGCCGATCACTGCCATGGCAATTGCTATCTTAGTTGACGTTTTCATCATCTCATTCCTTACTTTTTGTGATCATTTACATTTATTTGTTGGTTAAGTGTTTTTATTGATTCCACTTTGTAAATTAATTTATCAAATCCTACGGTGTGTAAATTTGAGGTATATCACTTTCATTAAAAAAATCTAATTGATAAAAAGTTCATTGATAAAAATCTAATTGATGATGTTATAGAGCGGTATGATTATTTTTTTCTTATTTAAAAACAATCAACTAGTCTACGTGCTAAATTAGCTCTGATAACTTTGAGTTTCGAGTTTTGCGCCTAAAGCACAAAAAATGGACTGTGATTAAGCTAACACTTTGTAAAATATGCACTCACTAAAGTAGTGATGTTGAAACTTAGCAGCTGTTTGGCAGGCATTATTGGGAAGTAAATAATGCCAGAGTTGACTCTGGCATTATTGATTTTGGGGATAGGTTTGGTTGTCTTTCGAAGCAAGATAACTTAGATAAAAGTAGACTCAGAACGGATTAAGGTTGCTGGCGAGTTGGTGCTAGAACGATTTCGCGTACGCACACATTTTGCGGTTGTTGCCATGCAAACAGTGCAGCAGCGGCGACGTTTTCAGGGGCGATAACGCCGCCCATTTCTTCTTTCCAGTCATGGTAACCCGCTTTAATGTCATCGCTGGTGGTATGGCTCAACAACTCGGTTTCTACTGCGCCGGGGGCGATAGTGATAAGGCGTACGTCATCCATGGCGACTTCTTCACGAATGTTTTCTGTTAAGGCGTGCACGGCAAATTTAGTGGCGCAGTAAGCGGCGTGGTTTGGAAAGGTTTTACGCCCCGCCACAGAGCTGACATTAATGATAGTGCCAGTTTTGCGAGCTTTCATGTCGGCTAATACCGCATGAATACCATTAAGCACGCCCATCACATTGATATTGAGCATGCGGCTCCATTCATTGGGATCTTGCACATCGATTTGGCCTAGTAGCATGATTCCCGCGTTATTGATAAGACAGCCGACCGGGCCAAATTGTGCTTCTGCTTGGGTTATGGCTGTTTTAATAGCTGCACCGTCGGTGACATCGACGCTGATAGAAAGGCTGTTTGGTAATTCAAGCGCTTGCATTGCTTCAACTCGGCGTGCCAGTAATAGCAGCGGGTGGCCTGCAGCGCTAAAGCTTTTAGCCATAGCGGCGCCAATACCCGATGAAGCGCCTGTGATGACAACCAGTGATTTAGTAACTTGATTCATTAGTATTTCCTATTAATTGGAGCCAATGTAAGCCGTAAACAAACTGTTGTTCGGCGTCTTGAACTTGTTGACCAGTATAGGCTGGGGATTTTCAGTCGAAAAATACTTATTCCAGCTGGATATGATAGGCTCAGCCTATGGCACTATTGTTGAAACTTTGTGCTGAACTCGTCGGTTGTCGGAGAAGATTAAATGGTCGATTTGCGTTTGCTGCGTTTCTTTATCGCAATTTTTGAAGAGAACAATATTACCTCGGCGGCTAACCGTTGCTTTGTGAGCCAGCCTTCACTGTCTGCTGGGTTAAAGCAACTCGAAGAAGAGCTTGGTGGTCAGTTATTTGAGCGCAGCAAAAAAGGCGTTAAACCTTTGGACAGCGCGCACTATCTATACCCTTTGGCGGTTAAATTAGTCGAGGAGGCGAGTAAGTTACCAGGCTTGTTTATGGCGAAGGCAAGCCGGCAAAAGCTACGTTTGGCTGTGATGCCAGACTTAAGCCAGCGGCGTTTGGCAGGATTTTTACAACAGGTGAATCAAGCCATTGATAAGTTAGATCTTGAACTGGTGGACTATCAAAGCCCTGCAGATTGCCGTTTAAGCATCGACAGCTTGCGCCATGAAGATGAAGTATTTTTTCCGCTGTGGGAGGAGGATTATGTGCTCTGCGTCCCCAAGGATCATACCCTCGCCCAAGTAGATAGCCTACGCCCCGAGCAGCTCAATGGCTTTGACTTTATTGAGTGCCCACCCTGTGAAGCCCATCAGCAAACGATAGGTTTATTGGCGTGCAGCAATATGTCGCTTAATTTGGTCGCTAAGGCTGAGTCAAAATCTCTAGTGATGTCGCTAGTGTTAGCCGGATTTGGCGTGAGTTTTTTACCCGATGGTTTGATTGAAGATGAGCCTAGGCTCAAGCAAGTGAAATTTGATGGTCCGAGAATGTTCCGTCGTATTGGTTTGTGTTATCCCTCCCATCAGGCAGTTGCGCCAACATTGGCGACCTTGTTACGGCATTTAGCCGCTCGACCGAATTAATTCCAAGTTAGTTTTGGGTTATCAGCATTCAGATTAGTGAGTCGCTAAGGGCGATTCAGTGAGATTAAGTGGAGGCTCGACGCCGTAGGATTTAAATAGTTGAGTAATTTCACCTGAGGTGCGCATGTCGTCGACTATCTGGTGAACTTGCTTGGCATATTGATGCTGCGGCGACATGAGCGGAATACTGAAATAGCGGCCATTTTTGCTGATATCTACGTACGCCATCTGTTTGAGTTGGGGATCTTTGGCAAAAAATTGCATCTCATGCTGTTCGGAGGTGATGGCTAAATCGATACGCTCAGCCTTCAACATATTGATTAACTGACCGTTATCATTAACAAAAGACACTTTTAGTTGGTTTTGATTGTCATTGAACTGCGGACAGTAAAAAGCGCCTCTAAGTGCGCCAATGATATGAGGTTTTAGTTCATCGAAATGTTTGACTTCAAGTTGTCTATTCGCAAGGGCAAAGTAATAGACGTAGCGCTTGTCGTATCCCAGTAGCATAGGGTCTAGAAAATCGTTGCGCTCTGGCGTCATCGAATGGACGGGGATTAGGTCGACTTGTCCCATTTCTGCCACTTTAATTGTGCGTGCCCAAGGCACATTACTCCAATTTATCTTGTGACCTAGGCGGGCGATGACTTCATTGATGACAGCTGCACCTGGGCCTTTGCACTCACCATTTTCGACATAAATAACAGGATGCCTATCGCGGCAGTGTGCTTGCCAGACAACGGCAGAGGTTTCTGCCCTTGCTTGGGGCAGAAATAAGCATGAAATGACAATGATCAGTATCAGCCTCATACATCTTGCCTATTAAAATGGTCAGTTTTAATTTAGGGCTGGGCAGTTAACCTGACTATGTTTTATTTTTGAGTCGTTTAGCTGCGCAGGTTTGGTCAATAATTGATTGTAGTGCTTATACATCCACTGTGCTTTTTAAGTAATTATAAATTCACTCTATTTTGTAACCAAACGGTTTGGCCTGTTAAATCTGACCAAACCTTTTCTGGGGCTCATTCGCTGCTAGGAAACTTACCTATCCGACTCAAGATAGGGCGTTAATTGGGTTTCAATAGCCTCAATTTGAGTTTCGGCGTAGGCAAGTTCGGATTCGGTTAAACATGATTTTGCGGTGTTTTGATGGAGTCGTTGAGCGCTATTCATCCCGTATTTACCAAAATGACGTAGCAATAAACTAGACCAAATAAACATTTGTATAGGTTTATTTAATTGTTCTGCGCCGTAAATATTGACCAGTTCCCGCATAGCAATTTCATGACCTAGCTCTGCCGATTTGACGTACCAAGCTTCTGCCGCTTGTAGAGCCTCTTGAGTGGGTTTTTCACCACTTAAAAATGATTCAGCCTTATAGAAATAAAAATATTGTTGTTGCTCAGCGGGGATTGGATGCTGATGCAAGAAACTGTCACGTAGACGCTCAGCCTCTCTTATCTCTAAGGTACCTAGTTGCTGACTGAATCTGGCTAATTCTTTTAGATGATCGGCTCTATTGCTCATGGCTGCGAGCTGGTAATACATTAACGCTTTAATCGGTTGGCGACTCACGCCTAAACCTTGCTCATAAATCTTGCCTAAGCCTAGCAGTGCGTCTTCATTCCACTTAAGTGCGAATTCTTCAAAGTCAATTTTAGCCTGTTGGTAATCACTCTCATTTTGTGGCGCTTTCAGTAAAAGATGAGCAAATTCAATCTTAGCGAAGTCATTACCTCTAGCGACAGATTGGCTTAACCAATGGCGCGCCTTGTCATAGTCGACAGCAAAATCTTCACCGTAGAGGAAACGTTTACCAAGATAATACTGGCGGAAATCATCGTCTGCGGCGCGCTCGCTAAGTAATGCCTCTGCACGCGCTAAATCTTTAGGTCCACCTTGGCCTGCAGCAAGCATATGCCCTAGATCATCTTTTGCTAATTCATCACCAGCGGCGGCGGATTTCTCAAAGTATTCACGTGCTTTGATATAGTCCGAAGTGACGCGCTCATCATGCCAGTAGAGTGTGGCTAAATGGTAATAGGCTCTTTGGTTTTCTTGTGCGGCGGCTTTTTCGAACCAGTAAATTGCTTGGCTAGCATCGGGATCGAGAAAGGGCTGGCTTAGATACAAGTAAGCAAGCTCATATTGAAACTCGGCTTGCCCCGCTTCGGCATTAGGTTTGAGCTGTTCTGCCTGTGCGATTAACTCATCGAGTGTTTGCGACTCAGAAGAGAGCAAATTAGGTAGTGTGAGCATGGGTAAATATTGAGGCTCTATTTCGGCGGCTTTTTTATACCAATCGTTAGATGCCTTGGGATCGGCGGGAACTTGTGGGAATCGACCGGAATAAAGTTCGGCCATAGCAATGGCGGCAACGGCTAAGCCTTTATCGACTGCCTGCTGAATATAATCTAGGCCAGAGTTGACTTCGCCTTGGTTAATCAGTGTTAAGCCATGATTGAGTAGCGCAGTAGGATCACCTGCGGCAAGTGCTTTAGCTTGCACTTGTTTTTTTTGATATTTAGCGAAAAAAATAAACAGTACAATAAAAGCAATAATTATGAGTATCAACAACATAGTAGTCCATCACTATTGATATTTGGGAGTATAGTAAACGTAAATTTTTACAAGAATGCAAGTTTACAATTTGGGCTAGGCTGATCGACTAAGCCTACCAATCCCATGGGCATTAGCGTTATTTATCTTGCAGATGGATCTCCCTAATGGGGCAGGCAATCTCGATTCCTGCCTGCTTAAGGGCGTTATAAAGAGCAAGGTTCACCTTATATTTATGCTGAAAATAGCTTTGTGTGGGCACCCAGTAACGAACCCCCATTTCAATTCCATTAGCATTAAAACCATTGATGCCAATATTAGGTGTGGTCTCTTGATAAACATAGGGATTATTGCTCAATAACTCAGTAATCACACTAATGGCTCGTTCGGGATCTGTGTTGTAACTGAGATTGAACTGGGTTTCGACTAGCTTATTGCTGAAGGAGTTGTGCAAGATTTCGCCGACGATATGCTTATTAGGAATGCTGATTTGCTCACCTTCCTCATTGGTCAGTATGGTCATGCCTAAGTGGATACGTTTAACGACGCCGCTTTCCCCTTTGATTTCGATAGTATTCCCTACTACAAAAGGGCGGGTGACGATAATAGTTACGCCTGCGGCATAGTTCGCTAGCATACCTTGTAAGGCTAAACCTGCACCGAGGGAGGCGGCACCAATTGCCGCAACCATAGGGGTAATACTGATGCCGATTTTGCCGAGGGCGATGATCCCGACCATGACTATGATCAAAATGCGGATAAGATTGCTGACAAAATTGCTTAGGGTGATATCGATATTGTGTTTGTCGAATTGCTTAGCGACTAAGCGTGATACTTTACTGGCTACCCATAAACCTAACAAAAAGATCAGCAAAGCACCTACGAGTTGAAAGCTGTAGGTGACTAAAAACTCGGTGATGAGTTGATAAACGCCTTGTAGTTGCTGCAATTCTTGATCGAGTCCAGGTGTTATCATTATGATATCCTTGTAATAAAATTAACTGTGCGATTATAGCGTAGATATTTCACCAAATACTTTTCGCCCTTCATGTGTGAAGCGTATCATGTAATCGTGGTTGGTTTAATGAGTCGATAGGGGGAGTCAGGTATGCTGTTCGCCTATCCAATAATGGAGTCGAGTGTTTATGAAAACGCTGTTGTTATGTTTGTCTTGTCTGTTAACCCCAATCTGGGCGTATGCTGCGAGTTATGTTGCCGGAGATGCGATTAATCCCATTTCACTTCTCGACCAAAATGATAAAACCATTAATGTGACTGATGAGACTCAAGTGCTGCTCTTTAGTCGCAGCATGAAAGGCGGTGATGTGATTAAGGATGCACTTACGCCCTTGAGCGCGACTCAAATGCCAACGGGTTTAGTTTATGTTGCCGATATCAGTGGTATGCCTTCTTTGATCGCTAAATTTGTGGCTGTGCCACAGATGCAAGATTTACCTTTTGCGATTGGGTTAGATAGGGATGGTGAGATCAGTCGTTTATTACCTGATAACAAAGATATGGCCACTATGATATTACTCAAGCAGCGTAACATTTTGGACATTGCCTATTTTGATTCCAGTGAAGCCTTGAACCAAGCCCTCGCAAAACTCAATCAGCCGCAGTAACAACTCGATTTAACGGACGTATTTTAAGGCATCCATTAGTCTTCTTTTCGCTGTGTGATTGTTACTTCAAGATAACTGTTTTTAGATGGATATTTTGGCTCCAGCCAGTCTATCCATCTCCCTTCCGATAACGTCGTAAAAAATTCACTTTTTATTCTGATAATGAACACAAATTTACCTTAGGGTTTGTGTGCATAATTATTTGTTTTATAGCGCCTTTTTTTGATGGTTCAGTTCCTTAAAGAGTTGTGGAATAAAAAGTTATTAATTCAGCATAAAAATTCGTTGCGTAAAGCGAAAAAATATCGTTTACTGCGCACGTTTTTAATACATCACACTTACTGTTATCTATCTGACCCAAAGGAGACTCTGGCCCAATGAGCCAATTTCAATCTATTGATGTTGCTGACTATTATGATATGGACACATTCAAGCGTATTGAAGCGTTTGCCAAAGACAAAGCAACCCCGTTCGTAGTGATCGATACCAGTATCATAGCGAAACAATACGATGACATGGTTAATAGTTTTCCTTACGCCAACGTTTATTATGCAGTTAAGGCAAACCCCGCGGCCGAGATCTTATCTTTACTAAAAGATAAAGGGTCAAACTTTGATATTGCCTCGATTTATGAGCTAGATATGGTCATGAATGTCGGTGTGACAACCGATCGAGTCAGCTATGGTAATACCATTAAAAAGCGCCAAGATGTGCGTGCATTTTATGAGCGTGGCGTGCGTATGTATGCATCTGACTCAGAAGCTGATTTGCGAATGATCGCTGAAGAAGCACCGGGTTCACGTATTTATGTGCGCATTCTGACCGAAGGTACAGATACCGCTGATTGGCCGTTATCCCGTAAATTCGGCTGCCAAAACGAAATGGCCTATGAGCTATTAGTATTGGCACAGGAATTAGGCTTAGAGCCTTTTGGTATTTCTTTCCATGTGGGTTCTCAGCAACGTGACATAGGTGCTTGGGATTCCGCTATTGGTAAAGTGAAAAGCATTTTTGACCGTCTACGTGATGAGCACAATATCACCTTGAAGATGATCAATATGGGTGGCGGTTTCCCTGCTAACTATATTGATAAAACCAATCAATTGGGTGTGTATGCCGAGCAAATCACTCACTTCCTGAAGGAAGATTTTGGTGATGATTTACCACAAATTATTTTGGAACCAGGTCGTTCGTTGATCTCTAACGCGGGGATTTTAGTGTCTGAAGTGGTACTGATCAGCAAAAAATCTTACACAGCGTTAGAGCGTTGGGTGTTTACCGATGTGGGTAAATTCTCTGGCTTGATTGAAACGATGGACGAGGCGATTAAGTTCCCGATTTATACTGAGCGTCAAGGCGAGCTGGATAAATGCGTGATTGCCGGCCCAACCTGTGACAGTGCAGATATCATGTATGAGCACTATAGCTATGGCTTACCAAATGACTTAGCCATTGGCGATCGTATGTATTGGTTGACCGCAGGGGCTTATACGACGACGTATTCAGCAGTATGCTTTAACGGTTTCCCACCGCTGAAGGATTACTATCTGTAAGCGATTGTGATGACATTAATAAGGGCGCTTAGGCGCCCTTATTTGTCTTTAGAGTAATAGTAGAATTACTCGTGGGATTTGAGGATCTGATAAATTTCCTCTTTTAAGTGTAACTTTCTGCTTTTGAGTTCTTTCACAGTGGGGTTGAAATCACTGGCGACACGTTTTTCCAGTTGTTTGATTTCCTCGTCTAACTGATTATGCTCATTAAACTTACGTTGAAAATGAGCATCTTGGGTTTTCAGGGTGGAAATTAATTCTCTGTACTCTGGAAACATCGGCATTCTCCTTGTCGTCATTTACTACACTTCAGGTTACGCCTTAACCCTAACCTTATACTAAGTCGTTAAACGTGACTTAGATCACCTTTAGCGGTCACTTAGATTAATACTAATGGATGATTTATTTTAATCTATTTTAAATCAGTACTTTAGGCATTTGTTGCCACAGACTCTGGCATGAGTTCAGGATCTAGTTCACACTTTGTTTGGTATAAATCAGACTGACATTCGAAATATGGGCAAATTTGCTATCTTGTGAGCAGATGCTGGTGTAGTTGGTAATTTCATTACGACTAAACAATTACTTCTTGCCGATAATTCTGTGATCAAGTTAACCTTCACCGCTTCGATACTAGGTTAAAGTCGATTTTATAAGAATTTAATTATCAAAAATGAAAGGGGTTTTCACAATGGCTGATGTATTTCATTTAGGTTTGACCAAAGCGATGCTCGATGGTGCAACCTTAGCAATCGTTCCTGGTGATCCAGAGCGTGTAAAACGTATTGCCGAACTAATGGACAATGCGACGTTTCTTGCTAGCCACCGCGAGTATACAAGCTATTTAGCGTATGCCGATGGCAAGCCAGTAGTAGTGTGTTCAACCGGTATCGGTGGTCCATCGACTTCTATCGCAGTAGAAGAACTTGCACAATTAGGTGTGAATACCTTCCTGCGTGTAGGGACTACAGGCGCAATCCAACCTCATGTTAATGTGGGTGATGTAATTGTGACTCAAGCTTCAGTGCGTTTAGATGGCGCAAGCTTACATTTTGCACCTATGGAATATCCAGCGGTTGCAAACTTTGAATGTACCACTGCTATGGTTGCGGCGTGTCGCGATGCTGGCGTTGAGCCACACATTGGCGTAACAGCTTCTTCTGATACTTTCTACCCAGGCCAAGAGCGTTATGACACTGTCACAGGCCGTGTAACGCGTCGTTTCGCGGGTTCAATGAAAGAATGGCAAGATATGGGCGTACTGAACTATGAGATGGAGTCTTCCACTTTGTTCACTATGTGTGCTACTCAAGGTTGGCGTGCAGCCTGCGTTGCTGGTGTGATTGTAAACCGCACCCAACAAGAAATTCCTAATGAAGCCACAATGAAGAAAACTGAAGTGAGTGCGGTTTCTATCGTGGTTGCAGCAGCGAAAAAATTGTTAGCTTAATTTTTAGTAAGCTAAGCAACACTCCCCTGCAAAGTGAGTGCTCAGAATAGAAAGGTGCCAATGGCACCTTTTTTGTTGCTTTAAAACTATGCCGATACCGATTAGAAATGGTATTGAGCAATCACAGAGTAAGTGTCTTGATCGACGCCTTTCACACCGTATTTATTGGTCCACAGATCGTATTCGATACCCACCAATAATTTATTGGCTTGATGATCACCGAACAGGCTCTTACCGAGATCGTATTTTAGCTGTGGGTTGAAATGGAAGTTTTCCTCGTAGCCGTTATCGTCGGTGGCAAATACCCAGTCGATAAAGCCATCGAGTACTATGTTGGCAGATCCAACAGGGATATCGATACGAAATACAGGAGTGAACTGCCAGCCGTCACTATTGTTACCAGTGCTCATACCATCGCGGCGATAGGTATTAAAGTTAAGATAAGTAAAGTATGGTACTGCTACGTCAACCCCTAAACCGTAAAGTAAGCTGTGGACTGGGCCTTCACCTTCTTCATAGGTTAACGCTAAAGACAAGTCTGTTATTGGGCCAAAGGCTATTTTTTCGCCAAGAATTTTACTGGCACTAAAACGTGGCGAAATTTCACCATAGGTAGTGCTTTCCATGCCTGTATCGTTACCTTTGAAATAGATAAAATCTTGGAAGGCAAACCAATCACCGTATTTCCAGCCGCCAGCCGTTTCTAAGGTAATAGTGGCTTGTTTATCTGATGGCGCTAAATCGTAGTCTTCGCCATAGAGGGCTGTTGCACTGAAATCCCACCACTGTACTAAGTCACCCGCAAATGCTTGAGGAGAAAGCATTAGTGCTAGGCATAGGCATGTTTTTTTCATTGTTATTTCCTGTTGTATAGGTCGAAGTTAATTCGTGTCTTACTCAATCCGCTCTCTGACCTATGGCATGGTTTGATGGGTAAGTTCAAACCTAGCGCGAGTGTACGTCAAAGGACTTGCTCAAAAGTGGGGGCAATATATGCAAAAATTTACATTTATTCAAAGTTTTTATCGAATGTTGTTGTCAAAATCACATAATCATTAGTGAGGAATTTTATTTTTAGATAATTGATTTTTAATGTTTTTTATTGTTATTGCGCCGCTTGTGGATTGGGGGGGTGCTATCTTTTTGAATTGATTATGCTTAATTTTAAAACAACCTAACGGCTTTCGTGGGCGGATATGGGAGAATGAGGATTAAGTCATAGGTGATTGAGTGTGCGTTTTGATAGGGTAAATTTTGACATATTATGTCGATTATCCGAAACTCTGCTGTTATAGTGCAGTAAAGGACACTCTCATTTCAGGGGGAAATATGGAGTTTTCAAATCCGATTTTAGTGTGGGCAGTGATTGGTTTAGTGTTAATGCTCGCCGAAATAGTGGTTCCAGGTGGCATAATAGTGTTGCTGGGTGCGGCTTGTTTAGTCGTGGCAGGTGCGTTAGGCATAGGACTGGTCGAAGGTGTCGTGCAGAGCATGACCCTGTGGTTTATCTCTGCCATTGTGTTGTTATTGGCTTTCAGACAAGTCACTCAGAGGCTCGTTGGTGGTGATTCCCATGTGGATAACACGGATGAAGCAATCGAACTATACAATCAAATTGTTCGCGTAAAGCAGACCATAGGTCCTGGGCAAACACCTGGGCGGGTGGAGTTTCAAGGTAGTGAATGGCCAGCGCTTGGCGATGGCAGCATTATCGAGGCGGGTACCGAAGTCAGAATTATTTGTCGTGAAAATATCGCTCTAGTCGTTGAGCCTATTTCAATAGAAGCTTCCAAAAACTAAAGGATGGAATCTATGTTTGTATTTACCTTAGTCATTTTATTTATCTTTTTTATTCTTTATAAGTTGATGTTAATTGTGCCGATGCGTGAAGTGCATGTCATTGAGCGTCTTGGCAAATTCCGCGCAGTATTAAGCCCTGGATTTCATTTTTTGATCCCTTTTTTCGATCGCGTCTCCTACCGTCACGATACCCGTGAGCAAGTATTAGATGTGCCGCCACAGAGTTGTATCTCCAAAGATAACACTCAACTTGAAGTGGACGGCTTGGTCTACCTAAAAGTGATGGATGGCAAATTGGCGAGTTATGGTATTGAAAACTACCGTAAAGCAGCGGTGAATTTAGCCCAGACCACTATGCGATCTGAAATCGGTAAGCTGAGTTTGAGTGAGACTTTCTCTGAGCGTGATAGCTTAAATGAATCAATCGTGCGGGAAATAGATAAGGCTTCCGAGCCATGGGGAATCAAGGTATTGCGCTATGAAATTCGTAATATCACGCCTTCACGCCATGTGATCCACACTCTTGAGAAGCAGATGGAAGCTGAGCGTCGTAAACGTGCCGAAATTACCTTAGCGAATGCCGAAAAAGCCGCGATGATCAATATGTCTGAAGGTGAGCGCCAAGAGGCCATTAACCTGTCAGAAGGTCAAAAACAGAAACGGATTAATGAAGCTAAAGGTACAGGTCAGGAGATCGCTATCATAGCCAAAGCAAAATCCGAAGGTATGGCAATGATCTCGCAAGCATTAGCCGTCAATGGCGGTACAGATGCGATGAATATGCTATTAAAAGAACAGTTTATTGCTCAAGTTGGCAAGATCCTCAATGATGCACAAGTCTCTGTTGTTCCCGCTGAAATGGCAAAACTTGAAGGTTTCTTCGAAGGCATGGAGCAAGTCACTCAGACTATGAGTGGCCAGAATAATCTTGGCAAAGGAGCGCGATAATGAATATTCCAGTAGATACAGATTTGATTGTGATGGCGATTTGGGGCCTGATATTTGCCATTTTTGTGATTAAACTATTTCAATCGATCCGCCTAGTACCCACTAAATCGGCTTTTATTGTTGAGCGTTTAGGTAAGTATCACAGTACGTTAGATGCAGGGTTCCATACCTTGATCCCCTTTGTGGATAAAGTGGCTTTTATTCATGATTTGAAAGAAGAAACCATTGACGTACCACCGCAGGAATGTTTCTCGAGCGACGAAGTAAACGTTGAAGTGGATGGGGTGATTTATATCTCTGTGACTGACCCAGTGAAGGCCAGCTATGGTATTACTGATTATCGTTATGCAGCAATTCAGTTGGCGCAAACGACGACGCGCTCTGTCATCGGGACACTTGATCTTGATCGTACGTTTGAAGAGCGTGATGTGATTTCAGCCAAGGTAGTGCAAGTCTTAGATCAAGCGGGTGCCATGTGGGGAATACGCGTGCATCGTTATGAAATTAAAAATATTACACCACCTGAAACCGTTAAAAATGCCATGGAAATGCAAGTAAATGCCGAGCGTGAGCGCCGTGCATTATTGGCTAAGAGTGAAGGTGACAAACAGAGTAAAATTAACCGTTCTGAAGGGGTTAAAGCTGAAACGGTAAACCGTTCTGAAGGTGAGATGCAGCGCCGGATTAACGAAGCCGAAGGTAAGGCTGAGGAAATTTTAACCATTTCCCGTGCGACGGCAGAATCGATTGAACGTCTCGCCTCTGTTATTGCCGCACCGGGTGGTCACAATGCCCTGCGGATGCAACTCGGTGAGCAATACTTTAAACAGCTCGATGGCTTAAGCCAGAAGAATAGTCGAGTCGTATTGCCGGGTAATATGGTGGATTTCGATTACTGGATGAATAGCATAGGCTTAACGGAAGAAAAACCGAGCTAAGGCTGTGGTTAAAATTTGAAACTAGCTAGATTTTTAAGGTCAAATACTCAGGTGTTTGGCCTTATTTTTTGGCTCTAATTGGATGATATGACGGTTTGTGTTGCGAATTGCGGGGAGATCATACAGCTTCTGTTGAATGAACCGCCAGAAGCTGCAGTTGGGCATAGTTAAATTTTTCATTGAATGGAAGGCTAATAAGCTAGGCGTTCATGAATTTGGGAATGGGCGTGGGTTTCAATGAGCTTGGCAATTTGGTTTTGTTCTAATTGCTGAAGCGCAGAAATTTCGTCATAAATCTTGTCTTGAACATCCAGTGGCATGCGCACATGTTCCATAAACATCCTAATTCCCAGCATGTCGCCACTCTTGAACAGTTGGCTGAATTCGGTGGCTTCTATCTCGATTAATGCATTCATAATACTTCACCCTGAGGTTGGATTTGACACAGATACAGCGGTCTTGCTGTTAATTAAGAGATACGCCTAAGTTTGATCTAGGTCAATTAAACTGCATATTAATCTTTCTTAATAAAGGATTTTGTTGTTTGTAAATAATGGGTTATAAATTTAGTAGATCAGCAAATTTGAAATGAGTTGTTGTTTAAAACTGAGTTTTTATGGGTAGGCAGAATCAATAAGTGAGTCATGTGATACGGATAAAAAAATAGCGACGAGCGATAAAACGCTGGCCGCTATTTATTCTTAATAGTCTATCAGGAGTAGGCTAAAGCCTTATTTAGGAATCGCTAGAATCTGGCAACCATTAATCCCCGCTTTTTGCAGTGTATGACGTTTACGCTCTGCATCACGTTTACGCTCGAAGGGGCCTAAAGCAACCTTGTACCATACGCCAGTCGTACCTTCGACTTGTCTCACTTGCGCCTCTAAACCTTGGAAAGCGATGACAGCTTTCATCTCGTTCGCCTGTGATTCTTGGCGGAAAGAAGCACACTGCAACTGATATTGCATCGGTGTTCTGCTCGCAACAATATCGGGAATATCGACCTCAACATGCTTATTTTCAAGCTCGTTGAGATAGGTCCATTCTTCCTTTGGTTGTGGTGGCAGAGCATTTGGATCTTTCTTTGGCGGAACAATAAGCTCAGCAGTTTCAGTTGTCTCTACTGGGATAACGACCGCTTGGCGTTCAGGTTCTTTGACCTTAGGAGTAAGCACTGCTGTCTCTTGAGGCTTAACTTGTACTTCCGTTTTCTTGGCTGGAGCGGGTATCTGCTTCACTTCTTGCTTAGCATTATCTTTAATGCTTGACAGGAAATAGACGAAACAACCCACAGCGAGTATGACAAAGCCTATCAAGGTCAGCGGCAGCTTCTTACGCGGCGCCGATTTAGATTGTGAAGGCTTTGCTCGAGTTGGGCGAGTCGCGCGGATTGGGCGCGGTTTAGCGCCCGACTGCGGCCTTCTATTGGCATAATCGCGATTACTCATGGCTTACATCCGCTCTAAGGTTTCAATACCGAGTAGATTTAGGCCTTTTTGTAACGTACGAGCCGTCAGTTGCGCGAGTAATAAACGGCTGTTCTTTTGCGCGTCATTATCGGCGGCAAGCACTGGACAAGCTTCGTAAAAGCTAGAGAAAGCACCCGCTAATTCATATAAATAAGCACACAGTACGTGCGGCTGACCTTTATCGACAACACGATTGAGGATCTCACCGAACTGCGCCAACTTATTACCGAGATCTTTCTCTTTTTCATGCTCAAGCACGATTTTCGCTTGGCTGAGATCCAGATCGGTTACTCGCTTGAATATGCCCGCAACACGGGTGTAAGCGTACAGCAGGTAAGGTGCGGTATTGCCTTCGAAGCTGAGCATTTGTTCAAAGCTGAAAATGTAATCGCTGGTTCGGTTTTTCGACAAGTCAGCATATTTAACGGCGCTGATCCCAACGACACGGGCGATTTCAGTCAGCGTGGCTTCATCCATATCAGGATTTTTGCTACGAACGAGTTCTAGCGCGCGCACATTGGCTTCTTCTAACAGGTCAACTAACTTAACGACACCGCCGCTACGGGTTTTGAATGGACGGCCATCTTCGCCGTTCATAGTGCCAAAACCTAAGTGTTCTAACGACATATCTTCACGGACAAACTTAGCCAGTTTCGCTAGGCTAAAGACTTGTTGGAAATGCAGTGCCTGACGTAGGTCAACAAAATACAGGACGCGATCGGCCTTTAACACGTTCGAGCGGTAGCGCATTGCCGCAAGATCTGAGGTGGCATACAAATAGCCGCCATCGGCTTTTTGGATGATAACAGGCAATGGCTCACCTTCTTTGTTGCGGAAGGCTTCTTGGAATACGACTTTAGCGCCGTTACTTTCGGTTAATAAACCTTGGGCATCTAAATCTTTAACCACTTGCTCGAGATCGGCGTTATAAGCACTTTCACCGTGTACATCGGCGCGGGTCAGGCTCACACCTAAACGGGCGTAGACTTCATGGCAGTGGCTTAACGAAATATCGTTAAATTCGCGCCACAGTTTGTTGCAATACTCGTCGCCAGATTGCAGTTCAACCACTAACTGACGAGCGCGGGTGGCGAATTCTGCTGATTCGTCGAAACGCAGTTTAGCGGCACGATAAAAGTTTTCTAAATCAGACAGTTCAAGTTGAGCTTCTTCACCATTTTTGGCACGCAGCTCTTCCATATAGGCCAGCAACATACCAAATTGTGTGCCCCAGTCGCCCACATGGTTTTGACGGATAACCTTGTGGCCTAAAAATTCTAACGCACGCACAACACTGTCACCAATGATGGTTGAACGCAGATGGCCTACATGCATTTCTTTGGCGAGGTTGGGTGAAGAGTAATCGACAACAACGGTTTGTGGTGTCGGTAACTTAATGCCTAAATGCTCATCGTTGACGGCATTTTGCAGTTGATCTGCTAAGGCGCTGTCGTTGATGAAAAAATTGATAAAGCCTGGTCCTGCAATTTCAACCTTAGCCACAAAAGCCGAAGCCGGTAAGGTATCTATGATCAGTTGGGCTAATTCGCGTGGATTCTTGCCTGCGACCTTGGTTAGCATCATGGCTAAGTTGGTTGCCAAGTCGCCATGACTCTTATCCTTGGTTCGATCTACCTGAATGCGTGCTTCAAAGTCAGCAGGCACAATACCTTGTTGTTTAAAGGATTCTAGAGTTTGTTCAAGTAATGATTGGATATGTGATTTCATGGGTTCTAATCGGCACTAACTTTAAGAGTGAATACAGGGAATAACCGCATATTTTAGCCGTTTGTGGTTAACAATTGCTATCTTCCCGATGATTTTTTATCAAATGGTGCTTAAATACTTATCAAATACTCGACTCAGAGGAGATCCTGCGGATCTCTGTCTAAGCTCCATCGGCAGCGTTTAGCTTCGATAAGTTGTTCTACAAGCGGATGAATACGTTCAAACTCTTGCTGCAGACGGTTGCGGTTTTTAGCTTGGAATAAGAGTTGGCGACGGAACTTGCCAGCTTTTTTATCTAAGGGCGCGGGCATAGGGCCAATCACCTCAAATTCTTTATCTTGGGGCAAGAGCGCGGCGAAGGCGTTGAGAAAATTATCGGCATCACTGGCTAAATGCGCTTCGGCGCGCACCAACACCATGTGCCATGCTGGCGGCAGCAGTGCTTGTTGACGTTCTTTGAGCTGGCTGCGAGCAAACTCGCCATAACCGCGGTGCAGCAAATCCCGCAAAATGGGATTGTCGCTCTGGTGAGTTTGCAATAATACCGTGCCGGGTTTACTGGCGCGCCCTGCGCGACCTGCAACTTGGGTATAGAGTTGTCCAAAACGTTCGGGCGCGCGGAAGTCGGCGCTAAATAAAGCACCATCGACATCAAGTAGCCCAACAAGCGTCACATCAGGGAAGTGGTGGCCCTTAGCTAGCATTTGCGTGCCGACGAGGATTTTATATTCCCCCTTATGAATCGCATTTAAGTGGGTTTCTAATGAACCTTTAAGGCGTGTCGTATCACGGTCGATGCGCACTACTGGATGTTTAGGAAACTCTTGTTGCAGCGCTTCGGCGAGCTGTTCTGTGCCTATGCCTTGGCCCATCAACATAGTGCTGCCACATTTGTGACATTGCTTGGGGATAGCGTATTGATTGCCACAATGGTGACAGCAAATTTCGCCAAGGGATTGATGTACTGTGAAAAACGCGTCGCAGCGGTCGCATTCGTGTAAGTGCCCACACTCGTGGCAAAGCAGGGCTGGTGCGAAGCCGCGGCGATTGAGAAACAACAAGACTTGGTTGCCTGCGTCTAAATGCAAGCGGATTTCGTTCAGTAGCGGTACTGACATACCGGCTTTCAGCGGCATATTTTTAATGTCGATAATGCCTTGGCGCACTTTTTTAGCCGCACCTGCGCGTTCACCCAATTGTAAATGATGGTAACGGCCGCTTAAGGCATTTTGTAGACTTTCGAGTGAGGGCGTCGCTGTGCCCAAAATCACCGGAATCGCTTCTAAATGGCCACGCATGACTGCCAAGTCGCGGGCATGATAACCAACACCTTCCTGTTGCTTGAAGCTACTGTCGTGTTCTTCATCGAGTATGATGATGCCGGGATACGCCATAGGTGTGAACAAGGCTGAGCGGGTGCCGATAATGATTGCAGCCTGACCACAGCGGGCTTGGCGCCATGCTTCGAGTCTCTGATTGTCGGTTAACCCTGAATGCAAAATGGCAACATTGACTTTGAAGCGGCGCTTAAAGCGATTGATTGTCTGGGGTGTTAAGCCGATTTCAGGCACTAAAATTAACGCTTGTTTGCCTTGCTTGAGGATTTCTTCGAGTACAGCAAGATAGACTTCCGTTTTACCCGAACCGGTAATGCCTTCTAATAAAGTACAGTGATATCCTTGTTGCAGATTTAAAGTGGCAACGGCGACGGCTTGTTCTTTATTGAGTTTATGTGGCGTTTCGTCCATTTCGAGTGTGGTGCGCCAGTCGAGGTTAAGCTCGGCAATTTTTTCATGGCGTGCCACCCAGCCTTTATCTTCTAGGGCTTTAAGCGCCGCTTTACTGATGTCTAAGCTGATAACCTCTTCTTGGGTTAAGCTGGCGGTTTTGAGTAACTCGAGTAGTTTTTTCTGTGCGGGTGCGCGTTTAACCGCTTCGGGCGCAATATTTTGGCCTATTTCAGTTAATTGCCAGAATTGGATCTTTTGTGGCGCGGCATCTAGCCCTTTACGCAGGGCCACAGGTAAGGCTTGGGTTAGCATCTGCCCTTGGCTGCAAAAATAGTATCTCGCAGCCCAAAGAGTTAATTTATAAAGTGATTCAGGCAGTAAAGGTTTATCGTCGATAAACTCGAGCACAGACTTAATTTGCTTTGGGGCTAAGCTGCAAGACTCAGTGATACCTGTGACTAACCCGATCAATTGTTGACGACCGAAGGGAACTTTAACGCGCACACCTATTTGCGGTGTACTAGGATAGGATTCGGGTACGCGGTAGCTAAAGGTTTGCCGCATAGGCACAGGTAACGCAACTTCGACAAACAATGACATATGCAGGCAAGTCTTAGACAAGAATGTGGTTTAGTGTACTCAGCGCGGCTGGCTAGGGCTAGCCCTAATGATGGTTTACCAAGGATAGTTGAGAGTAAATAAATGGCTAATATAGTGAAATCATTAGGTCTACTTGCTTTGGTGTGCAGCGCACCTAGCATGGCACAAGTCTCCCATGTGAGCATTAATAGCCGGATGTTTGAATTAGGCGCTTACCCTAAACTCAGGGTGAATGTGATCGCAGACAATCAAGATATGTCGCGCTTAGAGTTTGTCGTGCAGCAAGCTAGCGGCGAAGAAAGGTTAATGGTTGAGGAGATTAATCGCTTTTTAGTTTTACTCACTGGCGTTGAAGATGTGAAGGATAGCAGCGCTAAACTTTTAGTGAGAGAGTATCGCCTTGACCGATGGTATGACGTCAAAAGTATCAATTTATTCGGTGCGGCTAAACCGGCCTCTGCCGCGTTAACGACAAAAGCGGTTTCGGATTCGAAAAATACCACCACAGCGGGCGCCCCAAAAAGTGCTGATAAAGTGGGCATTAAGCCTGTAAAAGTGGTGGCAGAATCAAAGCTACTTGTAGAGGTAACGCCCGCAGCTACTGTTGTTACTGCTGTAAATACCCAATCCAAAGTACCAACGGTAGAAGTGGTGACTGGCTTTAAATTTCCTGAAGCCGCGAATAAACAAAATACGTCGGCTACTGAGATAAACGCCTTCGCTAAAACCTCTGAGACGATTGCTGTTGAAAAAGGGGCAGTTGAAAATGCTGCAACTGAAACTGTGGTTCCAGAAATAGTGAAAACGGCAAATAATGAGCAGAAACAGAATATTGCTGAAACGGCCTCACAGACACCCGCACATTGCCAGTTAACGTATCTTGCTGGCGAGACGTTGTGGCGTATCGCTAATCGATATGCCAAGGATTGGGATGTGAGTGTATATGGCGCTATGTTGGCGATTTACGAGGCAAATCCTGTGGCTTTCTCGAAGAATAGAATCAATGCACTCAAGAGCAATGCGGTGCTATCTTGTCCTTCGAAAATGATTTTGGATCAGCATTCTGATGCTAAAGAGGCGCGGGTGGTATTTGAGGCTAAAGAAGCGGGAAAATAAGCCGCTTAACTAAAGTCAAAATAGACACAGATTAACCGGCAAACGCTCAGATAATCTACTTGTATCCCTTGTAGGTATGCTGTACCATTCTGCGCCCTAAACATATTGTTATTAACATGCATGTGGTGTCCGACTACGGGTTGGAAGAGCGACATGGCCTTACACTTTTGAGGTAACCCCAATGAAACCAGGTATCCACCCAACATACGCTATCATCACTGCAAACTGTACTTGTGGTAACGTTATCAAAGTAAACTCTACTGCTGGTAAAGATCTGCATTTAGACGTATGTGGTGCTTGTCACCCATTCTACACTGGTACACAAAAAGTTGTTGATACCGGCGGTCGTATCGACAAATTCAACAAGCGCTTCGCAGTGCTTGCAAAGAAATAATTGCGATTGCAATGTTTCTAGAAAAGGCGCCTATGGCGCCTTTTTGCTTTTTGTTATTCGTCGATTTTCTTTATTCCGTTTATTCTACATATCTAGCTGGTACGACTTCACTCAATAAATCGTCAACTTATTCAGTATTGAGAGCTCAAGTGTATAATTCGACTTATTTATAGCAATTAACTATAAGATAAATATGCTAGTCGCCATATATTGTAATTTAACCAACATTTTTGAGATCAAGTCGCTACAACTAGCGCAGTAACTACAAAATATATGTTTGTTTCCTACAAAACATATTAAGAAATGCAGCTTTATTATAGGAGATAAGTTTATAAAACTAAGCTTAGAGGGTCTATTTGGCGGCTAAAGTGAAATTTATGAATCTCTTATTTATAAATTCCCCTTATTGGCGTATCTTACCCCGACCAGCCAGACTATTAACATCACCCTTTGGTGAGACTAGATGTGTGTTGGTAGGTCTTACTCTCATAAATTATAAATGTCGCATTTCAGGATTTTAAAATGTCAGATATTCGTCAACAAGCACTCGATTATCATGAATTTCCCATACCAGGCAAAACCGCAGTTTGCCTTACCAAACCCGCCGAAACGAGTCACGATCTCGCCCTAGCTTATAGCCCAGGTGTGGCTGAGCCAGTACGCGAAATCGCTGCAGATCCTGACAATGCGTATCGTTATACCAATAAAGGTAATACGGTTGCCGTGATTACCAATGGTACGGCTATCTTAGGTTTAGGGAATTTGGGCCCTTTGGCTTCTAAACCTGTAATGGAAGGTAAAGCATTATTGTTCAAGCATTTTGCGAATATCGATTCGACAGATATTGAGATTACGCATAATACGCCTGAGGAATTTATTAATACTGTTGCTGCGATTGCTGACACTTTTGGTGGTATCAATCTTGAAGATATTAAAGCGCCCGAATGCTTTGTTATCGAACGTGAACTGATTGCTCGTTGTAAAGTGCCAGTATTCCATGACGATCAACACGGCACCGCAATCGTGACTGCGGCGGGTATGATCAATGCGCTGGAAATTCAAGGCAAGTTGATAAGCGACGCGACTTTTGTGTGTATGGGCGCTGGTGCTGCTGCCATCGCTTGTATGACTATGCTGGTAAAATGCGGTGCGAATCGCGCCAACATTTACATGCTAGATACTAAGGGTGTTATTCATTCTGGTCGTACAGATCTTAATGAATATAAAGCACTCTTTGCGAATGATACCGAAAAACGCACGCTTCTTGATGTTATTAAAGGTGCAGACGTATTTTTAGGTCTATCAGGTCCTGACGTCATTGGTGCAGAAGAAGTCGCGCTGATGGCCGATAAGCCAGTGATTTTTGCGTGTTCTAACCCAGACCCTGAAATCAAACCTGCACTTGCTCATGCAACACGTAGTGATTTGATCATGGGTACGGGTCGTAGCGACTATCCAAACCAAGTGAATAACGTATTGTGTTTCCCGTTTATTTTCCGTGGTGCATTGGATGTGCGTGCGTCTTGCATTAATGATGAGATGAAAATTGCGGCAGTTCATGCAATTGCATCACTGGCAAAAGAGTCAGTGCCTACGAGTGTATTGAAGGCTTACCCTAATGTGACGTCGCTGAGTTTTGGCCCAGAATACGTGCTGCCAAAACCTATGGACCCACGTTTATTGCCAAATGTTGCCCGTGCTGTTGCACAAGCGGCTATCGACTCTGGTGTGGCTGCGATCACCACTTTACCTAAATACGCCGACTAGGCTAAAAGTGGTAAAAACATTAAAAAGAGGCTAATTAGCCTCTTTTTTGTTTTTAAGTGGGCATTAAAGTCACAGCGTCTTAGTTGCCTTTTAGGTTATGCTACTGAATAATCAACGGACAACTTTTGTTGAACTTCTGTTAAAATCGCACAAATAATTATAATAATCCTGCAGGATAGCGGATAGATGAAATTCACCCGAATGTTAACTACAAAATTAACCAGCTTTTGGTTAATGTCATTAGCCGCTATCGCCTTCGTATTTTTGCTGAGCGCTATGATGAGTTTCGTGCAGCTGACCTATAAATTTCAGCAGCAAAAAGTCGCTGAACTCGAAACTATGTTAGTGGATCAGTACCAACACCAACCTGATTGGGAGCTAGAAGCTTGGCTACCGCCTATGCTGCTTGCTTACAATGCCGTTAATTTTCGGTTGACCTTGAAAGATGAAGTGATCTTTGCCTATGAAGGCAACCTTTCTACGCAAAATGCGATGGTGTATGACCATGTGCTAGAGCCGACATCTGGCTTGCGTATGCAGTTAACCTTGACTCAGCCCTTTGAACATTACACTTTCAGTTGGTATGAAATTCTGATTTTGTTGGTCGGTATCTTAGCCGTGGCCGCCTTAGTGCGTTTTGGTCATTTATGGTTTTCACAGCAGCTCGATGGCATTGAAGAATTAGCCTTACGCAGTCGATTGATTCTGCAAGGTAAGCATGAGCAAGCACTCGCTACCCCCGGAAATGGTAAACCAAGACTGATTAACCGTGCTTTGACTAAGTTGTTAGAAGAGTTACAAGACGCACAAAAGGAGCGGGGGCGTTTTGACAAATTCATCCGTTCTAATACCTTTCTTGATGCGGAAACGCGCATTGGTAACCGACTCTTTTTGAATAATCGTCTCGACGCCCTTATTCATAATCAGGCTATGCTTGCCCACGGGGTGATTTATTTATTAGAAATGGATGATCTGGATTTATTGCAGCAATCCCAAGGTGAAGCAGTGACGAAAGAGCTATTAAACTCGACTGTTAATGCAATAAGTCAATTGCTGCAAACTCAAGCTAATAGTATTTTTGCCCGTCGCTCCCATAATCAATTTGCCATAGTAGTGCCGCAAATCTCCTTAATTGAAGCGGATCAATTTGCCAGCAAATTACTCAAGATATGTCTAAGCCAGCCTTTGCCTGATGTTGAGAATCGCGATAACTTTTTCCACCTCGGATGCGCTTATTTTACCGCAGGCGATAATGCGGCTCAGTTAATTGAAGAAGCCGATATGGCTTTGAGGGCGGCACAATTACAGGGTAATAGTAATTGGTTTATGTACGACAAAGGCGCGATTGATGAAGAATTTGCTAAAGGTTCAGTGCGTTGGCGAAGCTTTTTAGAAAACGCGTTAGTGCAGCGGCGCTTTTTTCCCTTTAGTCAGCCGATAATTGATTCAGATGGTAATGAACACCATAAAGAGATATTTACGCGTGCTCGGGATAATCAGGGGGCGTTAATCCGTGCCACACTGTTTATTCCAATGGCGAATAAATGTGGCTTAATGCCACAGGTTGAACGGCAAATTATTGAGCGGGTATTGTTATTATTGTCGAATGAATTAGCAGACGGCGTATCGAATGCTCAAACAGTTAAGAAATCAGCGCCACAGATATACAGTATTAATCTGAGTTTGGATTCGCTAATGAGCCGAGCCTTCACTCAATGGCTAAAAACGACGCTATTAGAATATCGCCATCTAACCACGCGACTGATTTTCGAAGTGTCTGAAGATATCGTTATTCAACATCAAGAAAAGTTGCAGCCTAAATTAGATATGATCCGTAAAATGGGCGCGAGATTATGTGTCGATCATGTGGGTCAGCAGGTTGTCGGTACTTATTACATTCGCGAATGCCATTTTGATTTAATTAAGTTACACAGATCCATCGTGCGTCATATTCATTTACGACCAGAAAACCAATTATTTATTCGCAGTTTGATTGGCGGTTTATATCGAACGGAAGTACAAGTCTGCGCCGAAGGGGTAGAAGTTTTTGAAGAGTGGCAGACACTGCAAATCCTCGGTGTTGGCGCAGCGCAAGGAATGTATTTCAGTGAACCCATAGAGGCTAAGTAAGGGAAGTTCAGTGTTTGGGTGATTAATGTCGTCTTAGAGACAAATAGATCCTATTATTCACGTATTTATCTATAAAATACGAGCATTTGCGGCTAAACTAGCCAGTGCCAAAAATATGACGTTTGCGGTTTTTATTCTGTATCGAGCAGGTCATAGGTCAAGGAGCACTGGAGAGTGGAGTGACAGGAAGTTTGTGCGAAAGAGACTACTCAAGCTTTTAAATTCAGTTGGTTATAGGCATCTTTATGGAAAAAAGTCTTATAGGTCGATTAGCCTTTTGGCAGAAGAGAACAGAACCGACTAGCCTTGGTGTCTATGTCTGCGCCGATAAATTATGGGTGTACGCACCTGCCCAAAAAGAGAATGCTGAGCAGTGGTTACCCTTTGAGCTGAAAGATGAGCACTGGTCATTGGCGTTTGCTGCTGTGGCTAAATCCTTTCCTAATGCACAGTTACAGCTGATTTTGGCTTCAGGCCTTTATCAATTACTGCTGACCGATAAACCGAATGTCGATACTGTCGAGTTATCCCAAGCTTTGCTGTGGTCAATTAAAGACATGGTCACGCTACCTGTACCGCAAATCCATTTGGATTACTTTGAGTCACCCATTCCGAGTAATAAAATCAACGTTGTGGTGGTGGATAAAGCTAAGTTAGTGAGCATGGTGCAGGCCATTCATGAACAAGATTTACAACTTTTCGGTATTAGTATCGAAGAGTTAGCCGTGACTAACCTATTTAATGATGACAACCAAGCGCGTCT
The DNA here is from genome assembly GCF_025653725.1 of Shewanella sp. SM74. NCBI lineage: Bacteria > Pseudomonadati > Pseudomonadota > Gammaproteobacteria > Alteromonadales > Shewanellaceae > Shewanella > Shewanella sp. SM74. The sequence continues at coordinate 263,536 of NZ_JAKKRZ010000007.1, read as the reverse complement.
GGTGGTAAGCCATAATCCCGGTCAAGAATTGCTACTGACTGTGGTTAAGCAAGGTCAGCTGTATATGCAGCGTCGCGTGCGCGGATTTACTCAATTGGATAAGACTCAAGCGGATGAGTTAAGTTATGGCATGGCAGACAATTTAAGCTTAGAAATTCAGCGTTCTATGGATTATTTTGAAAGTCAATTGAGACAGGCTCCGGTATCTTCTATCGAACTCCTCGCCGATGGTGCCGTGGATGCTTTAGCTAAGTTAGTCTCGGCAAACTTCAATCAAGCTGTGAATGTCATTGATAAAAGCTGTGTTGGCGCGCGAATGGCGGGATTAGCCTTTGCTGAATTTTATCGAGGTACTGAGTGATTAAATACCGAGTCAATCTTTACACTCCTTCATTATTGCCCCCGAAGCAAAGATTAACCTTTGCGCGTTTAAGTGCTTACGCCTTGGTTTTTGTGAGCTTATTTGCGGTTTTAGGTGGTTATAGCTACTGGCAAGTCAGTGAGTTACAACAGGCCCAGCAATTAGCTGCCCAACAAAAGCAGCAATTCGATACCCAAAAACAGGCATTAGAAGCACAAATTGCTGCGCGTAAACCCGATGCCGATCTTGTTGCGCGAGTCGATTTAGCGGCACAACAGTTAGAGCTGAAGCAATTACTCATGGGAGAATTGAGTCTTAGGACTTCTTTAACCAGTCGTGGGTTTGCGCCAGTTCTTAAAGATTTAGCCGTCGTGTCGGATGCGAGTGTTTGGCTTAGTCATATCGTCATTAATGAGCAAGATTTTATGTTCGAAGGTTTTGCCGACCATCCTCAAAGCATTCCGCAGTGGATTGGCAAACTTAAAACTACGCAGACTTTAAAGGGGCAAGCTTTCTCGTCGATGAGCATGGATCGCGGTGAAGATAAACCTTTGGCCTTTACCTTGAAAAGCGATAACAAGGAGGAAGCCGCGCAATGAAGCAAAAGTTAGCCCAATTAGGACAACAATTTGATGCGCTAAGTCGCCGTGAGCGAGTGTTGATCTCAGTCGCCATTCTGGCCGTAGTCGGCATGCTGAGTTATTTACCCTTAGAGTCCCTGTGGAAAACCCATGTGGCTGTTTCACAACAGCTAAAAGCCTTAGAGCAGGAAAACGCGATTTCGGCTCAGCAGATTGACTTGTATCAGCAACGTTTAGCGTTAGATCCCAATCAAGATTACCAACAGCGTTTAGTGCTGTTGCAGCAACAGAATCAAGCCCTAGATGCCCAGCTCGATGAGCAGATGGTGGATATGGTACCGGCAGACTATATGCCGCAGTTGCTGGGTAATTTACTAGGACAAGTGCAAGGGATTAAATTAATTAAGTTTATGTCGATAGCGCCCATCCCTTTGTTACCCGTGGGTAAAGAGAAAAAACTCAATCTATATAGCCATGGTATTCGCTTGAGTCTAGAGGGCGATTATTTTTCTGTGTTGCGCTTTGTTGAAGCCGTTGAGGCCATGCCAGATAAACTTTATTGGAAGCGTCTCGACTATAAAGTCGCAGAATATCCAAAAGCGACCGTTGAGATTGAACTTTATACCTTGAGTATTAATAAGGACTTTATCAGTGTTTCTAAATAAGTCTTATATTATCAGTGTGTTGTTATTGGTTAGTAGCCCTATGGTGTCTGCTGAATCGCTGCGCGACCCGACTTTGCCCGGTAAAGGCTTTGCTGTGCAGGGTCATGCGAGTCAAACGCAGGATCAGGCGCTTGTACTTAACAGCATAGTAAGCTCAGGAAACACGGCTTATGCTGTGATAAATAACAAGATATTGTCTGTTGGCGACAGCGTTCAGGGGCTGAGTATCGTTAAAATTACCCCCACTTATGTATCGCTGTCCGATGGACGGAAATTGACATTGTTTCAAGCAATAACAGAGAGATAGGGAATACACCTCAGATGAAAGCGATTAAATACTTTACACCTCTGCTCTCACTTTGCCTTGTGGCGTGTCAGACCACAAATAGGCCACAGCCGGAGGCGAGTAAGGCGGAATTAGCGGCCTCAATGGCGACGGCAACGGCATCAACGACGCCACCGCCTGCGACTATGCCGGACGCGGTTCAGCGGGAATTGAATTCAGGCGCATTGCTATCAGGTTTGACCCCCACATTGGAAACTGAGCGTCGTTTCGATGTATCTGCCCACGATGTTGATGCTAAAGTATTTTTTCCAAGCTTAGTCCAAGGTACACCACTGAGTGTCGCCGTACATCCTGACGTGCAAGGTACGATCTCATTATCCCTTAAAGGTGTGACGTTAACTGAAGCAATTCAAGTGGTTGAAGATATCTACGGCTACGAAGTGAGTCGCGAAGGTCGCATCCTAAGAGTGTTTCCTGCTGGAATGCGTACCGAGACGTTTCCGCTGAATTATCTCTACATGGAACGCGATGGCTTATCTGTGACGTCAGTGAGTTCAGGACGGATTTCGGATAGCAATAATTCCAATAGTAATTCGAACAATAACAATTCAAACAATAGCGGCTCGAATAATAACAATAACTCGAACAGCAGTAATGGCAATAACTCGAGCAGTAATGGCGGTAGCGATAGTAGCAACGGTACTTTTATCCGTTCGCGTACTAAGACAGATTTTTGGGGAGAGTTGAAAGAGACATTATCCTCGATAATCGGCGAAACGGGTGGCGGTCGTCAGGTTGTTGTTACGCCGCAGGCGGGTTTAGTCACTATTCGTGCTTTTCCTAGTGAATTACGCCAAGTGCGTACTTTCTTAAATTCCGCAGAAAGTCATTTGCAACGCCAAGTAATTTTAGAAGCGAAGATCCTTGAAGTCACATTATCCGATGGTTATCAGCAGGGTATTCAATGGGACAATGTGCTGGGACATGTTGGCAATACGAATGTGAATTTTGGTACATCAGCGGGCCCAGGTTTAAGTGATAAAATCACCTCGGCTATGGGTGGTGTCACCTCGTTGAGCATTAAAGGTTCTGACTTTACGACTATGATCAACCTATTAGATACCCAAGGTGATGTAGATGTACTGTCTAGCCCAAGGGTCACTGCATCGAATAACCAAAAAGCCGTAATTAAAGTGGGTTCCGATGAGTACTTTGTCACCGACGTTTCTTCGACCACAGTTGCGGGTACAACACCTGTGACGACTCCGCAAGTCGAGCTTACGCCGTTTTTCTCGGGCATAGCCTTAGACGTTACGCCGCAAATTGATAGTGACGGCAATGTGTTACTGCATGTGCATCCATCTGTTATCGATGTAAAAGAGCAGAGAAAAAATATCAAAGTGAGTAATGAATTGCTGGAATTACCCTTAGCTCAGAGTGAAATTCGTGAGTCTGATACTGTCATCCGCGCGGCTTCCGGTGATGTGGTGGTGATTGGTGGTTTGATGAAGAGTGAAAACATCGAAGTGGTATCGCAAGTGCCTTTGTTGGGTGATATTCCTTTCCTAGGTGAATTGTTTAAAAACCGTAGTAAGCAGAAGAAGAAAACCGAGCTTATTATTCTGTTAAAACCTACGATAGTCGGTGCCGACACTTGGAAAACGGAGCTGCAACGTTCTAAGACCTTATTAGATCGTTGGTATCCGGAGACAAAGTAAGCTTCTATGTATCAGAAGCATTTTGGCCTAAGCCAACCTCCATTTTCACTGACACCTAACACCGGATTTTTTTTCGGTCTGTCGCCACATGTGGAAGCCTTGCAAGTCTTGCAAACCGCGCTGCAAACGGGCGAAGGCTTTATCAAGGTGACAGGGGAAGTGGGGACTGGTAAAACGTTGATTTGCCGCAAGCTTATCAACGAATTGCCGAGTCAGTTTCATTGCGCATATTTGCCTAATCCTTATCTCACGCCAGCTGAATTACGCTGGGCGGTAGCGAGTGAGCTGGGCCTTAAATACACCAGCAATATCGACCAGCAGCAACTCACTGGACTTATTCAACAGCAGCTTTTAGCCTTGAGCGCCCACGGTCACGCCATCGTATTGGTACTCGATGAAGCGCAGGCATTGCCGGACGACAGTCTTGAGGCGCTGCGGTTATTCACTAATCTGGAAACCGAGACACGCAAATTATTACAGGTAGTGTTATTTGGGCAACCCGAGCTCGATGACAGGCTTAAACGCCAAGAATTTAGGCAATTAAGACAGCGTATTACTTTTAGCTACAACCTTCGCCCACTGACATGGGATGAAACCGACGCTTATCTTCGCCACCGATTAGCCATAGCAGGGCGTGCGGGCGAACCACTCTTTACATCACGGGAAACACGTCAGATAGCCTATGCGTCCCGAGGGATCCCCAGATTGATCAATATTCTTGCCCATAAAGCCTTGTTATTGAGTTTCGGCGAAGGCGCTACTCGTGTGCAAACCTCCCACGTTAAAGCCGCAATTCAAGACACCGAAGATGCAAGTGTTCGCCGATTATTATCGTGGAAATGGTTGCCTTTTTTCACTTTGATGACAGTGGCTTTCGGTTTGGGATTACAACACTTTTTCAGGGGTGTTGCATGAGCGTGATCAACAAGATGCTGCAGGATCTCGATAAGCGTCAGCAGGGGCATGAGCTCAGCAACGTGGCTCAGCCACAGGTGCAATATTTAGCTCGCAGGCGGGCTCCGTTTAACGGGCTGCTGCTCTGTGGTGTGTCATTGCTATTCGGTGGCGCTCTGGTTTATGGCTGGCAACTTTTCATGGCAAAGCCTGCTGAAGCGACTATTTCGGCTCAAACAAATGGGCAAAATGAATCTACTCAGACTCAAATCGAGCCTGTGCAGGTAGACAAGATTACTTCGAGGCAGCCTCCAGCAAGCGTCGTTGTCGTCGAAGAACCGCTTAAAGTTGCGACTACACAGGAGTTTACGACTAAGAGTGAAGAGCTTGAACCCAGTGTCGACGACGTTGTACTTAATCAGCCGCAAGAATTTGAATCAGAAAACGAGGTTGAACAAGAGTCACAACGGCAACAAGATGAGAGCTCAGCACTCGCAGATGACCTAGTCGATACGGCAAGCGAGCCAAGCCATTCACAGTCGAATCGTGTCACATCGAGCGTGCGAAGCGCCGAGGTCACTGCTGCCGCACCCTCTGCATTAATGATGTCAGAACGTGCCAGTGTTGCCGCCGATAATGAACTTAACGCGAGCAATGAGCTTAAAGTACAAGAAGTTAAAGCTGATGCAGGCACTAATCGACTCACGCCTCAACAGCAAGGGCAAATGGCGATTACTGAGGTGACGTTGACCCCAAAGCAGCTGGCGCAGAAGCGGTTCACATTAGCGAGTGAGGCTGAAAGGGATGGCAAACTCAAAGATGCCATTAGTTATTATGAGCAAACATTAGGCTTTGATCCCAGTATGCATGAAGCGCGCAAGCAGTTAGCTGCGCTGCATTATGGGCAAGGTCAATTAGCCAAAGCCAGTGAAGTGTTACAGCAAGGCATGCTGTTATTCCCACAGCAGTTAGACTTTGCCTTATTGCTTGCTCGGGTTCAGCAAGCCTCTGGTCAGGCTGATCTCGCATTAGTGACGTTAGCCAACATACCTGACACGCATCCGCTGGCGAGACAAAAGTGGATGGCACAATCGGATTTAGCGCAAAAGTTAGGACAGTTTTCGTTGTCAGAACAAGCCTATAGACAATTATTACAACAAGAACCTCAACAGGCTAAATGGTGGATGGGGCTGGCCTATGCGCTCGATTCGCAGCAGCAATTTCCCCAAGCACGCCAAGCCTATCGGACTGCTTTAGGCCATAGAGGCTTATCGGCGCAGGCGAGTGCCTTTATTGAACAACGTTTGACTCAGCTAGGAGATAGCCAATGAAACCCAGATTAAAAATGCGTTTGGGCGATCTGTTAGTTCAAGAAGCCATTATTACTGAAGCGCAGTTGCAACAGGCGTTGGCCGAGCAGCGCAATACGGGCAAAAAACTGGGTCGTACTCTGATTGATTTGCAATCGATTACCGAACATCAGTTACTGCAGTTCTTGTCGCAACAATTGAATGTGCCTTTGCTGGATATCAGTAAAATGCCTATCCCTGCAGAAGTGGTGCATCTTATTCCTGAGGTGCAAGCACGACGTTTCCGCGCTTTAGCGGTTGAAGACCGGGGCGATAGCGTATTGGTTGCAATGAGCGACCCCGCGGATTTGCAGGCGCTCGATCACCTCGAAATGCTTATCGCACCTAAGCGTTTGAAGTTAGCGGTAGCGCCCGAGCAGCAACTGCTGCAAGCGTTTGATAACTTATATCGCCGTACAGACCAAATTGCTCAGATTGCCGGTAAACTCGAAGAAGAATACGCTGCCGACGAGATGTTCGATTTAGCCAGCCTCACGTCGGGCGATAGTGACAATGAAACCACAGTGGTTAAGTTGCTGCAGTCGATTTTTGAAGATGCGGTGCAAATGCGCGCCTCGGATATTCATATCGAACCCGGTGATAAAGCCTTACGTATTCGCCAGCGTATCGATGGTCAGCTACATGAAACGATTCTGAATGAAGTTAATATTGCTGCCGCTTTAGTATTGCGACTTAAGTTGATGGCGGGTCTCGATATTTCCGAGAAACGTTTGCCGCAGGATGGTCGTTTTCATATGGAAATCAAAGGTCATCATATCGATGTGCGTATGTCGACTATGCCGATTTACCACGGCGAATCTGTGGTGATGCGTTTACTCGATCAATCAGCGGGTTTATTGACCTTAAACGAAACCGGTATGCCGCCTGCTATTTTGGCGCGTATTCGTAAACAGATTAAACGTCCCCACGGCATGCTACTGGTCACAGGTCCAACGGGTAGCGGCAAAACGACCACCTTGTACGGTATTTTGAGCGAGCTCAATACCGCCGACCGTAAGATCATCACGGTGGAAGATCCGGTCGAATATCAATTGCCGCGGATCAACCAAGTACAAGTTAACCATAAGATCGGCTTAAACTTTTCAAATGTACTACGCACCACCTTACGTCAAGACCCCGATATCATCATGGTGGGGGAAATGCGTGACCAAGAAACCGTGGAGATTGGTCTTAGGGGTGCATTAACGGGTCACTTTGTGCTATCGACCTTGCATACTAACGATGCGGTCACCAGTGCGCTGCGTTTACTCGATATGGGCGCTGCGAGTTATTTAGTTGCTAGTGCCTTAAGGGTGATTATTGCCCAGCGTTTAGTGCGCCGTGTCTGCCATAACTGTGGGGTAGAGTATCAACCGACACCACAGGAAAAAGCCTGGCTGAGTAGTGTGAGTCGCAAAGATTTTACCCATGCGAGTTTTAGAATTGGCACGGGTTGCCAGAGTTGTAATGGCAGTGGTTATCGTGGCCGTATTGGTATTTTTGAAATTCTCGAGCTAGACGAAAAGATGATCGATGCTATGCGTACTGGCAATCCGCAGGATTTTGCCAGAGCCGCGTTGCAGAGCCCTAACTTCACCCCACTCGCTGAGTCAGCGTTGCAATATCTGAGCGAAGGCATGACGACGATTGAAGAGGTCGCTAAGTTGGTGGAAGACGTGAGTGAATCTCAGATACCTTTGTCGAAGGATATTATCAGCCAACAAGGCGCTGAGGCGTAATTATGCCAATTTATCAATACCGTGGACGCAGTGGTCAAGGTCAATCCGTTACGGGACAATTGGATGCCGCGTCGGAAAGTGCCGCCGCTGACATGCTATTGGCGCGTGGCATTATCCCCCTTGAAGTCAAAGTCGCCAAAGTGGCTAAGTCGTTCTCACTGACTAAGTTATTTGGTGGGAAAGTCGCGTTAGAAGAATTACAGATTTTTACCCGACAAATGTACTCCTTGACCCGTTCTGGCATTCCTATTTTGCGGGCAATAGCAGGCTTATCTGAAACGGCGCATTCCCAGCGAATGAAAGATGCGCTTAATGATATTTCTGAGCAGCTCACCGCAGGGCGCCCCTTGTCATCATCTATGAATCAACATCCCGATGTGTTTGATTCTTTGTTTGTTTCTATGGTGCACGTGGGGGAGAACACGGGTAAGTTAGAAGATGCCTTCATTCAACTTTCAGGTTATATCGAGCGTGAGCAAGAGACGCGGCGACGAATTAAATCGGCCATGCGTTATCCCATGTTTGTATTGATTGCGATTGCGCTCGCTATGGTGATCCTCAATATCATGGTGATCCCTAAGTTTGCCGAGATGTTTTCTCGCTTTGGCGCCGACTTGCCGTGGGCGACAAAAGTGTTGATTGGTACATCAAATCTATTCGTGAATTATTGGGCGCTGATGTTGGTGGCGCTGATTGGCACTATTATCGGCATTCGTTACTGGCACCATACGGAAAAAGGTGAGAAGCAGTGGGATAAGTGGAAGTTACACATTCCCGCCGTAGGGTCGATTATTGAGCGTTCGACTTTAGCCCGTTATTGTCGCAGTTTCTCTATGATGCTCAGTGCGGGCGTACCTATGACGCAGGCCTTAAGTTTAGTGGCCGACGCGGTAGATAATGCCTACATGCACGACAAGATAGTCGGTATGCGCCGTGGCATAGAGTCTGGTGACTCTATGCTGAGGGTATCGAATCAGAGCAAGTTATTTACGCCACTAGTGCTGCAAATGGTGGCTGTGGGCGAAGAAACGGGGCAAATCGATCAATTACTTAATGATGCGGCAGATTTCTATGAGGGCGAAGTAGACTATGATTTAAAGAACCTCACCGCGAAATTGGAGCCAATTTTGATCGGTTTTGTGGCCGTGATTGTCTTAGTGTTGGCCTTGGGGATATACCTGCCAATGTGGGATATGCTCAATGTGGTCAAAGGCGGTAAGTAAGCGATATGGATAATATTTATTTCCTATCTTATACGTGGAACTGAGGTTAAATGCAGACTCAGCAAAAGGCTGAAAGCGATCTATTACGTATCTATGGACGTATGATCGCCATTGGAATTGTGTTGGTTATCATGGCGGTGATCGGAGCTAAGTACTTTTTTACGCTACCGCAAATAGCGGCTCGTGGATTGGAAGTGGAACACGCTCGTTTTTTAAATGTGCTGGTGATGGTGCGTTCCCAGTGGTTGTCTTTGGGTAAGCCGGCGCAATTGCAGTTGAACTGGGAGGTATTTGATAATCCCTCCCCAGAAACTGAGTCGAGTGTTGTCGATATCAATGATTTAGGATGGCCACAACCTAAGCACTTAAATGATCAAGGCTGCCAAGATTTGTGGCAACAGTTAATGGGCGCTGAAACTGATAATTTAGGTCTAGAGGCGGATTATTTGGTTAAGGATAATAGCTGCCACTATCGATCTAAAAATGGCGATAGTTTAGGCTACCAACTGAACTCTGGCAGGGTCATTTTTTTGACTGCTCCGTAAAATATTGTTAACTCAATGGCTTTTTAAAATTGATTTAACTGTTAGAATAAAATTTCTGAGGTCTGGGGACATATATATGAAAACTAAGCAAACAGGGTTCTCATTAATCGAACTTGTGATTGTGATTGTGATTTTGGGTTTACTCGCCGCAACGGCGATCCCACGATTCTTAAATGTCACCGATGATGCTGAAGATGCCAGTGTTGACGGTGTTGCGGGTGGTTTATCGACTGCAGTTAGCTTTGTGCGTTCTCAGTGGGAAGTTGATGGGCGTCAAAATAGCAGCGTTATCCTCGACGGTAACACAGTAAATGTCGATACACGTTTTGGTTATCCTACAGGGACTTCAGTAACCAGTGCGACAGCTATGACAAATGCCAGTTGCCAAGAAGTGTTTAACACTGTGTTGCAGAGTGCTCCACGTAACGTATTATTTAACCAAGATGCACGTAATCAACGTTATACCGCTCGTGTTATTAACGCCGCAGGCGGCAGTGCTAACTCAATTACTGGCGCAGTCGTCGCAGGTTTAGATTTATGTGTTTATCACCAAGTGGCTTCACTGGTGCTAAATCAAACGAATGGTGTACCCACTCCTGCCCCTGATTTAACAACGGTAGGTGCTAAGGGAATAGTGTATAACCCAGGCACAGGCAGAGTATTAAGTTTCACCCAAACGCCATTTGTACCATAGAAACTAAAGCGTCATGCTTAAGTTAATCAACTTTTTTGTAAAGTTATTGAATAGGTAATTAAGAATGAAAAGACAACAAGGTTTTACCTTAATAGAATTAGTAGTAGTGATCATCATCTTAGGTATTCTTGCTGTCACAGCGGCACCTAAGTTTATTAATCTTCAGTCAGATGCATACGCGTCTACCTTGAATGGTGTTAAAGCCTCTTTACAAGGTGCTAATTCACTCGTTTATTCTAAGGCGGCTATTCAGGGGGTGGAGAGCAAGCCGACATCTAGCATTATCATCGATGATAAAGGTAATTCTGATGTAGCTGACGATGTTAAAGTTGACGGTGTTTATGGATATCTTAAACAAACTGCAGTAGATATGGCTGTTGTACTTGATCTAGATACCACAACTGAGTGGACTATTGATGATGCGCCAGCGGTCACAACGACGCTTACAACTCCAGCAATAATTCATCCTAAAAAGTTGACGCCTTCAGATACGGTTAAATGTTGGGTTGAATACAAACAGGCTGATTCTAGTAATCTTCCTAAATATCATGTTGAGTCATCAGGTTGTTAAGTAAGGATTGCAAATGAAAAAGCAAAATGGTTTTACATTAATTGAATTAGTGGTTGTTATTATTATTTTAGGGATTTTGGCTGTTACTGCGGCGCCTAAATTTATCAATTTGCAATCAGATGCTCGAGCTTCAACCGTTAAAGGTTTAGAAGCTGCAATTAAAGGTGCGGATACGCTTATCAACTCAAAGTCATTAATTGCAGGTAATAATACAGTTGCTTCAACAGCCACAACCCCGCCATCTGTTAGTGTATCTACAGGTAAAACAGTTTTGATTAACTATGGACATGCAACACCTGTATGGACAGGTTCCTTGGAAAATGCTTTGGATATTAAGGCCGCAACAGCTGCTAGCGGAACATCAAGTGAGTGGATCTATCTGGAAGATAGTGCAAGTAAGAGCATTTATTTCTATCCTCAAGGACAAATCAGTCCTAAAGCTACGCCTGCAGGACAGTGTTATGTTCAGTACGTAAATGGTTTGACTGCATACGGTCCAATTACAGTGACTCCTGTAGTAACAGGCTGTTAAGTCTATTAATACTTAAAGGCCTGCCTAGCAGGCCTTTTTTTTAGATAAAATACGGTTCTTACATGATTTTAAATAAATGAGTCCGCCAAGAGTTTTCCGACATTTATTTGCGTTAATCATATAGTTGGCAGAAACTGAACCTAGTACATGAAATCAGCAATTAACGCGAGTGATGCTTAAATTCTCTATGTCAAAACAGGCTGGATTTACCTTAGTAGAATTAGTGACCACCATCATCTTGATTTCAATTCTTGCTGTGGTTGTACTGCCTCGCCTGTTTACCCAGTCTTCCTACAGTGCTTATAGCCTACGTAACGAGTTCATTAGCGAGCTGCGTCAAGTACAGCAGAAAGCGCTCAATAATACTGACAGGTGTTTTCGTGTAACCGTCTCAGCCACTGGTTATCAAGTGAGTCAATTCTCTGCCCGAAATGAGGCGGTTTGTTCTGGTACAGCATTATCGCCAAACCCGCTTTATACCCAAGCTTTTCAAGGTGGTGCTCAATTAGTGCTAGTAGGCCCTAACAGTACTAATATCAGCAACTTCAGCCTCGATTTCGATATCGATGGTAGCACTTCGTTGGCTTGTAATGGGCCATGCATTAATGTGATTGCTAATGACACTGTGATGATTAACGTCTCCTCCGAGGGCTATATTTATGCGAATTAATCCTCGGTTGCTATTGGGCAAAGCATCAGTAAAAACATCCAAAAAAGCCAAACCACAGCAGGGTTTTACCCTTATCGAATTAGTGATTGGCATGCTGGTGATTGCCATTGCAATAGTGATGCTAACCAGCATGTTATTCCCCCAAGCTGATCGTGCGGCCAGTACCTTACATAGAGTACGCAGTGCTGAGCTCGCCCATTCGGTGATGAATGAAATCTGGGGTAAACGTTACGATCAAAACACCAATGTCAATGGTGGCACGCCAGCCTGTGGTAGTCCGCTCGGTAGTAATTGTTCCACTTCCTTGGGGCCTGAGGTGGGTGAGAGTCGTAATGACTTTAACGATGTGGATGATTACAACGGCTTAAATGAAACAGCGACTATGCTCAACTCAACCCAAACCTATGCCGCTGCTTATCCTAACTATCGTTTAAACGTCACTGTCGCCTATGGGCCTGCGCCTAATACTAAGCTAGTCACCATTAATGTGACTACGCCGGACAACGAAGTGATTACTTACAATATGGTGAGGAGTAATTACTGATGGCCTCACCTTTATCTACGATTAATAAAAAATCCACACTAGGTTTTACCCTGGTCGAGATGGTCACTGTTATCTTGATTCTGGGGATTCTCGTGGTCGGGGTGAGTAGTTTTATTATTTTTGGTACGCGGATTTTTGTTGAGTCGAGTTCAGTCGATCAAGTGCTCAGTCAGAGCCGTTTTGCTGTTGAGCGAATGACTCGTGAGCTACGTAGTGCTTTGCCCAACAGTGTGCGTCTTAATAGCGATTCGCTGACCTATCAATGTGTTGAATTTGTGCCGATCGAGGCCAGCACGACTTATCTCACTATGCCAATAATCCCCGCTGCGGCTGCGAGTACTGGGATCGTGATTCTTGATAGAAATCAGTATGAGAATAAGATTAGTGAGAATCAATTTGCTTGGATTTATCCTTTGGTTGATGCCGATGTGTATAGCAGCGCGAGACAAAAACGAGCACAGGTTAAAACGCCTCCTCTGACCTTGGCTAATCAAGTGACACTGACTTTTACTGCGCCAACACGTTTTGCCGAAGCATCACCACGACAAAGGATCTATTTTGGTTCGAGTCCTGTGAGCTATTGCTTTGAAAAGGGGGCAAACGGTAATGATTTGCAAATAGTGCGTTATGCTGGTTATAACTTTAATACCGTTCAACCAAATCCAGCCACTATGGGCACGGGCGTGCTAATGGCGCAAAGTGTGGCGAATCGTCTCGATAATAGTAATGACTTGCCGTTGATCTTAACGCCATCGAGTTTAGTCAATAATGCCATGGTGCACTTGCAGCCAAGATTTAATGTCAATGGTGAGACGTTCCAATATCGACATCAAGTGCAGGTGATCAATGTTCCTTAATTCACAGCGTCGCTCGATAGGGCGTAATTCAGCATCCAGATCATCACTATCAAGATCAAAATCTTACGCTTTGCCTGAGCGCCAGCGTGGTAGTGCGTTAATCATTGGCGTGTTTGTGATTACCGTGATGTTTCTGCTGGCATCGGCACTGATCAATATTGTGGAAGACGGTGATACTGGGCTCACCCAAGAAGTATGGGGAACCCGTGCCTTTGCGGCGGCGAACAGTGGCGCCGATGCCGCGCTGGCACAATTATTCCCGCTAAATGGTGACGTGGGCGTTTGTTCGGCAAATAGCGCTTGGGCGCCACCCGATGTGGTAGGTTTTCATGCCTGTAGCGTGACTTTGCAATGTACGCGGTATTTTGTGGGGTCTTTCTCCCAGTACCACATTAAGAGCCAAGCGGTATGCGAGAGTGGTGATACCCGTGTAAGTCGACAAGTTGAGGTAGAAGCCCGTGGCAACTAAGCTATCAAAAATGATATTTAACAAAATAATAGCCAAATTCCCATTAATCCTTTTGCCCCTAATCATGGCATTCACATCCCATTTGGTGAAAGCCGATTGGACTAAAACATTTATAGAAGGTGTAAACAATTACGATAGAAACGGTTCAATTACCTTCAACAGTTCTTATTTATACAATGCCCCTAATAATGCTGGTCGTTGGTATAGTGACTTGCCAACTTATAACTATTTTCAAGGAGGAAACAGCTTTGACGATTTGTGTGTAACATCTAATAACTCCTATCGTTGGTGCCGTGCTGGAGATTATATTGCAACTTTACCTTCTAATCGTATTGATTTCTCTCAATGTTCATCTTCAAGTGCTGTAAATGTCGGCCCTCCAACATGGAATAATACAAAAATTGATATCGTTGAAGGTGAATATAATCGTATTTTACTGGAGGGCGGTTCTGATAAGACAATTCGTTTTGTGAGTGATGGTGGCATATATAAAATGAAGTCCCTTACAGCTACTTCGGGTCGAATCGAACTGGCTGCAGGGCAATATTGGATTGAAACTTTATCTATTAATGACGGTGTAACTCTGGTCTTTCCATCAACTGGTACTGTGTCATTTTTTATTAAGAATAACTATAGACATTACAACTTAAATACCATTGGACAGCCAGAAAAATTTCTCATATATAGCTATTCAAATTTCACTCTCAATGGAGGGGCATCTCTTAAATCCTATGTTGTTGCAGAAGGAAATGCGGTGCTAGACGGTAGTTCTTATTTAGAAGGAGCTATTACGGCAAGAAATATTAGTTTAGGTGGCAACAGTAGTATTAAATTTGATGATAATGCTGCAAAGATTGATGTTGTTCCAAATTGTAATCCTGCGCCCGTTTTACAGTGCTTTAATGATCGTTTCTCTCTGGGTGCTTTAAGCAATGACTGGGTGGTTTCACGTAGTAGTGGTTCGTTTACTCCTTCGGTTGTTAGTGGGCGTATGCGCTTAACAGAAGCGAAATCAGATCAATCCACCGCCTCGACCTATCAAAGATTATTCCCAGCAGCCAATAACTTAGTCGAGATCCAGTTCGATCACTATGCCTATGGTGGTACTGGTGCCGATGGAATTGCAGTGGTGTTATCAGATGCCGCCATTACGCCCCAGCCCGGTGCCTTTGGCGGCCCCTTAGGTTATGGATTTAAGCCCGGCATTAGCGGCTTTGCTGGCGGCTGGTTGGGTATTGGGATCGATGAGTTTGGTAACTTCTCCGGCGAAGGCGGCAGTTCTAATATCGGCCAACGTCGTCAATCTGTTGCGGTGCGTGGCTCTGGTACTGGCACCTCAGGATACCGTTATTTGAAGGGGACTTGTAACAATGGCAGCAGTAATACCAATGGCAACTGTTTATCTCCCACGGTCGATGGTAACAATGTCTCGCCAGCCTATAGATATAAAATTACTATAGATTCGCAGGTTTCGGGCCAGTCGATAGTGAAGGTTGAACGTAATACGGGGTCGGGGTTTGTCACCTTAATCCCTGCTTTTAATGCGATTGCACAATCAGGGCAAGCGGCGACCCCCAGTGACTTCTTGATGTCACTTACGGGATCTACTGGTGGCTCAAATAACAATCATGAAATTGATAATGTGCAAATTTGTGCCTTGAAATCTAACCCTATTGGCGCCCAAATCGATCATTTTGAGTTTGATCATACCGGGCAGGGATTAACCTGTAATCCCGAAACCGTGACGATTCGAGCCTGTGCCAACGCCAGTTGTAGCCAGCTCTTTACCGATCCTTTGACGGCAACCTTGTTACCCGAATCCGCCTCCGAAGGAATATGGGTTGGCGGTAATCAAGTGAGTTTTAGTAATGGCAGTACTCAGTTACAGTTAAGACGTAATATCCCAGGTAAAGTGACCTTGGGTGTAAAAGGCTCTAATCCCACCACTAAACCATTAAGCAAAACCCTTTGTAGAGTTGGCTCAGGATCCTTGAGCGAGAATGCTTGCTCACTGGCTTTCGCCGACAGTGGGTTTATCTTCGACGTGCCCGATAAATTGGCCAATAAACCTATTAATGTGTTGGTCAAAGCGGTGAACAAATCCGATGAGACTCAGCAGTGTGTCCCAAGCTTCCAAAGCCAGACTAAAACGCTGAATTTCTGGAGCAGTTACCAAACGCCAAGCGCGCCTATCTCGCCTAAAGCCGTCACCATCAACAATACGGCAATTAGCACATCAAGTGCCTCGCCTACGGCGGTGAACCTGCTGTTTGATACCAACGGGCAAGCAAGCATTTTAGTCAATTACCCTGATGCAGGTAAATTACAATTAGATGCAAAATATACAGGTACTGGTGATGAACAGGGCTTAGTCATGGCCGGTTCAGACCAATTTGTCAGCGTACCAGCGGGATTGTGTGTTAAGTCTGTAGATGCCAATGCTAGCTGCTCAAACGCGAATATGACGTGTAATGTTTATCGTAAAGCGGGTCAAACCTTTGGCATGACAGTACAAGCGATGGCATGGGAAAAAGATGGCGATCCGGACTTTTGTTCGGGCAACTTACCCACGCCTAACTTTAGTGATGCGCAGATGAAGCTTGCCAGTAAAGTCGTTGCGCCAAGCATTGCCAACGGCGGACTTGATGGGGCGTTAGGCGTGGCATCCTACAGCCACTCGGCGCAGGCCAATAATCTCAATACCATCAGCAATCAGACCATCAGCGAAGTTGGAGTATTCCAAATTGCAGCGCAGGCTAGCCCAAATTATTTAGGGACGGCAAGCAGCTTAAATATTCCAATTGGATATTCAGCTAATATTGGCCGTTTTGTGCCCGATAGATTTTTAATCAGTAACGTATCGGTCATACCTGCCTGTGGCGGCTTTAGCTATATGGATCAGCTGTTCCCTATGTCGATGGAGCTCAGTGCTTTAAATATCGCGGGGGATATAACGAAAAACTATTTCCCGCCATTTTCCCTCGCCACTGCCAAATTAGTGGGAGAAAACAACAATAATGGTGTTGATTTACAGAGTCGCTTAAGTGCCTTACCTATAAAGGCTGATAGTTGGAATCAAGGTGTGGCGACGGTCGATGCTTCTTACCAAGCTAACTTTAGTCGGGTGACCCCAAATGTGGCGACGAATCTGTATCAGGATGGCCCCTTTGAGCTGCTCGATATTGGCGTGCAATTGATGGATAACGATCCTCGGCCGAATGGGCTTTACAGCTATGTGGCCTCACCAGACATGGATGCGGCATCTACAGGCACTTGCACTAACTGTAATGCTAAGAAAATCAGCACTCAAACCCTTCGTCATGGCCGTGTGGTGATGGATAACACCTATGGTCCTGAGACAGAAATACTGCGTATGCCGACTCGAGCCGAATATTGGAACGGCAGCAGCTGGGCCTTAAATACTGCCGATAACTGCACAACGGCAGTGTATGCTTTGGGTTCGCAGGTTGATCATTCCGCTCTGGGTTACAATTTTGATCCCGACTTAGTGGCGGGACAAAGTGTTGTGCGTTCTGGCGGGACTGCAACATTCCAAGCTGGCCAATTTGAGTTGCTTTGGCAAGCCGTTACAACAAGTGGGTTGCCATACCGCGGCCAAGTGACGGCGCCCTTGGATGTGCCGACATGGCTAGAATGGTACTGGAATTGGAATGGCGTATCGCCAACAGAGGTCACTGAACCGCGGGCAAGTGCGTATTTTGGTCGTTATCGAGGGCATGACAAAATAATCTATTGGCGTGAGGTAAACTAATCTGAGTTCTTTCTCTCATTAAATTGAACTCAGGCTTTCCCTTGAAATGGGCTGCCATTTCACTTATTGGAAGTCGACGAAAACGCTTGTAACAGATTCTAAATGCAATGCCTTAGTTTGATATTTGTTGCTGAATTGTGTGTTCACTCGTTTTTTGTTGCTGATATTATCGTCAATAAACAGTATTTTCCGCTTAAATACTGTTTTTTACGTGGTGATTTGAAAAAAAATCACCTCATTAGCGATTGTTAACCTCATCGGTCTTGTGGAATCAGGGTGGCATTGATAAAGTTAGCTGATTTTTCTTTTCTTCTGACTCCACAGAATACAGGCTAGTTACATGTTTAAGAAGCTACGCGGCATTTTTTCTAATGATCTATCGATCGATTTGGGTACAGCTAACACATTAATTTATGTTCGTGGCGAAGGCATAGTCCTCAATGAGCCTTCTGTTGTTGCTATACGTGGTGAGCGTAGTGGCTCCGGTCAGAAATCTGTTGCCGCGGTCGGCACAGAAGCTAAACAAATGCTAGGCAGAACGCCTGGCAATATCCAAGCTATCCGCCCAATGAAGGACGGTGTCATTGCAGATTTTTATGTGACGGAGAAAATGTTGCAGCACTTTATTAAACAAGTGCACAACAATAGTTTTTTTCGTCCAAGTCCACGCGTGCTTGTGTGTGTGCCCGTTGGTGCCACTCAAGTAGAACGCCGTGCTATTCGTGAATCAGCCATGGGCGCTGGTGCTCGCGAAGTGTATTTAATTGAAGAGCCAATGGCAGCTGCGATTGGTGCGGGTTTACCCGTATCTGAAGCGACCGGCTCTATGGTGGTGGATATCGGTGGTGGTACCACTGAAGTCGCGATTATTTCACTTAATGGTGTAGTGTATTCGTCTTCTGTACGTATCGGCGGTGATAAGTTTGATGATGCGATCATCAACTATGTCCGCCGTAATTACGGGAGCTTGATTGGTGAAGCTACGGCTGAGCGTATCAAGCACACTATCGGCACTGCTTATCCTGGCGATGAAGTGCTCGAGATCGAAGTCCGCGGCCGTAATTTGGCAGAAGGTGTACCTCGTAGCTTTACACTGAACAGCAATGAAATTTTAGAAGCCTTACAAGAGCCATTATCTGGCATCGTAAGTGCTGTGATGGTGGCGTTAGAACAATCTCCACCAGAATTAGCTTCAGATATTTCTGAGCGCGGTATGGTGTTAACTGGCGGCGGCGCTTTATTGCGTGATTTAGACCGTTTATTAATGCAAGAAACCGGAATTCCTGTAATGGTGGCGGACGATCCATTGACCTGCGTAGCACGTGGCGGTGGTAAAGCCCTCGAAATGATTGATATGCACGGCGGCGATCTGTTCTCCGAAGAAACCTAATTTAACTTCGGTATGGGGCGGTTAATCACCGCCTTAGCTTTCCTATGAAGCCAATTTTTGTTCGTGGTATTTCAAACCAATTCCGTCTGACACTGGCAATTATTTTGTCGGTGGCTTTGCTCGTTGCTAATCATCGCCTCGATCCTGTACGGCAATCGTTATCCTCTTTTTTTAGTCCATTGCAGTATTTAGCGAGCGTGCCCGGTGTTGCGCTTGACTGGTCGTCTGAAAGTTTTGCCACCCGCAATATGTTAGCGTTGCAGAATAAAGAGCTGCTCAGGCAGCAACTGCTGATGAGTGAACGCTTACAGCGTTTCGAACACTTACGCCAAGAAAATGAACGTTTACGCGCACTGTTGGGCTCACCAGCCTACCTTGATTCGCGCAAAATGGTGGCTGAAGTATTGGAGGTTGCTAGCGATCCTTTCCATCACTATGCGGTGCTAAACCATGGTTCACGCAGTGGTGTATTTGTTGGGCAGCCTGTGGTCGACGCCCAAGGGGTTGTTGGCCAAGTGGTACAAGTCAGTGAAATGACCAGTAGGGTGCTATTGCTCTCCGATGTATCACACGGATTACCTGTGCGTATCACCCGTAATGATGTGCGCCTTGTTGCCAATGGTACGGGTGAGCTAGATGAAATAGAACTGCGCCATGTGGCCAAGAGTACTGACATTCGTGTCGGCGATTTGCTGGTCACCTCAGGTTTAGGGAATCGTTTCCCAGAAGGTTATCCGGTCGCGCGGGTAATGGAAGTGTTGACTGAAGATGGTCAAAGTTACGCTCGAGTCACCGCCCAGCCTTTAGCGGCGTTAGATCGTATTCGTTATTTATTGTTGATTTGGCCATCCCCCGATTCTGGTGTGACTTTACCGAGTCAGCCTACCGTGCCTGCTGCGGATCATTCATCGAGCGATAATGTATCAAAAGCAGATAGCGCTGTTCCTGCTGGCGGAAGTGTCACGCCAGCAGAGGCTTCTAAACCTGTGACCGCGCCTGCGACCAAACCGTCAACGGAAACCACTCCTCCTGTGGCTGAGGTGCATTAATGAGTTTTCAGGCCGCCAATGGGCGCTTTATTGTTTGGGTGACATTATTTATCGGCGTGATCAGCCAGATCATGCCTTTGCCAAGTGCTGTTGATGCTTGGCGTCCAGACTGGCTATTAATGATTGTTCTCTATTGGTCTATCGCATTACCCCACAGATACAACATCTTAACCGCATGGGTTTTAGGCCTAGTATTAGATATTTTATTGGGAGCCACCTTAGGTGTGCGCTCTTTAGCCATGTCTTTGGTTATTTATATTGCTATCTTGCATTGCCAGCGTTTGCGAAACTTCCCTCAATGGCAGCAGTCGTTAGTGATCATGCTACTGATTTGTATTTATCACTTAGTGATTTACTGGGTTGAATTTGTGATGCAAGAGGCTGTTTTCAAAACGGATCTATTTTTACCTGCGATTTCAGGATTAGTGATCTGGCCTTGGATATTTTGGATTTTACGTCGGGTTCGACGTCATTATAAGGTTCGTTAACTGTGGATTTAGTTTTAGCTTCAACTTCGCCACGTCGCAAAGAATTATTGGCACAGATTGGATTCGGTCGTCCTGAGTTTAGTTTCACGCAAGTGGCACCTGATATTGATGAAACTGTGCAACAGGGCGAAGCGCCAAGGGATTATGTACGACGTTTAGCCGCTGAAAAAGCCCAAGCTGGACTGGCATTATGCGCAGATATGTCACAGCCTGCTGTATTAGGTTCTGATACTATCGTAGTGCTTGAAAATCAAATATTAGGCAAACCGCTGGATGTGGCCGATGCTAAGCAAACGCTCAGTGAACTGTCTGGCCGAACGCATACTGTGATGACGGCTGTGGCACTGACCTACAAAGCAGGCGAGTCTGACTCAACCTTAAAAATCTCAGTGCGCTTAGTTGAAACACAAGTGCGTTTTTGCGCTTTATCGACAGCTGACATTGAGGCTTATGTGGCTTCAAAAGAGCCCATGGATAAGGCGGGCAGTTATGGCATTCAAGGGCTCGGCGGTTGCTTTGTGGCTGCAATTGAAGGCAGTTATTCTGGCGTTGTAGGTTTACCTCTGGTTGAAACGCGTGAGTTGTTAGCCGAAGTTGGCTTTATTTAACTGCTGCTGGTTGCTTATATTGCGATTTTGGCTTGAGGTTAGAATGAACCTTATTGGCGTTTAGGGCTCTGAATCGAGTACTCCAATGACGTTGACCTTGTTCCTTTATTCGGTTTTCATGCTTAGAGAGTTTGTAACTTCGATTAATTAATCTAGTTTCCCGAATGGGGTGAGTCGTGAATACCAGTCGCTTAAATCCAAATAAAATACAGCGCAAGATGGGTTCAGAATTACTGATCAACGTAACTCCATCTGAGGCGCGCGTTGCTTTAGTTGAGCATGGTGTGCTGCAAGAAGTCCATATTGAACGCCGTATGAAACGGGGTTTAGTGGGTAATATTTACAAAGGTAAAATCAGCCGTGTGTTACCCGGTATGCAAGCCGCCTTTGTCGATATTGGCTTAGATAAAGCGGCTTTTTTACATGCGTCCGACATAGTGCCACACACTGAGTGTGTCGCCGATGTTGAGAAAGGTCATTTCGTTGTTCGTGATATCGCCGAGTTAGTCCGTCAAGGGCAAGACATTATGGTGCAAGTGGTTAAAGATCCGCTGGGCACTAAGGGCGCACGCCTAACGACCGATATCACGCTGCCTTCCCGTTATTTAGTCTTTATGCCAGGTTCTAGCCATGTTGGTGTTTCCCAGCGTATTGAACTAGAAGAAGAACGCAGTCGCCTCAAACAAATTACTTTGCCCTATGTTGATGATGACGGTGGTTTTATTATCCGCACCGCCGCCGAAGGCGTAGGGGAAGATGAGTTATCCCAAGATGCGGCATTTTTACGCCGAGTTTGGTCAAAGGTGAGTGAGCGACGTAAACGCAGTGGTGTGTCGCTCCTGTATCAAGATTTAGCCTTACCTGTGCGCATTGTGCGTGATTTTGTCGGTACTGAGCTGGACCGTATTCAAGTGGATTCTCGCCGCACTTTTGCCGAGTTGCAGTCTTTTGCGCAGGAGTTTATGCCAGAGATTGCCGATAAGATTGAGCATTATTCAGGGCCTGCGCCTATTTTTGATCTCTACGATGTGGAGAACGAAATTCAACGTGCACTCGGCCGTAAAGTCGAGCTCAAGTCTGGTGGCTATTTGATCATAGATCAAACCGAAGCCATGACGACTGTGGATATCAATACCGGCGCCTTTGTGGGGCACAGGAATCTTGAAGAAACCATTTTTAATACCAACCTCGAAGCGACCCAAGCGATAGCGAGGCAGTTACGTCTGCGTAATCTCGGCGGCATCATTATTATTGATTTTATCGACATGATGACGGCGGATCATAAGGCTCGTGTTCTTAGCAGCTTAACCAGCGCTTTGTCTAAAGACAGGGTGAAAACCAATGTGAGTGGTTTTTCGGGGTTAGGTCTAGTCGAAATGACCCGTAAGCGTACCCGAGAAAGTTTAGAGCATGTCGTCTGTGGCGAATGTCCGGCCTGCCATGGCACGGGGAGCATGAAGACAGTCGAGACGGTTTCCTATGAGGTCTTTCGCGAAATAATCCGTTTAAACCGTGCCTACGATGCTGATGAGTTCCTGTTGTACTGTTCGCCTGCCGTGTATCAAAGTCTGCATACCGATGATAATCATCTTATTGCTGAACTTGAGGTTTACATAGGTAAGCGCATCCGTTTGCAAAATGAGCCTATGTACTCACAGCACAAATATGATGTGGTGATGATGTAGTGGCTACGCTTTTTACTGCAAAAAAATTTAGCCGTTTTTGTTGGCAATTTCTGGCGCTTATTTTGGTCTTGTTTGCGCTTGCCGTCAGTTTGATCCGTGGCTTATTACCGCAGGTTGATGAAGTTCGCCAGCAACTGGTGAATTACGTAAAAAGCGAATATAAAGTCGATGTGCAAGTGGGGGAATTATCCGCCCATTGGCAGGCATTTGGCCCTGCAATTAACATCGATGACTTAGTGATCCCGCCACAGGAACAACTGCCTGTGACCTTGATGATCAAGAACGTACAAGTGAAGTTAGATTTTTGGCAATCGCTGCTCACGCTCACCCCGCGAATCGAAGATGTTATTTTTGAGGGTGTCCATGTCGCTTTAGACATGGATAAACTTACCGAGAACGATCCCGCCACAATTAATAAAGCCCCGCAACTCGATTGGCTCTATGCCCTATTACTCAAACAACTCGATAGATTCTCCTTAACCAATGCCACAGTGCAATTGCTGAGCATGCACCAAGAGTTTCGCCCGATCCATATTCGTCATTTGAACTGGCGCAATCAGGGTGAACGTCACCGCGGTGCGGGAGAATTGTATCTTGATAGTCATGCCTCTAAGCATGAGTCTCTCGGATTACAGTTAGATATCAATGGCGATGGTGCAAATCCCGACAGTTTGACTGGGCAGATTTATTTGGCGGCTAACTCTTTAGACTTAGGTGAATGGGCTTCACGTCAACCTAATCCCTATGATTCCACTCAAAAGTTACCCTTAGAAGGGGTTGTCAATCTTAAGGCTTGGCTTACGTTTGCCGACCGCAGCATCAGTTCTGCTATGGTTCATTTTGAGCCGAGCTGGCTGCAATGGACATTAAAGCAAGAGCCGCAGAAATTTGAAATTCAAGCGGGCGATATTGTTTGGCAGCCAAAGGCGACGGGTTGGGAAGTACAAAGTTCAGGACTGGATTTTGTCACCAATGGTGAGCATTGGCCGGCATTAACGCTGGCCGCGAAGCGTCAAAACGATGAATTATTTGCCTATGTGAATCAAGTTAATACTCAGAGTCTATTGCCGCTGCTGCCGCTATTTCCTGGAGTCGATAGAGCCGTATTACGTCAATGGCATGCGTTAGCTCCAGAGGCTAGTATTGGACCAATCCGCCTGTATCAAAAAGCCGACCAGCCTTTGCTCGCCAGTACCGAAGTGAAGCAGTTGCATTGGCAGAAGGTTGACGGTATTCCCAATACTCATCCTGTCGATGTGAACCTTCGCTGGCAAGATAAGACGTTGTATTTCTCTCTACCTGAACAAGTGTACACCCTCGATTTTGGTGATGAATTTTCGGCGCCATTAGTATTCAATGGTGCGTCAATTGATGGTCAATTCGATACTGAACATCTGAGTTTAAATGTGCCTCAGTTGCAGTTTGAAAACGAAGATATCGGCGTTGATGCGGCATTGAATTTGGACTTTAGCGGTGCTGCACACATGGCGCTGGCGGCCAATGTTCGTATCAACAATGTGGCTAATGCCGACAAGTATTTCCCCAATAAGGCGATGGGTGAATCACTGGCAGAGTATTTGGATACTGGGCTTAAAGCGGGTCAGACCCAAGATGCGCAAGTTGTTTGGCGTGGTTCGTTAAGTGGTTTTCCCTTCGATGATAATAGCGGCGTGTTTCAGGCAGCATTTACCTTAACAGATGCCAAATTTCAGTTTCAACCCGACTGGCCAGCGGTCACAGATCTGTCCCTTAACGCTTTGTTTGAAAATACCCGCATGGATCTTTGGTTAAACCAAGGCAAGCTGATGAATGTGGATGCCACAGGTGCCCATGTATTTATTCCCGCCATTGGTGAACAGACGCTGCTAAGGATTGAAGCCGAACTTGCTACTCAAGGCAGTGCGGCGACTAAGGTGTTACAAGCCTCACCTTTGGCGAACTCAGTAGGTAAAACCTTAGATGTCGTGCAAGGTGCTGTCACTGGCACTTTAGACATCAGCATTCCACTGTATGAAGGTGAAGCCGAAGATATTCGTGGTCAAATCCGTTTTGATAATACGCCTGTATATATTGCTCAGCCAGGGCTTCAACTTCATGGCGTGACTGGTGTAGTCGACTTTGCGAATGAAGTTGTGACAGGAAAAGGCATCAAAGCGCGCTTGTTCGAACAACCGCTCAGTTTAACTTTCGACACTCAGCCTAAAGGTAAAGATTTTGGCCTTAATCTTTCGCTGAAAAGTCGTTGGGATCTCAGCCGTCTCCCCGATGAATTACACAATCCCTTGAGCGATTTTTATCAGGGAAAAATCAGTTGGGACGGTGCTATGACTATGCTATTTACTGAGCAAGGTTATCAAATCCAAGCCAAAGTGACTTCGGATATGCTGGGGACGCAACTGTTACTCCCAGGATACTTTGCTAAACCCGAAAATGAACCACGACCTTTAGTCGCTGAGTTTGTTGGCGATCAAGATGATGCGACGCTTGATGTCAAGCTTGCCAGTCATGCCGAGTTTATCGGTGGTTTCGATGCCGATAAAGGTGCAAATTTTAGTTATTTTGACTTGTTATTGGGGCGTTTATTCGATGAGGATGAAGCCAGAAATACAGAACAAGGTCATATTCAAGTCGATCTCGGTAAGGCCAAATTAGCCGAATGGTTACCTGTGATTAATGCCTTTGTTGGTCAAGAGAAAATACCGAAAACGGGCATTTTAGTAGATGATATTCCCCATAAAAGTTTATTTCCCGCGGTGGCGAGTATCGATTCTCATATCGGTCGGCTCGATCTTTTAGGGCAACAACTGACGGAGCTTAGGCTTAATGCTAAGCCTAACGAGACGGGATGGCGTTTTAATACCGTTGCCAACGAATTTGACGGTTGGATCGATTTCTATCCAAATTGGAAAACTCAAGGTCTCAAAGTTGTGGCGAATAAATTTTATTTTTCACCTGAGGTAAAGTCGAACACGGATGCCGATTTTGCCAGTGATCAAGTGCTCACTAACTTGCCGCCCGTGGCAGTGAATGTGGAAGATTTTCGTTTCTTCGATAAATCCTTTGGAAAGCTTGTTTTGCAGGCGAGCCCACAAGCGGCAGGATATAAGATTCAAACATTGTCTTTGACTACGCCCAATGTCAATTTGCAGGGCAGTGGCATTTGGCAACAACAGGCTGGACAGAATAAAACTGACCTCAGTGTTGAGTTAAATGCCACTCAGTTTAGTTATCTATCTGCTCAATTGGGTATAGAGCCTGGCGTTAATGAAGCCCCCTTGAAGGTGAATGCGGACTTATCTTGGCAAGGTGCTCCCTATGCCTTCTCCCTCGAAACCTTAAATGGCAAGGTGAAATTCAACTTAGGCAAAGGCCACTTATCTCAGGTGAGTGACAAGGGCGCACGGATTTTCTCCCTGTTCAGTTTAGATTCTTTGGTGCGTAAACTGTCGCTGGATTTCACCGATGTCTTCGGTCAGGGCATGTATTTCAACTCTTTCAATGGCAATCTGCAGATTGATAATGGCGTGGTGAAAACCACTGATACTGAAATGGATGCCATCGCGGGTAATATGAAGGTGCGTGGCTATACGGATCTCACTACTGAAAGTTTGAATTACGATATCCGCTTTGTGCCGCAATTGGCCTCAAGTGTGCCGACTGTCGTATTGCTCAGTACCAGCGCTTGGACACTGGGTCTGGGGGCCTTTGCCCTGACAAAAGTGCTTGAGCCTGTGATTGAAGTTATTTCAGAAATTCGTTTTCGGGTGACAGGGACTATGGCAGAGCCTGTGGTCGAAGAGTTAGAGCGTAAGAGTAAAGAGATTGAAATTCCAGAATCTATTTTACCTGTGGTTGGCGTTGAGCGTCCAGCGGTGCCGACCGAAGCCGCGAGTCATAACGCCGATATCACTCAGCCGGTAGAGACTAAATCGACCGAGGCTCAATTAACAGAAGCTAAGCCAACTGAAACTAAGTTAACTGAAGCTCAGTCAACTGAAGTCAAACCAAGCAACGCTAAATCTGAGCCACAGCTTCAAGCAACACAACCAGAAGCGCTCGAGCCACAAGATGTTAAGCCTGAAGAGGCCAGATCTGAAGAATCAAAATCAGAAGAGCTAAAGCCAGCAACAGATCAAATTAAAGCGCCCGACTTAAAGCGGGAGCAACCTCAAGCGACGCCTTCGCCTGAAGCGCCGAACACGCCTGCCACACCAGAGAATCAGCCAGTAGTAGAACCGATTAAGCAAATTCAGGGAGATCAGAATGCACATCAGCCTGTTGCAATGTCAGAGCAGTCGCGACGTCAGCGCCAATCTGCAGTTTATCGAATCGCAGCTTAACGAACTCAAACGGGATGCCGATGCGCCCCATTTAGTCGTGTTACCCGAATGCAGTTTACTGTTTGGTGGCCATGAAAGTCAGCAACTTGCCTATGCGGGCGATGTCCATCAGAGTCCGCTCAAATCGGCGTTAAGTGCACTGGCCGCCAAGTATCGGGTGTTTATGGTCGCGGGGACTATTCCGGCGTTGGCTGAGGATGGTCGTGTCTATAGCCGCAGTTATCTGTTTGATGATAAAGGTGATACTTTAGGGCATTACGATAAACTGCACCTTTTTGATGTGGATGTTGCCGATGGTACAAAACAATATCGCGAGAGCGAAACCTTCTGCCCCGGTGATCACATTAGCGTTATCGATACACCTTTTGGCAAAATTGGCTTAACCATCTGTTATGATTTACGCTTTCCCGACTTGTTTAGGGCGATGCGCCTTGCGGGTGCCGAGATTATTACTGTCCCTTCTGCCTTCACTAAGGTGACGGGGGAAGCCCATTGGCAGGTATTGTTACAGGCAAGAGCGATTGAAACCCAATGCGTTATTCTTGCAGCAGCTCAGTGGGGACAGCATAACGAAGGCAGTCGAGAAACTTGGGGGCAGAGCATGATAGTCGGTCCTTGGGGGAATATTTTGGCTGAACTTAAAACTGGTACGGGTTGGGTACAGGCTGAGGTCGACTTAACCGAACTGCACAGTATTCGCAGTAAAATGCCCGTCATGCAGCATAATCGTTTCCTTGAACCAAGCTTGAAATAATGTGCCAGTAGCCAGCAGACGAGTTGAAATGCTGAATTTGCGCTTGAGCCGATATGCAGCATTAACACATAGAATTAGTACACCGAATTTACACTCAGAATATCAAGATCCCTTGGGGTCAAAGAGAGCATAGATGCCATTTTTAGCACAAGTAGAGCAAAGTTTATTGAAGAATGGGTTAGCGTTAGATGGCCTGCAAACCTATCTAAACACCATACATCAGCACAAAATCGATTATTCCGATCTCTATTTTCAAGGTAGTCGCCACGAATCTTGGGTGCTGGAAGACGGCATCATCAAAGACGGTAGTTTCCATATTGAACGCGGTGTGGGCGTGCGGGCCATCAGCGGTGAGAAAACGGGTTTTGCCTATGCCGACGACATCACTCCTGCCGCCTTAAGCGCTGCAGTACAGGCTGCCCGTGGCATTGCTAGTGCGGGTGAGCAGACTCAGGTACAAGCCTTTAAACGTCAAAAAGCATTGGCGTTATACGACAGCTTAGATCCGATTGCGGCGATGGAAGAAGTCAAAAAAATCAACCTGCTGAAAGAAGCCGATGCGTTTATTCGCAGTCTAGATAGCCGGATTATTCAAGTGGTGGTTAGCCTTGCTGGTGTGCACGAAGAAATCCTCGTTGCTGCGAGTGATGGCACTCTGGCGGCCGATATCCGTCCTCTGGTTCGTTTTAACTGTAGCGTGATTTTGGAAGAAAACGGTAAACGTGAACGTGGCGGCGCCGGTGGTGGTGGTCGTCATGACTACGGTGTTTTAATGGCAAGCGATGACACAGGTTTACCTATGTGTTTCGCCTTTGCCCGCGAAGCCGTGCGTCAAGCGCAGGTCAATCTAAATGCCATCGATGCACCAGCGGGTGAAATGCCAGTGGTGTTAGGTAATGGCTGGCCCGGTGTATTGCTCCACGAAGCGGTTGGACATGGTTTAGAAGGCGACTTTAACCGTAAGGGTAGCAGTGCTTTTAGCGGCAAGGTTGGTCAGCAAGTTGCGTCTAAGTTAGTGACAGTGGTCGACGATGGCACCTTGCCTAATCGTCGTGGTTCACTGAGTATCGACGATGAAGGTGTACAAACCCAAAGAACCGTATTGATTGAAGACGGTATTTTAAAGGGTTACATCCAAGACAAACTCAATGCTCGCTTAATGGGTGTTGCGCCAACGGGGAACGGCCGCCGTGAATCCTACGCGCATTTGCCTATGCCACGTATGACCAATACTTATATGACGGCCGGTGAGTCAGATCCCAGTGAGATTATTAAGTCAGTGAAGAAGGGCATTTACGCCCCTAACTTTGGCGGTGGCCAAGTCGATATCACTTCGGGTAAGTTTGTGTTCTCAGCATCCGAAGCCTATTTGATTGAAAATGGTGAAGTTACTCAAGCCATTAAGGGGGCTACTTTAATCGGTAATGGCCCTGAGGCTATGAGCCAGATTTCTATGGTCGGTAACGATATGGCTTTAGATCAAGGTGTGGGCGTTTGTGGTAAAGATGGTCAAAGTGTGCCTGTGGGTGTGGGTCAACCGACCCTAAAACTCGATAAGCTTACCGTGGGCGGAACAGCATAAAACCTAGAACCTTACGTCTATGGGTTCTAGTCGCTACCCACCATGAATGTTATCATTCGCAAAGGAAATTAGAGTAACTACTCTAGAGGTGTTAATGAAACTATCACGTGTGGTATGGCTGTGCCTATTATCATTGCCTTCGGCTGGCTATGCTCAGCCGATTAGCTTTACTGATGCTTGGCAGCAAGTGCTGAAGGTGAGCGACAAGTTGCAAGCACAATCTCAGGAAGTTAACCGCGCTAAGGGTGAACAAGAGGCGGGCGAGAGCTTAAATTTGCCCTCATTAGACATTCGCGGTAACTATATTCATTTGGATAAACCGATAGAGTTTGATCTGAAAGAATTAAATTCTGTGATTTCTATCCCGCCATCGCTTGGCGGCATTATTGCGGGTATTCCGCCGCTGCCCTTAAGTGAACAAGATATTTTTAGCGCCAGCTTACAGGCAATGTGGCCGATTTATACGGGCGGACAGATCACTGCGGCTCAAGGTATACACGCGGCTATGGTGGCCGAGAAGCAACAAGAATTACAATTGGCAACGCGTGATTTATTTACCCTGCTGGTGGATAGATATTACGCTGTCGATGTAACGTTGGCATTGGTGAATACTCAGACTGATCTGGTTGGCTCGTTAACTAAGCATGTTGATCATGCTTTAGCACTAGAGCGAGAAGGGCAAATTGCTAAGGTCGAGCGCCTCAATGCGCAGGTTGCCCTAGACAATGCTAAAGTCAATTTAGGCAGTGCTCGTCGGCAACACGAAATGGCAGTGATCGCGCTGGCACGTATGCTACAGCAAAGTCAGGTGAGCACAAATTCTCCCTTATTTGTACTGCCACAGGCTCCTTCATTCGCTCAACTCAGCCAAATTACCCTGAGCCAACATCCGGCGCTCAAATTGCTCGAAGCGAAAGAAACGCAAGCGAACGGTTTAATAGCGTTGGAAAAAGGTAAATACCATCCAACGGTTTTCCTCTTCGGTAACTACACCTTGTATGAAGAAGACACGCTCTTGACGAGCATCACACCTGACTGGATGGTTGGGGTTGGGGTCAATGTGCCACTGATCAGCCGAGATGGTCGTAGCGGTAAGGTCGAAGCGGCGAAAAGTGCACTCTTACAAGCTCGTTATACCAAGGCACAAACTAAACAAGACTTGAGTCTGCTGGTGGATCAAAGCTATCGCCAATTATTACAGGCCGAGGAAGAAGTGACGGCGCTCGATACTTCGCTCGAACTTGCTATTGAAAACCTGCGCCTGCGTGACATCGCCTTTAATCAAGGGCTTTCAACCTCTATCGACAGAGTCGATGCGGAGCTGAAACTGAGCGCAGTGAAAACTCAGCAATTGGCTGCCCGTTATCGTTATGTGCAAGCCTATGCCAGATTAATGGCCATTAGTGGTCAACTAGATGAATTTATCGGTCGTACCACAGCCCCTACCCAAGTGCAGGAGACAAACAATGCGCGCTAACAGAATACTTGCCCTTGTGGCGTTGGTCGCATTAGGCCTTATCTTAGCCTATGGACTCAAGCTCGCTTATAGCCCGCAGCCGAGTTTGTTGCAGGGCCAGATTGAAGCCCGTGAGTACAATGTTTCGTCCAAGGTGCCAGGCAGAGTCGAACAAGTGCTCGTGCGCCGCGGTGATAGTGTGGCCCAAGGGGATTTATTATTCGCGATCCGCAGTCCTGAGCTAGATGCAAAGTTAATGCAGGCCGAAGGTGGTCGTGATGCCGCTAAGGCGATGCAGCTTGAAGCCAACAACGGTGCTCGCAGCCAAGAAGTGATGGCAGCCAAGGAGCAATGGCTCAAGGCGCAGGCGGCAGCAACACTCGCTAAAACCACTTATACCCGAGTCGAAAATTTATTTAACGAAGGTGTGGCGGCAAGACAAAAACGCGATGAAGCCTTTACCCAATGGCAAGCGGCAAAATACACAGAACAAGCTGCCTTAGCCATGTATCAAATGGCAGAAGAAGGCGCGCGGACGGAAACCAAAGTGGCTGCTGCAGGTAATGCCCGTAAGGCTGAAGGTGCAGTGAAAGAAGTTAGCGCCATTATGGAAGATAGCCAAATGCGCGCACCTAAATCGGGTGAGATCAGCGACGTGCTGTTACAGGCGGGTGAATTGGCACCCAGTGGTTTTCCGATTGTCAGTTTGATTGATATGCAGGATGCTTGGGCCGTGTTCCAAGTGCGAGAAGACCAACTTAAACGTTTCAAAAAAGGTCAAAAAATTCAATTAACGATTCCGGCACTCGGGCAGGATGTGGATTTTACTGTGTCCCATATCAGTGTGATGGGTGAGTTTGCCACTTGGCGTTCGACTGAAAGTGGCCATGATTTTGATATGCGAACCTTTGAAGTGGAATTGCGTCCAAACCAGCCGATTACCGATCTGCGTGTCGGCATGTCTGTGCTGCTGCGCAGTGAGTAAAAGTCGTGACTGAACGTACGCCTCACGCCAACGCGGCGGACAAGATTAAGGACGAATTACAGCCATCGAGCATAAGCTTTATGGCGTTGCTCACAGCGTTAGTTCGCCGTGAGCTGCGTGCCCTATGGCATGACCCTTGGCAGTTAGCGCTGATAAGTTATATTCCACTACTGGGGATTTTATGCTTATGGTGGTTATTCAGTGCAGGTCTGCCAAGGCAACTGCCCGTGGCGATTGTCGACCAAGATCATAGTCAATTGAGCCGCATGTTGACCCGTCAGCTTAAGGCAAACCCGGTTACCGATCCGCAAAGTTTTACCGACTTATCCTCGGCGATAAGCGCGATGCAACAGGCGAAAGTCTACGCTATTGTGGTTTTTCCCTATGATATGAAAAAGGATTTACTTACAGGTCATAAGCCTACAATTGATGTGCGCTACAACAGTCAATTTTTGCTGGTGGGTAAGTTACTCTCAAGCCAAATTCAGCTGAGTTTAGGCGACGGATTACAGCAAGTGGCGGGTTTAAAGCAGCTCGCAAATGGTACACCGAAATCCCAAGTCGCAGTGAATTTAAGCCCAGTCAAAAGCCAAACAACAGCCCTGTTTAACCGAAATAACAATTACATAGGTTTCTTAGTACCGCCAGTGCTGATTGCGCTGTGGCAGTTGTTATCTATGTTAGTGATGGCAAACAGTTTAAATCGAGAGCTGCATTTAGCGCCTACCACTCAGGCCGATGGCATGTCGAATATCTTAACTGAACATTTTTGGCCTAAAGTGTGGGCGAAAATGGTGCTGTTTACGCCGATATTGATGCTGCAGGGCGGCTTTATTTTAGCTTGGCTGTATTTGTATCTTGCTCTGCCGATGGCGGGGAGTTTAGCCCTATTATTGCTCGCGCAATTAGTCATGTTATTGGCAGTCTGGAGCTTAGTGTTATTAATATTTGTAGTGATGCGTGACAGTGCGCGGGTCATCAGCTTTTGTACCGCTTTATTTGCGCCAGCGTTTGCCTTTATGGGCATTACTTTTCCGACTCACGAAATGCCGCAATTAGCCCAGTGGTGGCGACTTATCATGCCATCGAGCCATTATATTGAGTCCCATGTTAGTATCGTGAGTTATGGCGCTACTTGGCCAAGTGTGGCGAGCCAAATCACCAGCTATTGGGGCTTTATCTGTTTGATACCTTTGATATATTTTCTGTCGCGTAAATTACTGCCTACCACAGTTAACACCAATGCTTCAGTGACGGTTTATGACTCGGACGCAGCTATATCTGCGAAGGGGCAATAGGATGAATTTATCCAAGAGCGAACACGCAAACACACCACGTCAGCTCAGTCTGTGGCTACTGATCCTCACTGAGTTTAAGGCCATTATTAGCGATAAAGCGATCGCTGTGACCTTATTTGGCGGTGTACTGTTTTATTCGGTTTTGTATCCTTTGCCCTATTTGAATCAAGTGCCGACCGAGCAACAACTGATCGTGGTGGACTTAGATCATTCTTCCCTAAGCCGTCAATTGATCCGTCATGCCGATGCCAGCGCAAAAATTCAAGTCATAGGCCAAGTTGGTTCGATTACCGAGGCGAAGCGTTTTATTGAGACGCGTAAGGCCCACGGCTTACTCGTGATCCCAGAAGGATTCCGCCGCGATTTATTGCTCGGTAAAGGTGTGACGCTAAGCTATGGCGGTGATGCTAGTTACTTTTTGATTTATTCCGCGGTTGTTGAAGGCTTAGTTAGCGCTGGAATGGATGCGGGTAAACAAGTGCAATTGATTGGCATGCTTGCTCAAGGACAAAATCCTAAGCAGGCCCAAGAGAGTTTAAACTCGCTTCATCTTAATAGTGTTCCTGCCTTTAACCAGAGCCTAGGTTATACGCCCTATGTGGTACCTGGATTGTTCTTGCTGATTTTGCACCAAACCTTACTCATTGGTACTGGCATTTTAGGGGCAGGGCAATGGCGGCATAAAGGGTATTGGCAGCAGGTGTCACCGGTGCAATTAGTCTGTGGTCGTATTCTTGCTTTCATGTTGATTTATATCTTCTTTACCAGCTTTTATGTGGGCTATTGTTATCACTGGTATAACGTGAGTATTCAAGCGAGCCTTGGCTTAGTTGCGCTGTGGTTATTGCCGTTTTTACTGGCTACCGCCGCTGCAGGTGTTGCCATGAGTACCTTGTTCACCCGCCGCGATTTACCCACCCAAGTGCTACTGCTGATCTCTATGCCTATTCTATTCGTGTCAGGTTTTGTGTGGCCGATAGCACTGATCCCAGAACCTTTAGTACTCGGCTCACAGTTTATTCCTGCCGTACCCGCGATTATGGGCATGTTAGAACTCAATCAAATGGGCGCAAGTTGGGCGAGTGTGATGCCCAAATGGCTGCAACTATGGGGCTTATTTGCGGTCTTTTTCGGCCTAGCGATGTTGGGGATTAAGCGAAGAGCAAGATTGTTGGATGAAGCTAATCAGCTTTGATGGGACTCGCGGGACAGAGTATCTCGCGAGTGTTTACAGGTTTTGTACTCTACAGGGGCAGTTTAGGTACTTCTGCAATTAATCTTTAGAAGTAGAGACTTTCAACAATTTTACCGTCGACGAGCATATCGCACTTATCGCCTGAGCTCGACTTAGTCGCTTGAATGACGCCGGCAATCGCGCCAAATGCGCCACCTTGGCTGCTGAGTACTGAACCGAAATAGCATTGGCTAGAAATCTTGAAATCCTTGTATTTACCGCTCAAATTTTGAGTCGGAGTATAAGGCGGGAAAGTGCCTTTCATAACAGAATCGCCATTCACAGAGAGTGAAATGTTTTTGCGTTCTGTATCAAAACTGCCACCAAAAACTAAGTTAACACCCTCGATTTCAACGGTTTTTTCTTGAGCGATAATAGGTGGTTTTGCGGCGCAGGCGGCGAGAAAACAGCTGCCAATGGTCAGAGAGACTAAAGTAATTTTACGCATTTCATCTTCCTTTTGATGCGATAAAACAAATGAAGCGGTTGCTTCGCAAATTAAACTGCCCCTGTTTAATTTTTGCCGGAAGATTATATCTATATCTGCTTTATTTCCAATAACAAATTTAAAACAAGTGAAAAAATTATTCAGTTTTGAGCTTGTCCTTCGGCATGTCATCAGCCTTACTATCATATTCTAGTAGCGTGTCTTAGTGTTCAAACTGCTTTAAGCCATCTTTATCCTTGTCTATTCTATTCCGTTAATTTAACTCTCATCGTGCAGATAGCCATCAAACGGCCCTTATTGGGTTGTCTTCTTATTGGTTTTGGGGGAGAATGCGCGCCGAAAAAATAGCCGAGATACTCAGTATCTCGGTTATTTTTTATTTATGACGTATGTGTTTTAAAACAATTGAGGCCGGTAAACATCCGGAAATGATATGAGGTTCAGTTGAACCTATTTTACTGAGGAAAGACCAATGGGGCTGTTGTGTACCGGATTGTCGGTAGTTGTTGTAAATCAAGTTGTTGCGTTAGCCATTAAACCTAGAGTGCAGACGGTTAGCCGCAAGCAAAAACTAATTGCAGATGCGTGCTTAGGTGTTCAACCCTGTAGAATGGGGGTGTGCTGATGAGCCAACAAAATCTGGGTTTGAAGCAGACCCTCAACTTATGGCAAGTGGTGGTGATGGGGCTTGCCTATCTCACGCCTATGGCCGTTTTTGACACCTTTGGTATTGTTTCCGAGATCACCTCTGGCCATGTGGCTACGTCTTATCTATTCGCATTGGCGGGGATTTTATTTACCGCGTTTAGTTACGGTCATTTGGTACGTAAATATCCCTATGCGGGTTCAGCCTACACTTATGCTCAAAAAACCTTTAGCCAGAATGTTGGTTTTATGGTGGGTTGGTCATCGCTGCTGGACTATATGTTTATGCCAATGATCAATATGTTGCTCGCAAAAATCTATTTAACCGCCATGTTTCCCAGCGTCGAACCTTGGATCTTTATTTTCGCACTTGTGACCATAATGACCTTGCTTAATCTCAAGGGGATTGATCTCGTCGCGAACTTTAATGGGGTGATAGTGTTTGCACAGATCGCCATTATTGTGGTGTTCATTGGTCTAATGGCCTATAGCATTTCCCTCGGTGAAGGCGAAGGTGTCGTCGCGAGTGTGCGACCATTTTATGCCGATAATATGGCGATGGCGCCATTATTCACAGGGACGACGATTCTGTGTTTCTCCTTCCTCGGCTTTGACGGGTTAAGTTCACTGACTGAAGAAACTAAAGATGCGCAGCGTGTTATCCCTCGCGCGATTGTGTTGACAGCTTTGCTCGGTGGCGTGATTTTTGTTGGCGTGTCTTATTTTTTGCAGCTCTATTTCCCCGATATTTCCCGCTTTCAACAGCTTGATGCGGTATTGCCTGAAATTGCACTCTATGTGGGTGGTAATCTATTCCAGTCCATCGTATTAGTGGCGACCACAGTTGCCGTATTGGCATCCGGTATGGCTGCCCATGCTGGGGTTGCACGGATTTTATATGTGATGGGGCGGGATAATATGTTGCCACGTAAAGGGTTTGCTTATATCCATCCTAGATGGCGAACCCCAGCATTTAATGTCTTGTTGGTGGGTGCGCTTGCGCTGTCTGCCGTTTCATTTGATTTGGAAATGGCGCTAGCCTTAGTGAATTTTGGCGCTTTAGTCGCTTTTACCTTCGTAAACTTATCCGTGATTGTGCAGTTTTACCTAAGGGATCGACGTAATAAATCTTTTAGAGACCACTTACAATACTTAGTCTTGCCATTGTGTGGCGCCGGCACTATTGGCGTGCTTTGGGTGAACTTAGAGCCACAATCACTAGAGTTAGGGCTTATATGGGCGGCAGTGGGAGCATTGTATTTGGCTTTACGGAGTTTCCGTTTACGCCGTGCAGTAGAGCTATAAAATTAAGAGTTATAAAATTAGTGAGAGTCATGGCTCATAGATGCACAGCTATAACTAAAGATGTGTAGTAGATCTAAGGGCTGTGAGTTGTCATCCTCTAACAAAATATTCCAATAAAAAGACCCGCATTAGCGGGTCTTTTCAGTTTGCTTAATTGAGTTTTAAAGCGCTGGTACTGTGAAACCTAAGTTATCAGTGACCACATTTTTAGGGGTCGTGACTTTCACCGATACGCTGGTGTTGGCCGATGCCGTAAATTTCAGTGGTGAACCTAGACTGCCTTTCGCATACACAGTATTGGGAACCTCGAAGGTTTTAGGCGTTCCAGCACAATCCACGCACAATTCGATACTTGTCTGAGCTGGCATGATTTGATTCGCACTGTCGTGGACAAATACTACAAACTCAGAACTAGCACCAACGGCCACAGGTTTGATGTCATTCACACTCGGCAATAACACACCGTCTTGCATCACACTGATATAAGCCTGTGAGCCTGACATGCTCATTACTAAGGCTTTGCGGATATAGGTTTTATTGGCTTGGCCTTTGCCGCAGAGTGCGCTTTCGCATTGTGGACCGTTAAATTTACCATCGGCAAAACTATATTCTTTTGCTTGAGTATTCCAAAATGGTTCGGCTGAATTCCTAATGCCATCTTCATTGTCATCCCTAAACGCATCACCTAGATCACTAAAACCACTAGGAAGATAGGCTTCGATGTCCATACCATTGCCTGTGCATTTTTTCGCAACGCCTGAATTCGTTAAACAAGCCAAGTCAGGCACAGGCGTGCCATTGATGTCTTTACTAACATCAGCATCATCAAAGATGTTATTGCCATTGGTATCGAAGAAGGTTTCGTGACCTAAGGCATAAGCGAGAATCGTGATGCGGTGATCGGGTACTCGTGCCGTTTGTGAAGTCCAAACAACGCTACATGTCCCATTTTTAGTTAAACATGATGTTGGGATCTGGCCACCTTCTGTCGTGAAGTTGACAGCAGTATCATCGGGCGCTGGATTGCCAAAACTATCGGAGGCTCGAATGGTGATCGTTGCAGTTTCACCATTAAAGTCACCTGCTTCTGGATTGAATATTGTCGTTGATAGACTAAATCCAAGCTGTTGCGGCAAGCCAGTATTGACGGTCAGTTGCTCTGATTGGCTAGTGATAACTTCTTTAGTATCAGTATCAACTGCAGTAGCGACTACGCGCACTGGCGTGGGTACTGTACCGGATAATACGCGCACACTGGCGATACCTTGGGAGTTAGTCAGGCTTTGCGCATTCGCAGTGCCATTGGCAAAACTTAAACCACCGACAACCGTATCTAAGGTAAAGCTGACATTCTGTTGCGCTGCGGGTTGGCCATTGGCGCTGGTGACTTTGAAGCTGACTAAAGAGGATTCGCTTGAACCCGTACCGCCCGCACCTTTGATGCGAATTTGTGCCGGCTCTGCCGACTCAAAACTTAAGCTGGCAAGCGTTTGACGTTGCAGAGTAAATGGGAAATTCGCCGTTAACGTCTGATTACCAGCCACGGTTGTGGCGATGATTTGGTCGCTACGTTCACTGTTGCCACTGCAACTTGTGTCTTGGAAGGTCGAGCTCGCATTACCCGATAAAGTCGTAACTGGGGTATCGAGTGTGGCGCTATTGTTTGTGGTGCAATCTGAGCTAAAGCTGATGGAAGAGGGTGTTTGTACTCGGGTAACCGTGCCGTCATTGGCCTCTAATACTAAACTTGCACTTACACCAAAACTACCGCCTGCGCTGATTTTATATTTGCCATTGGCATCGGCCGTTAAGGTGCTCGCCAATTGACCTTCGGTAAAGACTGCACCATTGAATGAGCCGAGTTTCAGCGTGCCTTCTTGATTGACTGCATCTTTACTCAACACTTCATATAAACTGCTGGTTTGCAGCGATTGACCTTGATAGTCCACAGTGACCGTTAAGGCATTTGCCCCTAATTCAGTTGCACTTGGCGTATAGGGTACCTGCGCAATACCTTGAGTGTTGGTCAGCGCACTGGCAGGATTGAGCGCCGCTGAACCAGCAGTAAAGGTGACTTTAGCGCCTTCGATACCTTTGCTTTCGCTATCGAGCAATATGGCTTGTAATTGCACCGACTCATCGACTTTAAAGCGAGTGACTAAGGCTGAGCTGTTTAAAATACTGGCGCTGAGTTTGGGTGTTTCAATGGTGTTGCCATTGTCTGAACCAACGAACTCGTAGTTACGGCTTGCAGTTAATGCGTCTGCATCAGACGGCGTATAGCTCGCCGTTACCGTACCAGCTTCTGCTGTTAATGCAGGGTTAGAAATGATGACTTCAGCAACGCCATCTGCATTGGTGAGTTTTGTTGCTGGCGCAACAGTACCTAAGGTCGCAGCGAAGCTAATCAGTTGGCCGCTAAGTTTACTCGAACCCTTTTTTAAGGTAGCGACGGCACAAAAACTCGTATCGGAGGCATAGCTTAAATTGGTGGTTGCATCGGCGCACTTGCCGTTAACTACAGTTTTATAGCCCAGCGTTAAGCTATAGCTGTCTGTTGTTCCGTCAGTGTCGGTGCCATCAGCGGCGCCATTACAACCACTGAGCGCTAATGCGCCCAGTAATACCCAAGAAAATACCGATAACGTTTTGCTAAGTCGCATAAGCAACATCCTTGTGGGGCTGAAGTTAATTAGTCTTGGATTTCGCTGCGTAGATATTTAAACAGCTCTTTAGATGATTTTGATTCAGGGCCTTTGGCCAGTTCTTTGGTGGCTTGACGCACCAAAGTACGCAGTTTTTGTCTGTCTAATTGCGGATAATGCTCGACGACAGTTTGAATCTCATCATCACCTTGGGTGAGTAAGCGTTCACGCATTTTTTCGAACATTTGTAACTTAGCTGTCTCGTTGTTGTTTTTATTCAACACGATAGCGAGTGAAGCCTTGATTGGCTCAATATCAAAATTACGCATCAATTTGCCGATATACTGCATGTGGCGACGATACGCCTCAGTATTGACCTTGATTTTGCGTGTTTGCAGGATAGCGTCGTACAAAAACTCATCCAGCTCGATTTTATCTAGCTGAGTCTTGCTCAGTGAAACAAGCTCCATACCGACTTTTTGCACGGCTTCGCTATCACGCTTGTCCGTTGTTTTGCTGCTGACATAATCTTCATCTATGTCGTAGGGCTGTTTAAAATGTTCTGAATCACCAACAATCTTCATATAGATAAAACCTCAAGTAAATAACTGGCTAATAATAACATCTCCAGCCAAAAATCGCCTAGGTGAATGTGTTAATACCCAAGCTACCTGAAGATACGAGTTTCAGAGCGCCTAGGGTGCTTCAATTCAAGGCGCAGCAATGACAGAATGTCGGCCACCTTTTGAATTGATGCAACACGGAAGTGGAGTGCCCTAGGCGCTCCGTCCCGGCGGGTTTTAACGCACTTTATGCTGTGTTGGTTATTTTTAACTTAGCCCGCTAGGTCTGCAAATAACCGCCTTGCCTAAAGTGCGTTAAACTCCCGCTGAATCCTGCATCTTCAGGTTGTTTGGGTATAGGATACGCTCTCAAGCCTAAGTCAGCCGCGAATAATTAATGTGAATGGGATTTGTGTTTGTTATGCTACGGCAATTGCCGACAACGAAAGAGTAGCTTTGTGTCTTTGAACAGAATCGATAGTGAATTGGGCGCGCTGAAAGATGCGGTGGCCGTGGCGCTGGAATATGCCAACAAATTAGGAACGAACGCTGCCGAAGTGGCGATCAGTAAACAACAAGGTTTGTCGGTTTCTACCCGTTTAAAAGAAGTTG
Organism: Shewanella sp. SM74; assembly: GCF_025653725.1. Lineage (NCBI taxonomy): Bacteria > Pseudomonadati > Pseudomonadota > Gammaproteobacteria > Alteromonadales > Shewanellaceae > Shewanella > Shewanella sp. SM74. The sequence goes on along the minus strand of NZ_JAKKRZ010000007.1, from coordinate 222,979 downwards.
AAACCGTTGAATTTAATAAAGATGGTGCTTTAGGAATTACGGTTTACCGCGATGGTTGCAAGGGCAGTTCATCGACGTCGGATTTAAGTCCAGAGGCCATTGCCTTAGCGGTGAAAGCGGCCGACGATATCGCCCGTTATACTTCTCCGGATCCATTCAGTGGTCTTGCCGATAAAGCCTTGATGGCAAATCAGATCCGCGATCTTCAACTGTATTATCCACAAGATATTTCCCCCGATGAGCTAGCGCAACTAGCGATCCGCGCCGAAACTGCGGCGCTCGATGCCGATCCACGTATCAATAATTCCGACGGCGCCAGTGCCAATGCTCACACTGCGGTTAAAGTGTATGGCAACAGCCACGGTTTCTTAAACGGGTATTGCAGCTCGCGTTATAGCTTGAGTTGCAGCGTGATCGGTGAAGATAGCGAAGGCAATATGCAACGGGATTACGATTACACTATCGCCCGTAAATTCAGCGAGATGCTTGCACCTGAAACGGTAGGTTTAAAGACCGCCGAGAAGACAGTAAGCCGCCTCGGTGCGCGCAAGATCGCTACGACGCGTTTACCCATTTTATTAGCGCCCGATATCGCCACAGGGTTAATCGGCCACTTTATCGGAGCGATCAGCGGTGGCAGTTTATACCGTAAATCCAGTTTCTTATTGGATTCGATCAACACCCAAATCTTCCCCGATTGGTTTAATATCGAAGAGCAGCCGCATTTACTGGGCGCATTGGCAAGCGCGAACTACGACAGTGAAGGCGTGGCGACCCAAGACAGACGCATTATTGACCGTGGCATGTTAGAAACCTATTTGCTGACCAGTTACTCGGCGCGCAAGTTAGGCTTAACCAACACGGGCCATGCGGGCGGTATTTATAACTGGACGCTCGGCCACACTGGCCAAACCTTCGACGAATTGGTAAAAGACATGGGCACAGGTTTGATTGTGACCGAAGTTATGGGCCAAGGCGTGAACATGGTAACGGGCGATTATTCCCGTGGTGCGGCGGGTTTCTACGTTGAAAACGGTGAGATCCAATATCCAGTGGAAGAGATCACTATCGCGGGTAACTTAAAAGAGATGTTCCGTGGCGTGCAAGCCGTGAGTAAGGATTTTGATCTGCGCTCATCGATTCGTACCGGCGGTATCTTGTTATCTGAAATGAAGATTGCGGGTAACTAATCCATAGTCTCACTCGTTCTGCCGTGCTGCTATAGTGCGCTTAAGTCGTCTCAGTGCTTTAGTGCTAGTAGCATGAATGTGGTTTGAGCATAAAAAGGGCAAGCGATTAATCACTTAATCTGCTTGCCCTTTTTGTTTAACGCGTCGATTAGGGCTGCTCGACCTAAAAAGCCGTGCCGTTAAAAACCATGTGGTTAAAAACGATGTTGTTAAAAACAGTGCCTTTAAAATCAGTCGTTAAAACGCATAGTTTGCGCTGAGTTCAAACGAGCGACCTGCACCGGCAATCTGGTTAAAGCCATTGGTATTATCGGCCTTAAATTCAGCCACACTCACGCCGCCCAGTGGCAGCTCATAGTAGCTGTCGAACAGATTATTCACGGCGAAGGTAACAGTCAGATCCTGCCATTTCATGCTGCTGTTCAAATTGAGCAAGGAGTAGCTGTCGGTTTCATTTTCAAGGCGGCGGTCATCTACGCGATCTTTGGTCGCAACCCATTGCCATGAAAGACTGTTTTCCCACTGACCTAACTGATGTTGCAGTGCCAGCTCTGTTTGCAACGGCTTGATTTGATATAAAGGTTCATCACCCTCATCTCGCTCGCCACGGGTTACATTCACTTTGCCTAACACTTGCCATTTACCTGTGCTGGTTTCGGCAAACTGATAGAGCGCATTAAAACGTGCGCCATAGAGATTGGCATCTAAGTTAGTGAATTGGAGAATATTGCGTTTGCCATCAGGCGAACTGGTGCGATTGAAGCTACCAATGACTTCGGCATCGACATAGTCAGTCACAGCTGTGTACCAAGCCGTGGTCGAGACTTGCCAGCTATCATCGTTATATTTGTAGGCTGCGCTCAGGGTATGGGCGGTTTCTGGTTTAAGATCCGGATTACCCACATAACCATTACCATCACCATACCAACCTATCATAGTGGTCGCCATAGTGCCGCGGCCCCAGCTGTAACGTTCGTATAGATTCGGAGCACGATTCTTGCGGGCTAAACCAAACTCAAGTTGTTGATTGGTCGATAATTGATAGCGCGCCAGTAAGGTGGCATCGATCAGATTATCATCACGTTTTCTGTCCATTGCATTAAAGGCTTTTGCCGCTTCTGCGTCGACATTGGGCATGCCCATCATAGGCATGTTGCTATAGGCTTGGACTTCACCAGTATTGGTGGTGACATACTCAAAGCGAACACCCGCCGATAACCACCAGCTTTGACTTAAATCTTGCTGCCATTCGCCATAAACGGCGGCGCGTTTTCGCTGGCCATCGTTGATGTTGATGTAGTCATTGGGCGCCATCATAGTGCCAGGCACCGCAGGCCAAACATCGTCGAGCTGGTAGCTATAGTATTCTTGGCCGACCAGTAAGGTGCTGTCATCACCCATTGGCAAGCGCCAGTGCAGTTGATAGCTGTAGTCATCACCTTCAGTGTTCATTGGCATCTTGCCGGTTTTTTCTGGGGTGAAAAAGCCCATCTCGTGTTTCACGCCGTGCCAGTTTACTTGGGCACTGAATTCACCGTCATCGTCGAGTTTGAGTTGATAACGGGCGAGGGCACCGTAACTCTTGTTATCCGTCATATCCATGTATTGGTTAGCAAAACCTTGGAATGGAATATTTTGGTGGGTCAATTTGATGGCAACTTCTTGAGTCTCATCGCGCCATGCGGCGGTCAAAGCATGGTTTTGTGCACGGTACAGGGTATCGATGACTTTATCGCCATTGCCATCTTTATAGCTGTTGGCATCTTCATAGGCGCCTTGATAGCTTAGGCTGACATTTTTGCTGGCGACTGTTGCGTTGGTGCCGAGTAATAAGGTGTCACTCACACTGCGATATCCAGTTGAAATATCGCCACTATTCCATTTGATGGCCTCGCTTTCACCAAATTTAGGGTTAAGGCTGCTAACCTTGATCACACCCGCAATATTGTCGCCACCGGCACTGACTGGCGATACACCCGCAATGACTTCGGCTGTGGTGATTTGATTGGCGGAGATATAGGACAGCGGTGGATTCATTTGGTTTGCACAGGACGCGGTAATGTCTGCGCCATCAACCAGCACTTTGATGCGATCGCCCATCATACCATTGAGGATAGGTAGGGCCGATACGCCGCCCGCTTCGGAGAAATCGACTCCTTGCCCTTTCAGTAGATTTTCAGCCGAGCCTAAGGCGTTACGGTTTTCGGTCTGTTGGCCATGGACCTCTAAGCGTTCAATATTGGCTAATTCGCTGTCGTCAGCCATAGCCTGTGGCGCTAGCGATAAGCCCATGGCGATTGCGAGGGATGAGGAAATTACTGAAGTTTTAAACGGGTGAGATAAATACGCAGAATTTGCAGCCATCTTATTGTCTTCCATTCACTTGGATTAATTGCGCTGCATTATAAAGAGCATCTCAGTGTGGCAGGTGCGGCATATTGTCGCAGAGGGTAACAAAGCGAGTTAAAACATCAGAATATGGCTTGAGCAGAAGACAAGTTTTCCACTTTTTAATCAGTTAGGCATGATTCTCCTAGCTCTTTATTGGTACCTCAATTGATAAAAGGTCCAATAGAACTCTGCGTTAGCGGTACTTTTGTGATTTAAGCTAACCCAAATGAGGCATTTTAATTTCTGGGATTTAAGCTAGCCAAAATACTTACTATACAAGCGCTGAGTTTCACCTTGGGAATCCATAGCGGCGAGTGCTTTGGCAAATTCAAAGACTTTAGAATCTGGTGTTAACACAGTGGGACTGTTATCTGGGCTGATGGGGATATCAGCGCGATAGTTGGGGTTGTATCTACCGCGGTAGTGGCGGCTTTTTTTCGAGAAACCGAGGTACATTTCCTGCGGTAATTCGCTGTAGTGATAGTGGAGTTTAAACTGGCTTTGGTCACGATTTTTAAGGTAATAATGCAAAGTGGTTTGATCATAAATAAAAAAGTCCCCTTGGTTTGAAAGCAAATAATCCAAGGCTTTAGGGACGGTTAACTCAGGCGGTTTGCGTACCTTAATTTTGTCGGGTAAGCCGCCAAAGTCGTAACTGCCGGGAGCGATTAAGAGGGTCATTTCATTATGGGCTAACTGCTCAATGGAGCGAATATCGGCGGCGCCAGCACGGCTAATGCCAATCGCACGTTGTGAAAGTCCATTGGGGATAAAATGCGCGTATTGAGCCCGCTCTTCGGTGAAATTAAGGCCGGGATAAAAATCGATATTGCCGAGTTTGAGATCCCGCAGAATACGTAATTTAGGTGCGCGCACCACATTGAGTTTGCAGCCAATCTTGTTCGCCGCCGCTTGGTAGAGTTCGTGATAAAATCCCGTGTTATTGGACTCGTCTCCGATAAAGGGTAAGCGTTCGCTGGTACGATACCCCATGGTCATCACGCAGGAGTCTGAACTGGAAAAAGCGTTGGCAAGCGGGGCTTGAAGCGTTATCAGTAAAAGCAGTGCACCGAGCCAAGATTGAGCGACTAACACGGATGTCAAATTGATCTCCTTATCTGTCGATTACAAAGTGTAACCAGAGTGCCAATAAAGGTTATGGCAAAATCCACTCACTAAACCTATTAATAAAATCTTATTGATTATTAAGCTAATATATTATTTTTGTTTGAATAATCTATCATACTTTCCTACTAGTCAAAGTCATTTTTTATGTTGGAGTGCACAAACTCTGTACATCTGATTTGATTGCGTTATAGTTTGCGCTGTTAGGCTATGGGCTTAACTTTCATTAAGCAGTGAGGCATAAAATGACTAAGCAAAAACCGCAAAATATGGCCTTAGAACACGAAAGTGGTCGAGGCACCATTACCGATAACGCACTAAAAGCGTTAGTGACGAGTCCCTTGTTTAGGACCCGCACCGAGAAAGCGAAAAAGGGCAAAGGGTCATACGACCGTAAAGCACAAAACCGAAAGGGGCATCAGCACAAGGGCGATGCCCCTTTTGACTTTCTAGGTCTGCGCTTTTGTTAATCTGCTTTTTTACTGTTTTAGTCTGCTGTGTTAGTGCCTCGTTAATCCTGCCAATTCATGCTCCTCCACCTGCCTTTACGCCAATCTTTACGCATAAATCAGCCTTATTATTGATACTCCTTGTTGGAGGTTAATTGTACTTTCGCCCTGAGCGAGTATGGTGAACGCTTAGAGCGTTTTAGTGAAGGAGATGCACATGGCACAGCAATATCGAGTTGAACACGACACTATGGGTGAGGTGAAAGTCCCCGTCGATTGTTATTGGGGCGCACAAACTGAGCGTTCGCTGCAGCACTTTCGTATTGGTGCTGAGGCATCTATGCCTGTCGAAGTGATCCACGCTTTTGGCTATTTAAAGAAAGCCGCCGCCATTACCAATCAACAACTTGGCGTCTTGCACCAAGATAAAGCCCAACAGATTGCCCAAGTGTGTGATGAGCTGATAGCAGGCGAACTCGATACGCAATTTCCCTTGGTGATTTGGCAAACTGGCTCGGGCACGCAAACCAATATGAACGTCAATGAGGTGATTGCCTATCGCGGCCATGTGCTCTCAGGTGGGCAACTTATCGATGCGGTTAAATGCTTGCATCCCAATGATGATGTTAACCGCTCGCAATCCTCCAACGATACCTTTCCCACCGCCATGCACATTGCCGCCTATCGTCAAGCAGTAGAACTCGTTTTACCTAACATGAAATGCCTGCAGCAGAGCTTACAGGATAAGGCCGAGGAGTTTGTGCACCTAGTTAAAATCGGTCGCACGCATTTTATGGATGCAACACCGTTAACGTTAGGCCAAGAGTTTTCGGGTTATGCCGCGCAGTTAAGTCATGCCATCGAAGGCATTGAGCACAGTCTCAAGCGGGTGGCCGAGTTAGCTTTAGGTGCGACCGCCGTCGGCACTGGGCTGAATACACACAAGGATTACGCCGTTAAGGTGGCGGACAATATCGCAAAACTCACGGGTTTGCCCTTTGTGACGGCGCCGAATAAGTTTGCTGCCCTTGCTGCCCACGATGAATTAGTCGCCCTGTCGGCGGCCTATAAATTGGCGGCGGTCAGTTTAATGAAGATCGCAAATGATATTAGGATGTTAGGTTCTGGCCCGCGTTGTGGTATTGGTGAGTTATTACTGCCTGAAAATGAACCGGGTTCGTCGATTATGCCGGGAAAAGTGAACCCGACTCAGGTCGAGGCTATGACTATGGTGTGTGCGCAAATCATGGGTAATGATGTCGCCGTTGGGATTGGCGGCAGCAATGGTCAGTTTGAGCTCAATGTGTTTAAGCCGATGATTATCGCCAATGTGCTGCAATCGGGGCGCTTATTGGGGGATGCTTGCCAGTCGTTTAATGACCATTGCGTGGTCGGCATAGTGGCGAATGAGCCACAAATCGCGCTGCATGTGGAGAACTCACTCATGTTAGTGACAGCGCTAAATCAACATATCGGTTATGAAAAGGCCGCTAAGATAGCCAAAAAAGCCCATAGCGAGCATAAGACTCTGCGCCAAGCGGCATTAGAACTTGAGTTTGTGACAGCAGAAGAATTCGAGCTGTGGGTCGATGCCAATAAGATGTTGGGACCCGATGCTTAATGCTTAATTCAAAACGTCTCATCCTAGCTGCTGATAAATCAGCGAAATTGAGGCTGGCAATGAATCAATATCGTGGGCCAAGACAGTGTGAAGAAACAGTGGAGTAAAGATGCTGAAGCATTCGCAGTGTTAATGCTTACGAAATGATAAAAAACAAAAAGCGAACCAGAGGTTCGCTTTTTGAGTCATAAGCTGTTCTGTATCAGAACAGCTTAGTCTTGGGTGTCAGCATCTACCACTTCTGCCCACAGATCGTGTTCATCTGAATGGGTGATGCGGGCACGAACCAACATACCGGGCTCAAGTTCAGTTTCACCATTGATAAACACCATGCCGTCGATTTCTGGTGCATCGGCGAAGCTGCGGCCAATGGCGCCTTCTTCGTCGACATCGTCAATCAGAATATCTAAAGTACGGCCAACGAAACGGGCTAAACGCTCGGCGCTGATTTCGGCTTGGAGTTCCATAAATCTGTGGTATCTGTCTTCTTTCACTTCTTCGCTGATTAGCTCAGCTATGGTGTTGGCGACAGCGCCATCGACTTCAGAATACTTAAAGCAACCTACGCGATCAAGACGAGCTTCTTTCAAGAAATCGAGCAGGATTTGGAAATCCTCTTCGGTTTCACCTGGGAAGCCGACGATGAAGGTCGAGCGGATCACTAGATCTGGACAAATTTCACGCCAGCGTTGAATCGCTTCTAACTGACGGTCAACACGGCCTGGACGCTTCATCATCTTCAGGATGCGCGGGCTAGCATGCTGCATTGGAATATCCAAATACGGCAGGATTAAACCTTCCGCCATTAGCGGGATCAAATCGTCAACCCATGGGTAGGGATAGATGTAATGCAGACGCACCCAAGCGCCCATTTTACCCAGTTGGCGCGCTAGGCTAGTAATGTCTTGCTTGACTGGCATACCGTTCCAAAAATCGGTACGACCGCCTTTGTCTTTGCCGTAGGCCGAGGTGTCTTGGCTGACGACTAGAATTTCTTGTACGCCTGATTCCACTAAACGCTTAGCTTCATCTAAGATGCTGCCCGCTGGGCGGCTGTCGAGATCGCCACGTAGCGAAGGAATAATGCAGAAAGTACAACGGTTGTCGCAACCTTCTGAAATCTTTAAATAAGCGTAATGCTTAGGCGTTAACTTAACCCCAGTTTGTGGGATTAATGAGGTGAAAGGGTTGTGCTCTGGCTTAGGCACATACTTGTGAACATGCTTCAACACCGCTTCGTAGCTGTGTGGGCCAGTGATTTCTAACACATCTGGGTGCACTTCGCGGATTTGGTTTTCTTTGGCGCCAAGGCAGCCAGTGACGATCACTTTGCCGTTTTCTTCTAAGGCTTCACGCACAGCATCCAGAGATTCTTCCACCGCAGCATCGATAAAGCCGCAGGTATTGACGATAACTAAGTCGGCATTGTCGTAGCTGTTAGTGACTTCGTAGCCGTCGATGCGTAACTGAGTCAGAATACGCTCTGAATCCACGAGGTTTTTTGGGCAGCCCAAAGACACGAAACCGATGCGATTCCCAGTGGCAACAGCATTAGTGCTTGCTGCTTCTAATGTTTTGACTGGGATATCAAGCGTGGTCGTTTGCTTGGGTTTAAAAGTTTCAACTGTCATGGTTTCTCGCTGAGGTATAAGCCGCCTTAAAAAAGTTGGCGGATTATACCTGAAGTGATTAAAAGGTACAGTAGCTTTGGCTGAAAAGTGTACAGTTGGGGCGCTGAATATGCCAGTTAACCCTAAGGCCTATTTTGGGTGTGGATATAGGAAGATAGGCCAAAGATCCAAGGTCGAACTCATATGGATAAAAAGCGCTAAAAAATTTTCAGAAAAATTAACCCTTTTTAAAATTGGCCGCGTTTATAGGGACAAGAGATAATTTCTTGATGCTGTTACATATTGGCACAAGTATTGGCACTTTTTACTGATAGCCTAAGCGCTAAATAAGCGACACAGTCGTTTTAGCCGTCTCGTTTTGAATATGCGTTCTATTTGAAGTGGTTTAGGTATAAGCACATTATTTTGGAGTAAGTTATGAAAAATTCTCTTTTAGCGGTATTGGTGGCGGGTGGTCTTTTTTCTAGCGCGTTTATGGCGCCAGCGGTACTCGCCGCTGAGGTCGATTTCCCGCATATTGAAACCATGGGTGTGAGCCAAATCCAAGTCGAACCCGATATGGCGGATGTTAATGTGGAAGTGGCCGTGACCGAAAAAACCGCTAAAGCCGCCAAGGATAATTCCGATGCCGCCGTGGCTAAGTTTATCGCCCGTCTCACCGCAGCGGGTGTGACTAAAGATCAGATCCAGAGCGCGAATTTAAATCTTCAACCGCAATACGTCTATGTGCAGGATAAAGCGCCTGAGCTGACGGGTTACACCGCCAGTCGCCAAATTACCGTGACGGTAACAGACTTAAGCCGCTTGAATGCAATCTTAGATTCAGCCTTAGAAGAGGGCATGAATCGGGTGAATAACATCGCCCTTAAGTCGAGTAAAGAAGCTGAATATGTCGCCAAGGCACGTCAAGCTGCGATTGTGGATGCCAAACAAAAAGCCGAATCTTTGGCTAAAGGCTTTGGTGAAAACCTCGGTAAGATCTGGCAGATCCGTTATTACGATCAACGCCCTGTGCAACCTGTCATGTTACGCATGAGCGCCAAAGCCGATGCCATGGGCGCCGCCGAGAGCTATCAATATGGTCAAGTGAGCATAGAAGATAGAGTTGAAGTGATTTATAAACTGAAGTAAATCAGTCTGAGGCATATGGTGATGGATGAAGCTCCTATTGGGATTCATCCATTTTTTTATGCCGTTTACAATCGTTTTATATTTTTGGAAATAGCATTCTTCACTCTATATGTGATGGATTTTATTAGGATGATGAACAGTAAAAACTGGCAAATTTAAGTATTTATCCTCACACTAGTAAGGTTAATGTTTAGGAGGCCGTTTATGGATTTTCCCGCTCGAATAAAGCAACAAACTTGCATGGATTGCTTAAGTGGTAAGTCATTAGGATTTGAAATTCGAATGGCATTTCAACCTATTATCCATTGGCCTAGTCGTGAGATTAGCGGTTATGAAGCCCTGGTTAGAGGCCCTGATGGTGAAGGGGCTGCGTGGGTGTTTGAGCGGATTAATGAAAATAATAAATACTATTTTGATCAGGCTTGCCGTGTTAAAGCGATAGAAACCTCTTCAAAGCTGGGACTCGATAAGATGCTCAGTATCAACTTTTTACCTAATGCCGTATATAACCCTGAGACCTGTATCCGCGCGACGATTGAAGCCGCCGACATGTATGGGTTTGATATTCACAAAATTATGTTCGAAGTGACTGAGGGCGAGCAAATTGTCGATCGGGCAAAATTAGTCCGTATCTTCGAGAGCTATGCTAAGCGTGGTTTTATCACGGCAATCGATGATTTTGGCAGTGGTTTTGCTGATTTAAGCTGGCTCGAAGCCCTGCGCCCTCAAGTATTAAAACTTGATATGACCTTGATCCGTGATATCGATCTTGATAGAGAAAAGCAGTTAGCCGTGGATGAAATACTGCGTATTTGTTTAGAGCTTAATACAAGAGTTTTGGCCGAAGGCATTGAGACTGAAGCCGAACTTAATTATCTCGCTGGAATAGGGATTGAGTATTTTCAGGGGTATTATTTTGCCAAACCACAACTCGAATATTTAAGTTCCTATGAAGAGCTGAGCTTTCACGCCCCAAAGTAAATGGTTAGGTGGATTGATATCGTTGCACGATTAGAGTGATAACACGTGCTAAGACTCGATGGATAATTCGTTGTTTCTGATATCGGCTAACTGATATATCATGCGCCACCTAAAATTGCCCTTGTTACCTATTCGCTACTATGTCTTCCAACGCGCTCTATACCGATTTATCCGGTTATTACGATTTAATGTGTTCCGATATCAACTACCAGCAACAGAGCGCGAGTATCCATCGTCTGCATCAGTTCCTCGGCAATAATGGTAAGCAACATCTTGATTTAGCCTGTGGCACTGGTCCGCATGTGCGGCATTTTATTGACCTTGGATATGAATGCAGTGGCCTTGATATTAATCAGCCTATGCTAGACATGGCCATGCGTCGTTGCCCTGAAGCTCAGTTTAACCTCCAAGATATGACGGCTTTTTATTTAGAAGAGCGCGTCGATTTGATTACCTGTTTTTTATATTCCATCCATTACAGTGCTTGTATCGAACGCCTTAAAAGCTGTATCGCCAGTGTGCATAGCGCACTTAATGATGGTGGGCTGTTTTGTTTTAATACTGTCGATAAGCACAGAATCGATAACACAAGTTCGGTTAAGCATTTTGCCGAGTTTGATGGTAGTCATTTCGCCTTCGAATCCGGCTGGCATTACAGTGGGCAAGGTGAGAAACAGTCATTAAAGTTGAGTATTGCCAAAAGCAGTCAGCCGTTTGCTGAGGTCTCGCCTTTACCTGTCTCTGATATGAAAGGCTTAGGCTCGCTGGAAGCTGGGTTACACGCCGCAGGTTTGCAAGAAGTCCACAGTATTGAGCAATGGCAAGACCAACATGCTATGGTCGCTACCAGCTTCACTGAGCTGCAGGAATTGTTAGCGCCCTATTTTGAAGTGCATGTTTTCGAACACGATTATGAAAGAATTGTCCCGTGGGATTTAGCATCAGGTAATGCGCTGTTTGTTTGCGTGAAGATTTGACCTTCTGTTGAAGGTTGGTAACAGAAGGTCTGCTCATAATGTCACTGTTACTTGTTAAATCTCGCTTCTCTGTCAGTCTGTTTTTATTTAAAGCCAAATTAAAGTTGTAGGCTTCACTCCTGATTTTTCATCAAGAGTCGACCAAAAGGGGAAAGTACCGTTCCCCTTTGGGATATTCCTTGCCAAATAACGTCCATGCTTAATAATCAGTTCGTCATCCATAACTCTTGTTTATAACGCTGCCGCACAGTATTCCCGTTAAAGCTTGCTTTAATAAACTTGTTTTAATAAGTAAGTCGCACAATATAAATGATAATATAATTAATTAAATGTAATAATTTTGTATGTTTATTTTGTTACCTATGAAATAGTTACAATTTCACAGGCAATAAATACATTAAGACAGAATTAGCACGGCTTTAGTGTAAGTATGAAAAAAGTTTCATGTGTTTTATAAAAATAGTTAACTTGAATTTAAAATGTTTGAAGTTATGTATGGTGTTGATAAATAAAACTATTATTTGTTTTATATATTGAACGGAGTGTGGTTTTGCGAGGTTGGCATTATTTTTGTAATGTCCTTAGTGTATTTAAATAATTAACTAGGAGTACTTTATGAAAAATCCCATTCTTACTTTAGCTACCATTATTTCTTTAGCCTCTTTTAGTGCATATTCTCATGCTGATAACATGAGCAACAGTGATGCCGCAGAAAACGGAATCTATGTCGGCGCTAACTACGGTTATTTAAAAGTCGATGGCGATGATGATTTTGATGATAATAGTGATGTAATGCAGGGTCTTGTTGGTTATAAGTTTAATAAATACCTTGCTCTTGAAGGTAGTTACATTAACTTTGGTGATTATGGTAATGGTTTAGCCAATGCCGAAACCGATGGTTATACGGCAGCCCTGAAAGTCATGCTTCCCATTGCAGACCGAGTTGAGCTATATGCTAAAGGTGGTCAGTTATGGTATTCGACAGATTATGACGTCGTCGGTTTTTCTGGCAATGACGATGGTGAAGGTGTATTCGCTGGCGCCGGTGTGGCATTTAAAGTCACAGATCGATTTTTAATTAATGCTGAGTACACTTGGTATGATGCAGATATTAATGTAGATAGCGTCGCCAATGGCGGAAAAACCGATACAGACTTTAATCAAGCCAGTATCGGTGTTGAATATCGCTTCTAATTAGTAATCTCATCAACAATTCATAATTATTAAGGCGTGATACTTTAAGTGTCACGCCTTTTTTACTTTATCTTGATGGTAGATGTTATTGGATTTAATAAGAAGTATTGGCAGCCATTTATAAACAACAATATAATTCACTTTCCATTTTTTGCCTACAATCTGTTATGGCGAAAATTGCTTGAACGAGTACCATTAAAAATGATGGGACGATATATGGTACAAAAGTCAAACTAATTCATTAAAAAAGGCGTTTTTAAACATGCAAACCCCACCGATTTTAGGCATGGGAGGATTGCCTATCGTCATTAGGACGATGACAATCAGTACATTTATATCGAAAGCGCTGTTCTAAAAGAATAAAAACCTGGTATCGTCTTACTATGGTAAAATACAGATAATTCATGGTGATAGTCTCTTACATCTATGGTTAACATAAGTATGCTTTTGAGTAAGCTATGGTTAAAAATAGAACTGATAGATTGAGATTTACACTCTTGGGCGTTAATCTTGCCTCTATTCTTCGATTAGATTGTCGCACTTCGGAGTTGAATTTGAGTTATCTTAATTATGGTATAGTAAAATGAGTAAAAAAATATTTACAGGAAAAGTAACAGGTCATTATAAAAATGGTCAACTAAGGATTGAGGAAAATTATGAAGATGGAAAGTTAAATGGTATTCGTAATAGTTATTATGAAAACGGTCAGTTAGAAAAAGAGGGAACTTATAGAAAAGGCAATAGAGAAGGCATTTATAAGCATTATTGGTCTAATGGAAAACTAATGGAGGAAAAGTTTTATGTAAATGGGAAAGAAGATGGTATTTGTAAAAGCTATTATAGAAACGGTCAGTTAGAGTCGGAATTGACTTATGAAAATGGGACTTTAGAAGGTGTTTGGAAATATTATAATGAAAATGGTCAAGTAACAGTACAAATTTTTAAAAATGGGAAAGAAGACGGTTTTTATCAAACTTATCATTGTAATGGTGAACTAGAGAATGAAGCGTTGTATATAAATGGAAAATTAGAAGGTGTTTGGAGGTGTTATAATGAAAATGGTAGATTAACAGTGGAAAAAAACTATGTTAATGGTATTAGAAATGGTCTGTTTAAATATTATAATGAATACGGTAAATTAGAGGCGGAAGGCGTTTATAAAAATGATCAATTAGATGGTCTTTATAAAGCCTATGATGAGGAAGGAATATTGCAAGCTGAGGAATATTATAAAAACGGAGAGCGAGAGGGGCTTTTTAAGAGTTATCATAAAAATGGTATAATAGAAGTAGAAGGAACTTATAAAAATGGTAAGAAAGACGGTATTTGGAAAAGCTATAGTGAAGATGGTCATTTAATTCAAGAAACGACTTATAATAATGATTAGTTAGATGGAATCTTTAAAAAATTGCAGCAATTGACAATTAGTGTTGGAAGGAATAAATCTTGTCCTCCATTTTGTAGCGGGCTTAGAAAACCATATCGACCTATTTAGCTAAGCAATGTCCATTCGAATAGTGCTTTCTAGTGCTTTTAGCGCGGAAGTCACCTATGGCGGCTTGCCGTTACTCTACCCCATATCAAAAGTGCATTATATTATTGTTTTACAATGGGTGGCCTGATTTATTCCTAATTGATTTGGAGATTATAGATAAAGTTACTTACTTACTTACTTACTTACTTACTTACTTACTTACTTACTTACTTACTTACTTACTTACTTACTTACTTACTTACTTACTTACTTACTTACTTACTTACTTACTTACTTACTTACTTACTTACTTACTTACTTACTTACTTACTTACTTACTTACTTACTTACTTACTTACTTACTTACTTACTTACTTACTTTAATGGGCTGGCGACTATTTAATTGAATTATTTCTAACTCTATTTTTCCCATCTCTAACTCAATTTCTTTTTGTCTGGTTGAGTAAGTTTGGTTAGTTATGTTGTTTAATGACTTCCAAAATTGTTCTTGGTTTTTCTCACTTGATGGATTTGAATTTAGGCCTAGTACGACACTAAATAAGATTGGATAGTTTTGTGAATTTATTTGATCTAGTTCTGCTGCTAGCATTTTTGCCGCTTTAGAATTATTTATATCGCCTTCTGCATTGGTTTCGACCTTACTTAAAGCAAGTTTTAAGCTTGCTTTTGTTGTTTCATCAACAGCATAAATATTCAGTAACTTATCAACTCGAGTAATGTAAGTATATAATTGTTCTTGCTTTGTTGATGGGTCTTGTATCCGTTCTTGGTTGACGAAACCATCTAATCCAACACATCCGTTTAAGATAGTTAAGCTTGATAATAGTAAAAATACTTTCGGTTTCATGTCTCACGTCCTTGTAAGCAATATTTATTGTTTATTGATTCTAGTTAGACAATGGCGTAATCGCCAGTAACTCTTTTACAAATTTGTTGCTTGAAGTGCTAGCCTGCATGCAGCTGTCTTATTGGCAAGTTAGCAAATCAAAGACTATCAGTAATGATGGTCTTTTTGTGTTTAAAAGGTAGGGGTAAATCGGGTTTCTATAATTATTTTTTGTTTTGCATAACCAGCAGACAACACTGATGCTAAAGGGATTCTCCATCCCCTGCGAAGTTGCCGCAGGGCGTTGGAATAAATTGCGTGAGTCCGGTCATGGATGACCGGCTAGCTTTCGTAGGTACAGGGACGTTGCCTTCGGAAGTGATAGCAATTTATCCATGAGACCAAGGCCAGTCTCTAATGCATGTAACTTCGCTAGGGGCGTCTTGGAGAATCCAAGGAGGATAGGACGAGCAGTCCTCCTTGGTCGGGTGTGGGGTGAAGCCCCACGACTTTGACTTTGATTTTTCTCAGATTTGCATTTCAGAATTGAGTTAAATTGACTCATACAAATAAATCCAAACCCAAGTTTAAAAAACAAAAAGGCGCCGAAGCGCCTTTTTACTCTTGGAGAAAGGGAAAACTCCTCATCCCACTATGATTTGATTACGCAATCAGATCATACTCATCTTTGAGGATCTTAATGATATCTGCCTTAGGATTCGCTGGCAGCGGAATCGCCGCGCCAGTCACCTTCTCGGCAACGCCGGTGTAAGTGCGTGACACTTGCATCATGGCCTCAAGTGGCAGGTCATTGTCGCGGGCTAGGGCTTCACGCTCTGGCATTCTGTCTTTGTTGAGCAGCACATCAGGATCAGGGAAATGATTTAGCAGGAATTGGCGGAAACCTTCTTTGGAGTTTTCCAGAATCTTGCCATCGCGGTAGGCGGCGCCGTCCCAAATACGTGATGAGTCTGGAGTGCCGACTTCATCCATGTAAATCAGTTTTGAATTGCCATCTTTATCGGTCACATAACCGAACTCAAATTTAGTGTCGACAAACACTTGATCAATGTCGGCCAGTGCTTTTGAAATCACTTTAAAGCCATCTTTTAACAGCTTCTCGTACAGGTCGATATCTTCTAACTTTTCAAAGCCAAAGGCTTGGTAGTTGGCTTGGATATCGCTGCGGCTGATGTTCACGTCATCTTGGGCTGGCACGCCTGGGATGCCGGTTAAAATGCCCTTAGTCGATGGGGTGATTAACAGCTCAGGGAGCTTTTGATCTTTCTCTAAGCCTTCAGGCAGTGTGATGCCACAGAATACTCGCTCGCCCTTAGAGTAAGCGCGCCACATTGAGCCTGTGATGTACTGGCGGCAAATGGCTTCGACTTTAATGGGGCAGGCTTTCTGGACTATCCATACGAACGGGTGCGGGATATCCAAAATATGGCTGTCGGCTAGGCCGTTTTCGGCGAACAGTTTAAACCAGTGGTTAGAAATCGCGTTTAATGCCGCGCCTTTACCGGGAATGCCTTTTAAACCGCCTTCACCGTGGAAGATGCAGTCGAAGGCTGAGATACGGTCGCTGATCACCATGATGGCGAGTGGGGTATCTTCGGGGACGTTATAACCCTTGGTTTTGATTAAACGGCGGCTGTCGGCATCGGTTAGCCAGTAAACGCTGCGAACCTTGCCGCTGTGGACTGGGCTGTCGGTGCGGATTGGCAAATCGTTATTCACGGCTAATACGGAATCAGCAAGACTCATGACGAGTATTCCTTAGGATAGAGAGTGTAGGGATAAGGTTTTTATAAGTGTCGGTTTGCAGATGGACTATAGCGTTAGCAACAGCCAGATTCATTGCAACCGCTTTATTATTCGCGCTTGGCTTAGGGTGTAAATCGCTCAGCCAGTTTGCGGGATTTGATGTTAAATCTTGAACAGCAAAAGTGGTATTTTCGGGCGGTGTTTGAATTGTGTTGGGTGGAGATAATGCAAGGGATGGAACAAACGCGGGGCAAGGTTGGCACCACAGTGAAAGTGGTCTGCGAAAGCGGGCTGGGCCCGTGCCATTTTGCTCGAAAATGCTAACCATTAATCCGAGAGAACCTTGTTCTAGACTGCCGCGAAAAAGTGGCGACATTCTACCTTTTTTGACAAAATTTGCCACGGCTATTTGCATCGTTCTTTGCACAGATCTTTACACAGCCCTTTACACTGCTCTTTACATAGTTCTGTGGCTTGAATCTAGCGGGCATAAGGATTTGCAAGGGAATCACGCGCTAACACTCAGTGCTGAGCATGATGGAGGGCTGGTGTTCTGCGGACGAGCTAATGTTGAAGGGCTGTATTTTAGCGCGCTGATGTGCGAGCTTATGACGTAGCTGCAGCCGACAAGACCATCAAGCCAAATATCCAATGGAGGGAATATGAGCACAAGTCAGCATGTACAGAATGATAATCAACGAGAGCTAGTATTAGAGCGGATTATCGATGCGCCGCCAGAAAAGCTGTTCCGCGCGTGGACCGAGCCAGAACTCCTCAAAATTTGGTTTACGCCAAGGCCGTGGACAGTGGCTAACGCGAGCTTAGATGTGCGTGCCGGTGGTTCAAATGTGATTGTGATGCGCAGTCCTGAGGGACAGGATTTCCCGAATCGTGGCGTGTATCTCGAGGTGGTTGAGAATGAGCGCATCGTATTTACCGATGCCTTTACTGAGGCTTGGGTGCCGTCCGATAAAGCCTTTATGACGGCAACCATCATGTTT
This sequence comes from Shewanella sp. SM74, assembly GCF_025653725.1. Classification (NCBI taxonomy): domain Bacteria; kingdom Pseudomonadati; phylum Pseudomonadota; class Gammaproteobacteria; order Alteromonadales; family Shewanellaceae; genus Shewanella; species Shewanella sp. SM74. The sequence goes on along the minus strand of NZ_JAKKRZ010000007.1, from coordinate 205,200 downwards.
GAACCTATAGATGGTAAGACCAAGTACACTGCGCGGGTGCTGCATTGGAATAGCGAAGATAGGCAGAATCATGAGGATATGGGGTTTTATCAGGGGTGGTCTAAGGCGACCGATCAGCTTGAGGAACTCGTCGCGAGCATTTAGCCGGAGAGTCTCAAGCCTTGTATCAGAGAGTCAATAATAAGCAGTATCTAGCCCAATTGCCCTGCATATTTTATTGCTGGGGATTGGGCAGGATTAGAGGTGTTATGTCGTCACAGAAAGAAGTCTTGCAGCTTACACAATCACAGCTTGCGCCATCGCAACTCGCGCAAAGCGCTGCTTTGCAGGGCAATAGTTTTTTATCAAAACAGTTCAATGGCTTGTCGGAATTAGCCCAAGATCTACAGGGCATCGAGTTTGAGGATTGCTGCTTTCAAGATTGCCATTTTAGCGAGAGCACTTTCCGTAAATGCAAGTTTATCGATTGCCGCTTTGTGCGTTGCAACTTAAGTTTAGTAAAAGTGCCCCAGTGTCAGTTCAGCGGGGTGGAGTTTGAAGAGTGTAAGTTAGTCGGTATCGATTGGACCCGAGCCGCGTGGTCGCGTTTATCCTTTGCCGCGCCCTTTTCCTTTAAGCAATGCATCTTAAATGATTGCTCATTTTTAGGTTTGTCCCTCGATGAAATTATCATTGAAGAGTGCAAGGCCCACGATGTCGATTTTCGCGAGGGCAGTTTTAATCAAGCCAATTTCACCTACACGGATTTTAGTCATAGTCTGTTTGGCCGAACTCAATTATTGGAGGCGGATTTCAGCGAGGCATCCAATTACGATATCGACATTTTTAACAATAAAATCAAAGGCGCTAAGTTTAGCCGCGACGAAGCGATTCGGCTGCTCAACTGCCTCGATATAGAATTAATGGATTAAGGATTGTGGTAGGTTTTTACTCAGCTTTTCACTCAGCATAGTGATGCTCATTCCACGAGTGTTATCGCAATTTACTGAGATATCTGTTTTTTTGAAGCCGCCATTTGTCCCATCTGGCGGCTTTTTCTGTCCGTTTTTTAAGACCTATTGATCTTATTCACGTATTTCAAGGTCAGTCTTAGGTTTTAGTTGCGGTAGATCACACCGAGCTTCCCCATGTGGTTTACCACAATACCCACCTACCTCTTTCGGGATAACAATCTCTGTGGATGAGCAGTGTATTCAGCGTATGCCGTGTATTTTGAAGATATGGTGGCGCTGTTTTAACGCTTTATAACTAAAAAAGTAATCAAATCAGTGAGCAAACCTCTGCTCGATGGCGTCCAATGTGGCGACTGGCGGGTGGGATGAGCGTGATGGAGGTAACCATGATTGAGCTTAATAGGCGAACCTTTTTAAAGGGAGCAGGAGCGAGCAGCGCTACGTGTGCGTTGGCCAGTCTGCTGCCGGGCAGCTTAGCGGCATTAGAGAATAAGCAGCTAAAGGGCATGGGCAAAGACATTGCCAGTATTTGTGAAATGTGTTCGACTCGCTGCCCGATTTCGGCGCGGGTGATTGAGGGCAAAAACGTCTTCATTAGTGGCAACAAGGCCGCTAAATCCTTTGGCGGTAAAGTGTGTGCCCGTGGCGGCGCAGGCCATAGTTTATTGTACGATCCACAGCGTATCGTTAAACCGTTAAAGCGGGTCGGTGAGCGCGGCGAAGGTAAATGGGCTGAGATCAGTTGGGATGAGGCTTATAAATTAATCGCTGAAAACCTCAATAAAATCAAAAAAGAACATGGCCCAGAAGCCGTGGCATTCTCGTCAAAATCTGGCTCACAAGAAAAGCATTTGTTTCACCTTGCGACCGCCTTTGGTAGTCCAAATACCTTTACCCACGCGTCGACTTGCCCTGGTGGTTATGAAATTGCCGCTAAGGCTATTTTTGGCACTAAGGTCAAACGTGATTTAAGTAATTCTAAATACATCATTAACTTCGGCCATAACCTGTACGAAGGCATCAATATGTCCGAAACCCGCGGCATGATGGCGGCGCAGATGGACAAAGGTGCCAAGCTGGTGGTGTTCGAGCCAAGATTCTCCATTGTGGCCGACAAGGCCGATGAATGGTACGCCATTCGTCCCGGTACCGACGTGGCCGTCGCCTTGGCGTTATGTCATGTATTGATTGAAGATAATCTTTACGACAAGGCATTTGTCGCGCGCTATGTGGAAGGCTTCGAAGCCTTTGCCGCCGAAGTTAAAGCCTATACCCCTGAATGGGCAGAAACCATCTCCGATGTGCCTGCCAAAGACATCCGTCGTATCGCCCACGAATATGCCGCTAAAGCGCCCCATGCTGTGGTCGATTTTGGTCACCGAGCTACCTTTACCACCGAAGAGTTTGAGATGCGCCGCGCCCTTTACGCCGCTAACGTCTTGATTGGTAACATCGAGCGTAAGGGCGGGATTTATATTGGCCAGAAACCCGGTGATTACAACAAGCTTGCCGGTGAAGCGGTTGCGCCCGTATTGGCAAAACCTGGCGTGAAAGACATGCCAAAACCAGCAGCGAAACGTATCGATCAGGTGGAAGAGCAGTACGCCATGATGTGGACATCGGGCGGCGTTTACCAAACTATTCTCGATGCCACATTAAGCGCTGTACCTTACCAGTTACACGGCTGGGTGATGTCACGCACTAACCCAATGCAAACCATGACAGACAGAGCGCGCGTTGTTGAAGCGATGAAAAAGCTCGACTTTATCGCCGTGTGTGATGTGTATATCAGCGAAACCGCCGCCTATGCGGACGTGATTTTACCTGAGTCGACTTATCTTGAACGTGATGAAGAAATTGCTGATAAGTCAGGTAAAAATCCGGCCTATTATGTGCGCCAACGGGTCGTAGAAACCTTAGGTGATACTAAGCCTTCTTGGCAGATCTTTAAGGATGTGGGTGTGGCTATGGGCCTTGGCGAGTTCTATCCATGGGAAAACATGGAAACCCTGCAAATGCTGCAGGTGAACCGCGACACTGACCTGCTGCGCCGGATCAAAGACGAAGGTTTTGTGAGCTTCGGTAAGCCAATTATGTTGTGCGAGCCTAAGATGGTTGCCGAGTTTATTAAGGCATACCCCAATGCGCGGCCAGCCGATGAAGACGGCACTTACGCCAGTGCACTGACCTTTAAAACCCCTAGTGGCAAGATTGAACTCACTTCCGCGAAAGTCGAAGCCATGGCACCGGGCCGTGGGGTGATCAAGTTCCGCGAAGTGAATCTTAAAAAAGCAGATGAGTTGTACTTTATCCAAGGCAAAGTGGCGGTGCACACCAATGGCGCCACCCACAATGTGCCTATGCTCGCTAACCTGATGTCGGATAACGCTGTGTGGGTTCACCCCGTTACTGCGGGCAAGTTAGGGATCAGCAATGGCGACCCAATCCGCCTCACCAGCAGTGTAGGCACAGAAGAAGGCCATGCCTTAGTCACGCCGGGCATTCGTCAAGATACTGTGTTTGCTTACATGGGCTTTGGTTCTAAAAACAAAGAGTTGGTCAGAGCAACGGGCAAAGGTATCCACTGCGGTAACTTACTACCGCACGTGACTGCTCCTGTGTGTGGCATGACAGTGCACACCACGGGCGTCACGCTGGCAAAGCGCTAATCGGAGGCTTAAATGAATAAACGATATGTAATGGTGCACGACGAGAATAAGTGCATCGGCTGCCAAGCTTGTAACGTGGCGTGTCGCAGTGAAAATGGCGTACCCGAAGGCGTAACTCGTCTGCAAGTGCGTGTGGAAGGCCCCTTTGGTGAGATGCCCAATCTGCATTTCAAATATCACAGGGTATCTTGCCAGCAATGTGAAGATGCACCCTGCGTTAAAGTGTGCCCAACAGGCGCGGCCTATGTGGGTGAAGATGGCATTATCTCTATCCATACCGAGAAGTGTGTCGGTTGTATGTACTGTGTGGCAGCGTGCCCTTATAAAGTGCGCTTTATGAACCCAGAAACCAAGGCGGCGGACAAGTGTAACTTCTGTAAAGACAGTCGTTTAGCACGGGGCGAAGAGCCAGCGTGTGTGACAGTGTGTCCAACCGATGCCTTGGTTTTTGGTGATGCCAATGATCCGCAGAGTGAAGTGGCCATCATGCTCAACACTAAAATCACTTACCAAGATAAAACCCATTTGGGCACAAAACCTAGGGTATATCGCGTTCCTACCAAAAGAGGGGGGATTTGATTATGAACAATACTTGGGGCGACATGGCGCAATATGATCCTGTCACTTGGCACTGGGTCATCGCCGTTTACCTGTTTATGGCGGGGTTATCCGCGGGCAGTTTATTGATTGGCATTGGTTTACGCTGGGCGAATAAGGAACTCAGCGCGGGAGCTGAAAGCAGCATTCTTAAGGCGGCAGCCATTATTGGGCCTGTAGCAATTAGCTTAGGTCTAGCTTGCTTAGTGTTTGACTTAACCAAACCATTCCACTTTTGGCTGATCTTAATTCACTATAACTTCCAGTCTGTGATGGCAATCGGGGTGCTGGCGCTGCTGGCGTATTCTCCCTTAGCTTTTGCGTACGCCATTATTGTGCTGCGGGATGACTTACCAAAATGGGGTTTGGGTTTCCTAACACCTATCGCTAAGTTACTTATGCCATTTCGAAGGCTGATTGAAGTATTGTTGTTTGTCCTCGCCATTGGCGTAGGGGCTTACACTGGCTTCTTAATTTCGGCGATGAATGCCTATCCTATGCTCAACACTGCGGTGCTGCCTGCGCTGTTTTTAGTGTCAGGTCTATCGGCGGGCGCTGCGGCAAATGCGGTACTGGCGTTGCTGATGTTTAAGACTGACAGCCACGACAAAACTTTAGTGAAGATGCACGGTTTAGAATTGCCTGTGATGGCGATTGAAATTCTATTCCTGTTCATGTTGTTTTGCGCCTTGTACTTCAAGGGCGGCGCGGCAGCTGCGGCCTTAGCATCGTTAACGTCTGGGCTATGGGCAAGCGTGTTCTGGATAGGTGTTGTCGGTATCGGCTTTGGTATTCCATTGCTGTTTATGCTGCTACCCGCCGCGACTCGCCACACTAAGGGCGCGATGATCATGGTTGCTTGTGCGAGCTTAACGGGCGTACTCGCCTTAAGACACTTTATTGTGTACGCAGGGCAAAGCTATTTAAGCTGAGTGTAAGCTTGCTTTACGTATTGATAGATAAAGAAAAAGCACTGGCAATGTCAGTGCTTTTTTATTGTTTGAATCTTGAGAAGGTTTGCCAGTACAAGCGGGACGCTTATTGGGGTAATAACTCGATAACCGACTTCACCGTTAGCACTAAGGCGCTGATACTGCACAGGACTAACGTCGCCATCTTTGTCTTCTCTTTATCGACACGGCCCACTAATCGTCCTGCGACTAAGTAACCTAAAATCACTGAGGGTAGCAGCATCAACGACAGCCACAGATGTTTTAATTCTAATAAGCCAGTGATTGCTAAAATGATCAGTGCAATCATGGAGCTAAAAATGAAGAAGGCCGACAGGGCGGCGCGAAACTGCGAGGCATCTTTGCCCGATAATAGAATCGCCATCGGCGGGCCACCAATCGCGGCGATATTGCCGAAGATCCCTGAAACCACGCCCGCACCGAAGAGGGTTTTCTTATTCACTGGCAGGCTGAATTTATATAGGCTGAGGATCACTGCGACAGTCACAATGGCGGCGATGGATAAACCCAGTATGGGCTGAGGCGCAAACAGCAATAAACTCGCGCCGATAAAACCGCCGGGCACGCGACCTAGGAGCGCATATTGCAGGCCATTGAATTCTAAGTGGCCGCGTTCACGCACTAAGGTCAGCAGGGCGATGGAGAAACCCATAGCAATCACAGGCGCTGGCACGAGTTGTGGATCGACGATATACAGCAAAGGACTGGCTACAACCGCAAGCCCAAACCCAATCAGACTTTGGGTTAAGGCGCCCAGAAACACGACCAGCGAGGCTAAGGCGAGTGTCTGTGGATCTATCATAGAAAACATAGGATTTCCTATATCCCAAACCACCTCAAGATAGTGAAATTTAAAGTTTGAAGTCGCTTGGGTATAAACAAAAAGGGATCGTTAACGATCCCTATTGATGAGCACTGTGATATGACTTTGAAAGCGACGAGTCGCTATTCCATGTCTTCCCACTCGATTCCCATTTGATCCATCAACAACTTGGCTTCGGCAGGAATGCTGTCTGGGTTGTCTTTTGACAGATCTTCATCGTTGGGCAATGGCTGACCAGTGTAGGCGTGCAAAAATGCCTCACACAACAGCTCGCTGTTGGTGGCGTGACGCAAATTATTGACCTGACGACGAGTACGTTCGTCCGTGAGGACCTTAAGCACTTTGAGCGGAATAGACACAGTAATTTTTTTTACTTGTTCATTCTTCTTGCCATGTTCAGCATAGGGGCTGATGTATTCCCCATTCCATTCAGTCATTGACTCACCTGTTATAACGCTAAATTCGGGGCAGATTTTAAACCCTTACAAACAACAGTCAAATTATTGCTACTATTTCTTTGTGATTGCAAACAGATTTCTTTATGTTCAGACGTCTAAACGTCTTCACGCCTATTGACGATGGCGTTGGGCTTAGGTACATTTAGACGTCCAGACATCTCTATCAGTCTACCGAATTTAGGAGTCCACCCATGGCAGAGCGTCAATTAGCCACACTGGCAGTGCGTCAGGGTATCGAAAGCGATACTCAATATGGTGCAGTTGTGCCACCGATTTATTTGTCGACTAATTACGCCTTCGATGGTCATAAAAATCCCCGCGAATTCGATTACAGTCGTTCAGGCAACCCAACGCGCTGCATTTTAGGCGAAGCATTAGCCCAATTAGAAAAGGGCGCCACTGGTATAGTGACCTGCACTGGCATGGCGGCCATCACCTTAGTGACCACCTTACTCGGCCCCGATGACCTATTAGTTGTGCCCCATGATTGCTATGGTGGTTCCTACCGTTTATTTACCAACTTGGCGAAGAAAGGCCAGTTTAAGCTCATTGTGGTCGACCAAACCGACAGCCAAGCGTTAGCCGCCGCCATTGCGCAGAATCCTAAGATGGTGTGGCTCGAAACCCCATCGAACCCGTTATTGCGTGTGGTGGATATCGAAGCCATTGCTAAGGTGAGCCATGAGGTCGGCGCGCTGGTGGTGGTTGATAACACCTTTTTATCGCCGATATTGCAACAACCCCTATTGTTAGGCGCGGATATCGTTATCCACTCCACCACTAAATATATCAATGGTCACAGCGATGTGGTCGGCGGCGCAGTGGTCGCCAAAGACGCGCAAATCGGCGAAAGCTTACATTGGTGGTCGAACACTCTAGGCTTAACGGGGTCAGCCTTCGACAGTTATCTGACCCTGCGCGGCCTGCGTACCTTAGCGGTGCGTATTCGCGAGCATCAAACCAATGCCCAGCGTATTATTGAGGTATTAACCCAAAGCCCTGTGGTGAGTAAAGTCTATTACCCAGGGCTTGCGGATCACCCAGGCCACGCCATTGCGGCCAAGCAACAACAGGGCTTTGGCGCTATGCTGAGTTTTGAACTCAAAGGCGGCGAGGCCGAAGTGGTGGCCTTTTTAGGTGCACTCAGCTTATTTAGCGTGGCGGAAAGTTTAGGTGGCGTCGAAAGTTTAGTGGCAGTGCCCGCCACTATGACCCACAGAGCCATGGAGCCGCAGGCGCGCTTCGAGGCTGGTATTAAGGACACCCTATTGCGTCTATCGGTGGGTATTGAAGATGCCGCCGATTTAGTTGCAGATATTCAAGCAGGATTAGCCGCCGTTGCGGCTTGTCAGTAGAGGAATAATAGATGGCACGTTGTCACTTACATAAATTTGGTGGCTCCAGTTTAGCGGATGCCGATTGTTATCGTCGAGTCGCCCATATCCTGTTAACCCACGGTCATAGTGATGATCTTGTGGTGGTCTCTGCGGCGGGTAAAAGCACGAATTTCCTGTATAAATTATTAGCGCTGCGTGATGCGGGTCAGCTATGGCAAGAAGAGTTACAAGTGCTGATCAGCTACCAACAGGGGTTGATTGAGCAGTTGTTGTCGAATGAACAAGCCCGCGATCTGCGTGAGCGTTTGGCCACGGATAAAGCGCAACTCATCAGCTTGTTGTCCTTAGACGAGCGCAACGAATACCAAATCAACCATGTGGTGAGCTTTGGCGAACGTTGGTCGGCACGTTTAATGGCGGCGCTACTGCGCGAATCTGGCGTGGCGGCAAGCCATGTGGATGCCTGTTCAATTTTAGTGGCCGATGAAGCCGCTGTGCCACAAATTCGGGTACAAGAATCCCGCGCTAAAGTACAAGCCCTATTAGCCGCGCATCCCAATGAACGCTTAGTGATCACAGGTTTTATCTGCGCTAACGAGCGTGGCGATACCCTATTACTTGGCCGTAATGGTTCAGATTTTAGCGCCAGCCTGATTGCTAGTCTCGCCGATATCGAGCGCGTGACCATTTGGACCGATGTGGAAGGGGTATTCAACGCCGATCCTAATAAAATCAACGATGCCAAGTTACTGAAAAGCATGTCACTTGCCGAAGCCGATCGCCTAGCGCGTTTGGGCTCGCCAGTATTGCATTCGCGCACTCTGCAGCCGTTATTCAATACCGAAGTGAGCTTAGCGGTGCGTTCAAGTTATGCATCGCACACCGACTTCACCTTAATCGCACCCCACAGTTCGTCGGCGAGCGCGCCTGTGGTGACTAATCTCAATGCTGTCGTCCTGTTTGGCTTTAAACTCACGGGGGAGTTAACTCGTTTATTAGATTTATTGATTGCCGCGGGTTTAACGCCATTGGCCCATTGGACCTCTGCCCATCAAAGAGTTGAACTTGCCTATACCGCTGAGAATCAAAAACAAGTTCAAAGATTACTCGATGCCGAGGCAGAAGCATTAGGGATCAGCGAGCAGCAGATCAACACAGATTTTGGTTTAGTCGCATTAGTGAGTGCCGACGCCGAACATTATCGCCGCAGCTTCGCGCGTTTGCTGAGCCGTGATGCTAAACCTTTGTTCAGTGGCGATTTAAGTTTAGTGACGTTAGTGCCTCAGTCACAGGTGAATCTGTTAACCCAAAAAGTCCACCGTCGCTGCGCTGGTCCGCGTAAACGCATTGGCGTCCTGCTGCTCGGTGTGGGTAATATCGGTGAGGCTTGGATCGATCTGTTTAAGTCGGTTTCACCATCACTGGACCATGAACTCGAAGCCAGTGTTGAGTTAGTCGGTTTAGTCAGTTCGAGTAAAGCCTTGATTAAATCCACTGGGATTAATCTTGCCGCGTGGCAAACAGAGTTTAATACTGAAGCAACGCCTTGGCAGTATGAACATTTATTCGAGCAATTAGAGCAAGTTAACTGCGATGAGCTGGTGGCCTTAGATATCAGTGCCAGCGCCAGTTTGACGCTGCAATATCCAGAACTGTTCGAGCGTGGCATCCATGTGGTGAGCGCGAATAAACTTGCGGGCTCGGGTCCACTGCCTTTCTATCGAGAGTTAAAGCAGCAACTGGGTAATCGTCGTTTGTTTTGGCGCTATAACGCCAGCTGTGGCGCAGGTTTACCCATCCAACATGCGCTAAATGATCTGCGTAACAGCGGTGATAGCGTTGAAGCGGTGGGCGGGATTTTCTCTGGCACGCTGTGTTGGTTGTTTGAGAAATACGATACCAGCAAGCCATTTTCAGAATTAGTGATTGAAGCCAGAGGCTTAGGCATTACTGAACCCGATCCCCGCGACGATCTCTCCGGCCGCGATATGCAGCGTAAACTGCTTATCTTAGCCCGTGAGATTGGCCTTGAAATCGAGCTTGAAGATATTGAGCTGCGCTCACTCGTACCAGCCGCTTTGGCGGATATTCCCTTAGATCAATTTCTCACCCGCATTGCCGAGTTAGATGCCGATCTGCTGCAACAGTATGGTGCGGCGGCGGAGCAAAATAAGGTGCTCAGATATGTGGCATCCTTAGACAACAGCGGTCCAGAGCTCAAGGCCGAAGTGGGTTTGCAGTGGATTGACACCCATCACCCTTACGCCAACTTAACCCCTGGTGATAATGTGTTTGTGATCCGCAGTGTCTTCTACCAAGGTAATCCGCTGATCATCCGTGGACCAGGCGCAGGACGCGAAGTGACAGCGGCGGCGGTGCAGTCGGATCTGACCCAGATCTGTCGCGATCTGCTGCAGGAATAATGCGCTATCAAGCCTCTAAAAGGACTCATTCGAGTCCTTTTTTATTGGCTAGAATAAATCTATCGAATTAACCGAGATTAAATGCGGTTTATGGGTATTTTTTGGCTTGACTTACATCTCAGTTTCTCTAGTATATGGACATATAGACGTCCAAACGTCCATTTGAACTAATTCATACTAGCAAAGAGTAGCGCCAAGGGCGGTTGAGGAAATACACATGGCTTTTCATCACGCACAACATTCACAATCGCTGAACCAGAGCTTGTCTGAGCTTAATGGCGATATTAATGTTTCTTTTGAGTTTTTCCCGCCATCGACCCCCGAAATGGAACAGATACTGTGGAATTCTATCCGTCGTTTAGAGCCGCTGAATCCTAAGTTTGTGTCTGTGACTTACGGTGCTAACTCAGGCGTGCGCGACCGCACACACGGCGTGATTGAACGTATCCAACAGGAAACTGACCTCGTTGCCGCGCCGCACTTAACCTTAGTGGATGCCAGCGATGAAGAGCTGTTAGAACTGGCTAAGCATTACTGGAAATCGGGCATTCGTGACATAGTGGCACTGCGTGGTGATTTGCCCGCAGGCAGCCCCAAGCCAACCCGTTTTGCAGCGGATTTAGTGCGTTTGCTGCGCTCTGTGGCTGACTTTGATATTTCCGTTGCGGCTTATCCAGAAGTGCATCCCGATGCGAGTAATGCACAGGCGGATTTGATCAACCTTAAGCGTAAGATTGATGCGGGCGCTAGCCGTGCCATTACCCAATTTTTCTTCGATGTGGAATCTTACCTGCGTTTTCGTGATCGCTGCGTTGCCGCCGGTATCGACGTTGAAATTGTGCCGGGCATTTTACCTGTGACTAACTTTACCCAGCTAAAACGTTTCGCGGGCATGACCAATGTGTCGTTACCGAATTGGTTACATAAGCAATTCGACGGCCTAGAAAACGATGCGGGTACACGCCAATTGGTGGGGGCAAACGTGGCCATCGACATGGTGAAAGTGCTGTCCCGCGAAGGCGTGAAGGATTTCCATTTTTACACCTTAAATCGCGCCGAATTGACCTACGCGATTTGCCACACTTTAGGCGTGCGTCCTAAATAAAACCTTATAAAATAAGCTAATAAAAACGCCGCAGAGAATGCGGCGTTTTGTTTTGTTTTGTTTAAATTCTAAATTGAGCTAATAAAGTTGTTAAACGGGCTGCGAGTTGGGCAAGTTCATCGCCAGCGCGTGCAGTTTGTACCGCACTATCTGTCGCATTAGTTGCAATATCATTGATGTTATTAACATTTTTATTAATTTCTGCCGAAACCGCACATTGCTCATTTGCAGCGCTGGCGATCTGGATATTCATCTGGCTAATGGTGGAAACCGCATGGGTAATGGCTTCGAGTGCTTCACCCGCTTGGTGAACTTGGGATACACAGCTTTGGGTGGTGCGGGTGCTGGTTTCCATCGCATTGACTGTAGACTTAGCTTTATGCTGAAGCGCTTCGATCATCTGCTGAATTTCCGTCGTAGATGCTTGAGTGCGACTCGCCAGAGTGCGTACTTCATCGGCAACGACTGCAAACCCTCGACCTTGTTCTCCCGCCCTTGCGGCTTCAATTGCCGCATTGAGTGCGAGTAAATTAGTTTGGTCGGCAATATTACGGATAACTACAAGTACAGAATCGATTTCAGCGGTATTACGCTCTAATTCATTGATTTCACTCGCTGCTGTGGCTATTTCCTCGGCCAGTATGGCGATAGTGGTTACCACTTTTTGTACAACCAATTTGCCTTGTTCGGTTGAGTCATTGGCATGATTGGCTGCATCGGCCGCATCGGTCGCATTATGGGCAACTTCTTGTACCGTTGCGGCCATTTCATTCATTGCGGTGGCAACTTGCTCGGTTTCGAGGTGCTGACGACTCGCCATCTTCTGGGTTTCCCGCGTAATGCTCGACATTTCTTCAGCAGAGGTGGCGAGCAGGCTTGTTGAGTCGGCGACGTGGGAAACTGTGTTGTGAATTTTTTCTACAAAGCGGTTGAATGCCATCGATAATTCAGCAATTTCATCCTTACCTTTTACCGCGATTCTGCGGGTTAAATCGCCTTCACCTTCAGCGATATCATTCATGGCTTGGGTGGTTTCAGCGATAGGGCGAGTAATGCCTTTGGCAATAAACCAAGCAATGGCAGTTCCAATGACCAGAGCCACTAAACCGATAAGGATCAACTTAAGGCGAATATCCGCTATCGCTTTTTCTGAATGGGTTCTATCCATCGCAATATCGAGTACCCCAAATACGTTTCCTGAATAATCTTTTATGGCGTTGCGATACAGAGCATAGGTTTTGTTATTTAAGGAAATAGTGCGTATGACTTCATGGCCTTGCATGACGTTATTGAGTTCATCTGTCGCTTGGGTATCAGGCGTGAATGTCGCGCCAAATAACTTATATCCAGAATCATCTGGCAAGATGAGGGCAATTTCTGCTTGATAGGCTTGTTTAAAATTATCAAAAAAGGGTTGACCGAAGGACATGCCAAACTCAACTGATCCTGTGTGTTGCCCGTTGTAACTCATTGGAACTAAACCACGAATACCTAATCCTTCCACTCCATATTCCAAGCCATAAAGAGGGCGCTTTTGGCTATTTGTTTCCACTATGGTCTTGCGTATGCTGGTGAGATCATCGCCAAATTTTTCGGGACGATGCAAGCGTAGAAAAGAAGTGGCTGGTGGCCTATGAAATTGGAATTGCTGAACCGCAAAATCGCGCTTAAGTTGGGTGAATATAGGTAAGGTACGGGTGGTGAGTTCATCACGCTCGCCTGTTGCAAAGGTGCTTTGAACTTCTGGCGTGAGTGAGATGATGGTTGCCATTGCTTCGGCTAATTTGCCCGATGAGGCTATCTCGGCAACAGCGGTTTCATAGATCTTATGGAGTTCTCTTTGCTCGGATTCTGCAACTTGGCGACTGAATTCAGAGAGAACGAGCGGCATGATAAAGCTCATTACTGTTAACAGTAATAGACAGATCCCAATAACGATCCTCGTACTAATTTTTAGATTTATCAAAACAGCCTCCAATTCATGTGCAAATCAACTCAATTTATCCGTTTGATATTATAGAGATACAACTTGATAAGATTTGAGAGGGCGCGAACCTTTTTACGTTATTTATTCCCTCTTACGCTCGTTTCGTGCCCTTGGACACAGATCTATTTGTGACCTAAATATTTACTTAGCCTGCTAACTAAGTATAATGCTTAGCACGCTAACTAAGTGGGTGGGCAAGATGCAAAAAGAATTAGAGCGACTAAAAGAGTTATCACTGGCGGAGCATTTAGGCCGTCTGCATCGACTGTGGCGTACCGTGGCCGATGTTGAGCTAGCACCTTTAGGATTAACTCATCCTCGTTGGACTGCCCTTTGGAAACTGCTGCGTTTAGGCGACAGCGTGAGCCAGAAAGTATTGGCCGATGCCTTAGAAATTGAATTGGCTTCGCTAATGCGCACCTTAGGGCAATTAGAAGATCAAGGTTTAGTCGAGCGTCATTGTTGTGACAAAGATAAGCGGGCAAGGATTGTGAGCCTGACGCCAGCGGGATTAGATGTTTTAAAGCAAATGGAAGCGCGGATTATTCAAGTGCGCCGTGAGTTATTAGGCGGGATCAGTGCCGAAGAGTTGAGCGAATTTGAACGCATTATTAGCCTGATCAGCGACAACGCCAGCGCCAAATTAACCAAGGTTACAGACACCCTTTTGTGAGAAAGAAGATGACACCGGATCAACAGTTTGCTCGTTTAGTAAAATTTGCCATGTTTGGCTTTGTGATGGTTTTTGGCTATTTCATGCTGGCCGACACTATGATGCCATTGACGCCTCAAGCCATGGCGACCCGTGTAGTGACTAAAGTGACACCGCAGATCAGTGGTAAAATCCAGACCATAGCCGTGACCAATAACCAAGCGGTTACCAAGGGCGATTTGTTGTTTCAAGTCGATCCCGCGCCTTATGAGTTAGCGGTATCGCAAGCTAAATTGGCCTTAGAGCAAGCCCGTCAAGATAATGCTGAGTTAGATGCCTCGCTACTAGCCGCTAAGGCCGAGGTCAATGCCAATAAAACCACCTCACAACAAAAACGCAGCGAGGCTAAACGTCTCGATGCCCTGTATGCCACCCATGGCGTATCGCAGCAGCAAAAGGAGCTAGCCGATAGCGATGCCGCAGCTGCTGAAGCAAATTTGCTTGCCGCCAATGCGCGTTTAGAAAAACTCAAAGTGAGTCGTGGCAGTTATGGCGAAGAGAATCTTAAAGTGCGTCAGGCGCAAAACCATTTAGCCCAAGCTGAGCTTAATCTGTCTTACACCCAAATACGTGCAGATCAGGATGGGATAGTGACTAACCTGCAGTTAGAAGTCGGGAGTTTTGCGACCGTGGGGCAACCTCTGTTGGCTGTGGTATCGGATAAAGTGGATATTATTGCCGATTTTCGCGAGAAGAGCCTGCGTGGAGTTAATGCGACTTCGACCGCTTTGATTGCGTTCGATGGCGAACCTGGGCGTTTATATCGGGCGACGGTGAGCAGTGTCGATGCGGGCGTGAGTGCTGGGCAATTCGATGCCAATGGCCGTTTAGCCGCGCCGCAGGAATCGGACCGTTGGGTACGTGATGCCCAAAGATTGAGACTGCATTTGGAGTTAGATGGGATGGCGATGAACAGCTTGCCAGCGGGTGCGCGCGCGACTGTGCAATTGCTGCCTGAGAATAGCCTGTTCAGCTTGCTCGCTAAGGTGCAGATTAAAGCAATCAGCTTGCTGCACTATATTTACTAGCCTATTTACTAGAATGTTTACTAGCGTATTTACCAGCATCTTTACCGGCATATCCATTAGTACTTATCTGTGTTGACGAGCACGAGTGACTCGCGGTTGGTTTGTATTTGCCGCGAGTGGCTTGAGTGAACGCTTCAAAGCAACATAAGTGTGAACGCAGCATAAGCCAGCTAAACATCCTCATTTAATGTATCGATAGAACAAGGCGACGAGCATGTTACTACGCCATAGTCCATTGACGGCCAACGATTTACGCCAGTGTTTACGGATTGCGACTGGCGCGACCTTAGGTTTTACCCTGTGTAAAATTTTTGGTTGGAGCAATGGAGTCTTCTTCACTGTGACACCTATGCTACTACTCGGATTAGTGCCAGTGATGAATGGCCATGCTATGCGCCAATTATTGGCTTCATCTGCCATGGCTGGGTTAGAGGTTGGGTTACTCGGCGGTTTCTTTGGCAGCCATCCCAGTATGATGACTCCCATCGTTTTCCTATTATTTTTATACCGCTTTGCGGCCATGTCCCGCGGCAGTTTGTTTCTCTTTGGTGCCAACGGTGTGCTGAGTCTCAGTATCATGCTGCACTTTGCTAGCTATCCAGGGGTTGACTTAAACGACTTAGTTTTCAGTAACTTTTGGGCGACCGCACTGTCGGTGGTTATCGCCTACGCTATGACGGTACTCTGGCCCGATGTTGAACCAAGAGCGGCTTACAAACCTGGGCCTAAGGCGCCGCATCGAATGCGCCACGAAGCCTTGCTCGGCGCGACCATAGCGACGGCATCATTTCTGGTGTTCCAAATATTTGATCTGCGGGATTCGATGTCGGCTCAAGCGACCACTCTTTTGCTATTGTTTCCCATGCATTGGAATGGTGCACTCGACTATGCCCGTAAGCGCGCCATAGGCACCCTGTTGGGGGTGTCGTTTGGGATACTCGTGCAGTTGCTGCTCTATGATTGGTCAGGGCTATTGATGTTAGTTGTGCCCTTGTTGTGGATTGGACTGATGATTTTTAGCCAATCCCATGTGCGCGAGGCGAATGGCTCAGGTGTCGGTTTTGGTGCTATGACCACGTTAGGGATTTTGTTTGGGCAGTATTTGACCCCAGGTAACGACTTAATCTTCAGTGCCTTATATCGAGTGAGCAGTATTTTAATCGCTATCGTTGGCACGTTACTTTTATGCTATTTGATACATAAGTTATTGAATCGTTTCGAATCGACGCGATTTGGTTATTGAGCAGGCCATTAAGTCTTGAAGGCTTGCAGCTTAACCTTGTACAGAGTAAGGTAAATTTATCCCGTTTGAATTGAACAATAAGTGACTCTTAATGAATGTTAAGGCTCATTTATTGGCTGTTTTAAAAATGAGCGGCTGATTTTAAAATGGGTTTAGTGTGTGAGCACAAACATAAATAACAATAACCCCTATGCTTTAGAGCTTAATTCTCTTCAAGGATAGAACATGAAGATTAAAACATTAGTCATAGGCTTAACGCTATGTAGCGGCTATGCCGCTGCCGCCGAGCCTTCTGACAAACAATCGATGAACGTTATGCCACAAGCTGCGCAGTTATGTGTGTCTTGCCATGGGGCAGGGGGTGAGGGTATTGAACCACTCGGCCCTCGATTAGCGGGATTATCTAAAGAATATATCTCGACACAATTGCAGCATTTCCAAGCGGGCGTTCGCCAAAACGCGACCATGATGCCGATGGCAATGACGCTCCAAGGTGACGGTATTGAGCAAGTGTCGAGCTATTTTTCAGCTAAGCCTGCCAATGACGTCAAGCCTGTTATCCGCGGTGAACAAGTTGTTTTTAATGATGATACCGCCCGTTTAGCCTATCAAGGTGATTGGTCCCGTGGTTTACCAGCCTGCGTGACCTGCCATGGTCCTTCTGCATTAGGTGGCGGCTTATTTCCTCGCTTAGCAGGTCAACAGGCGAGTTATATCAAAACGCAATTATTAGCATGGCAGTCGGGAACACGTAAAGGTGATGTCGATGGCATGATGGGGAGCGTCGCGAATAAGCTCACCGTCGCCGAGATTGATGCGTTAGCCAACTACTTTGCGAATTTAAAATAAGGAGCCGGCCATGAAATATTCCGCAATGTTATTACTGGCCGCGATGGGGTCGTTAACCGTTCAGGCGCAAGCTGAAACTGAGCCAGTACAAGAACGCCCAGATAAGCAAGCTCCGCTGCCTTCTTTCCCTAAGGTAGCAGATCAAACCTATCTTACCCCTAGACCTTTGAGTGCGATTCCCGAAGGCGCCTTTGGTGACAAAGTACGTTTAGGTTATCAACTGTTTGTGAATACCCAACAGCTGCGTGATAAGTATGTAGGTAATGAGCTTAACTGTACCAATTGCCATATGGATGCAGGCCGTAAAGCCAATGCATCACCCCTTTGGGGCGCGTATTTTGCTTATCCGGCGTATCGTAAAAAAGACAATAAAGTCAGTAGCTTTGAAGAACGCATCCAAGGTTGTTTTAACTATTCGATGAATGGTAAAGCACCAGCATCAGGTAGCCCTGAATTAGTGGCGCTTTCTGCCTACGCCTATTGGTTAGGCATGGGCGGCTTGATGGATGAGGCTAATATCAGTGGCCCTGTTCCTGAGATCGGTGATGCTGAGTTAGTCAAAGGTGCCAAGCGGGATGACTTCCCACTACCAGAGGCATTAGCTAAGGCGATGACAGTTGAGCAACGTGCTAACTTGCCGGGGCGAGCTTATCCTGAGATCCCAAAACCCGAACAAGCCTATTCACCTGAACGAGGTAAAGCTGTGTATGTCGCCCATTGCCAAACTTGTCATGGTGTTGATGGGCAAGGTCAAGCCATTGCGGGTGTGTATGCACTGCCGCCGCTGTGGGGACCTCAAAGTTATAACTGGGGAGCGGGAATGCACAGGGTCAATACTGCCGCATTTTTCATTTATGAAAACATGCCCTTTGGTAAGAGCATGCAGCTGACGAACCAACAGGCTTGGGATGTTGCCGCTTACATCAACTCCCACGAGCGTCCGCAGGACCCACGTAGCAAAGGTGATGTAAAGCAAGCGCAGGAGAAATACCATAATGACAGCGATTACTATGGTCTCACTGTTGATGGCAAAGTGTTAGGCACTGAGTCCTATCCGATTTTTCCTAAGAAGTCATAGTTGAGCCGCTGAGATTAAGTGCTCGTGTGATGTTATAAAGCGAGTAAATAAGTTAGACAGAAAAGCCAGTAAGCATTTAGCTTTGCTGGCTTTTTTATTGGTCAAATATGTGTTGGTCAATTCTACTGAGCGCTCTGTGATTTCAGGGTATTAATACTTAGTGGTTTAGCCCGCTAGTATCGGCTTGTCATGGTATTCGCTCACCGACACGCAGCCAGTCCATCCGTGGATGCTCGACCGCCCCGTCCATGGGGCGGACGGTCGTCTCGCAAATCACCATGACTCGCCTTTTGAGCATTAGCATCATTAAAGTACACAGAGAATTTAGCCATGGGTGGCTCATTAAACTATCTTGAGTGGGCAAAATATATCGGGGGAGTCTAACCCTCTCTAAGTTTTCTAAGAAGCTGATTTACTATGGTTTTTGGTTGAATAACATAAAAAAAATAGAGTATTGTTACACCTTACTGTATTTCTTTATTTAGTGGAAAGATTAAATGATACTCACCTTCTTAGCACTGATTATCCATATGTTGATTTATCCGTAACACGCAGATGCTTAGCCCTTTAGAGGGCAGGTTTTATTAGAAGTGCGGGTAACACACTATTAACTGTTTCTTGAGTTTGGAGTTTAAATGACACGAAGCGAATTGGTAGAAGAAGTTCTATTTATGGCTGAAAATATAACTCAGAACTTCGAACCAGTTGATGGTAGCTGTTTATATATGAGTGCAATGTTAGCTGCAATGATGAATGATCACTTGCCTGTCGAGATTAGATTTGTGACGGGAAGTTTGTCAGTGGCTGATTCCAAGATATTTGATCATCACCCAATTAAACCAACACTAAATCAAAAGACTGGTGTAATCGGACAATGGGACGGTCACGCTTGGGTGGAGGTTGATGATTTAATCATTGATTTATCGCTATTTCGAACAGTTTTTTCAAAAGCCGCTTCACCCCGTATTCAAAGCCTTTTTGAGGCTAGGTTTGATCGTGGTACTGCCTACTTAATTGGGCAAAAACATAAATTAATCGAAATGGGCGTTGAATACACTCCATTTGAGCGATTGTCTGACGATGATGCGACTATTTTTATACAAAACGCTGTTAGACTGGGTCTAATAAACAGTTAACTGTTCAAGAGCGATTCGCAACACATGGCATTTTTACTATGTGTTGTGTTTAGTGTTTAAGGTGGTATACAGGAGCTTTGGTATTGCGTGGCTCACATCTTAACAGGGCGTTAGGTTACTAGGAAATGTCGAGCATGGATGTTATTAAGTTTAAGTTATCTAAGAAATTTATATTAGTTGCTCTATTTTCATTGGTATCTTTTGGGATCTATTCTTCCTTAGACTTAGGATCACGGCTTGGAAATTTTAATTCCATTATGGAGCAAAGCCTTTCTGCGAGTAAATTAGATCAATATCAAACTGAAAATGTAGCAATTCTCAACGCCCGCATTCAACTTTTAGAAACACAATTAGAGGCTCAGACCAGATATAAAACTATGATTGAAAAAATAGAGGATCGTGTTTGGGTGATTTGTGGTTTATTTCAATTTATATTTTTGCTACTTGTTTATAAGTGTTTTATTTACAAAGAAAAAACGTAAACTAACAAGAAAATAAACGCTCTGACTAAGAGAAAGATCTGACAGGCATAGATGTTTGGGGATTAATAACTGGTACTGTGGCGACAGAAGTTCACCTTCCCCCTGCGAAGTAGCTGAAGGGTGTTGAAGACTCTTTATTAAAAGGAGAGCGCGTGACGCAGAGAGGACGTCTGCGTAGCTTTCGGGGGAAGGGACGCCCCATCGGAAGCGTTAGCGATTTTCGAATAAGTACGAAGCCACTCACTAATGCATGTCACTGCGCTAGGATGAGTGCTGCATAGCAGCGTTACGAACGAGAGCCGCGGATGGCGAACTGGCAGTTAGACATGGACGTTGTTCGGCAAAGGAGCATCCAAGGGCGAAGGGCAGCGCGCGATAAGGGATATCGAGCTGGCTATTTAACATGGATGTTTTTGATAGGACGAGCAGTTCTCCTTGGTCGACTCTTTATTAAAAATCAGGGTGAAGCCCCACGACTTTTTAACTAAAGCATTCAAACGTAGTTTGGAAAGTTTTAAAGTCTCACTTTGGTGCCAATCAACTAAGTTTGAGTTGCAAAAATCTATTATGATCTCCGCGCTATAACAACTTATCTTGCAATAAGGATTACCGTGTCTCAGCCGTTGGAAGAACCTAAGTTAGAAACTGCGCAAATTTGCCCTTTGTGCAAAGGCGCGAATCAATGTGCGGTGATTGTTGGTAAGGGTATTGAGGACTGTTGGTGCGCGCAGCAGGTGTTTCCGCCTTTGGCGGTGTTGCAAGCGCAAGCATCTGATTCGCTGCAAGATTCAATCAGCCCCATTTTACTGTCTGCCGATGCGTGTATTTGCCAAGCTTGTTTAATCCAACTTAAGCAGGGGTTAAGTCTGGGGCAGCTTGCAGAGCAGGATGAAAAAAGCCCATCGAGTGTGAGCGACGGGCTAGGTTATGAGGTGAAATAGCGGGCTATTAGTTTATGGTGTAATCCATTTGCACGCTAGTTTGTGCTTCCACGGCTATACCATTTTCAAACTTGGGTGCGTAACGCCATTTATTTAAGGTTTCAATACTCTTTTTTTCAAATAAAGCACCACCCTTAGAGGCTAAAATTTCAGGATTTTTCACGAACCCATGTTCATCGACAGTAAATTTAAGCTGAACCCAGCCACTTTTACGTTGCTTAGCATAGGACATTGGATAGTCTGGTACGATACGGAAAATAGGTTGTTGTTCCTGTGCGTCGGCCCAAGGACGCATTTTGCCGATAGCAATACAGTGGGCGGTGGACTCGTCACGCTTTCCTTGGCGCTCATAGAGTTCGACTAAATAAGCGTGGGCACTTAAGGCATAGGGATGGCTAAAGTTAAGGGCTTCAAATTGCTTCACGACTTCTAAAAGCAATGGCATCGCCTTGTCATCATGCTTTTCTGCATACTCAACTGCACCCACCACATAGGTTGCCTTGACTCTGTCTATGGCGTTCTCTGGTAAAATCTCTTTATAAATATCATAGGCATCGAAGGCATAGCGTCTTACGCTTTTGATGTATAGCTCTGTATTTGATAAGCGGTTGAAGGCGGCCATTTTTACATCGGCGAGCAGTTTCTTTTTATCGGATTTTTCAGCAATTGCGATAGCAGTAAGCAAATCATTTTTCGCATCTTTGGCTTCAACGGCGGTTTGTGCAGCCCCCAGTAAGGGGTCGATAAGCTCAAGCGCTTCTTTGCCATAATGAACTTTATAGTTAGCCAGAGCGAGCTGATACAACTCATTTGCCTTCGCCGTTTTTGGCAGATTCTTTTCTGCAAATGGGTAAGGGGCGACTTGCTTTTCTATCGCGCTGGCCCAGTTCATGGCGAGATTCGCTAAGTCGACACTGTCTTTGGCATATTGGGCTTCGCCGAGTAGATAAGCGGTTTTTGCGCTTGCTTCAATATTTGCAGCATCGCCTTTTTCTACGGCGGCTTGATAGTCACTATAGGCTTTGGCAAAGCTATTTTCTGAGGCATGCACGCTAAGAGAAGTGCCTAAAGTGAGGGCAAGAAGACAGGCAATTGGCAGCATTTTTCCGTGTGACATTCTATATATCCTTATTATTGATGAATTTAGATGATACATAGGTGTACATTTTGAGGCAAGTTAGTTTGGCTTTTGTTAATGATGCTTGTGGTGAATGCAGATAACTGAGCACTGAGAACTGAGATTGAAAATAAGCGAGCCCAGCTGAAACTGAGTTCGCTTATTTATCAGTGCCTTGTCGCTTTATAAGTCGCAATCACTTAGCTGTGAAAGTCACGGCGAACTGTCCAAGCGCGCCGTATTCAAATTTGCAGACCTGTGCCAATGGCAGATCAAGGACGCCAGCGTAAGAGCCTGTGATCACATATTGCCCTTGAGTTAAGCCAATGCCTTGGGCGGATAAAAAGTTAACTAACCAGTAGAGTCCCGCCTTAGGGAAACCGTTAGGATGAATGGCGGATTTTTGCAGTGTGTCGCTTTGCTGGTGCTCGTCATTGGCAATATCAACGCTGAGTTCAAAATGACTCATTTCTAAACCTTCTTGCGGATTAAGCACAGGCCCTAACCACAGTCCTTGATTGACTAAGCCATCGGCGAGGGCATCAAAATGCGTCGCTTCACTGGGTGTGTGGTAGCGGCTTTTGATCAATTCCAAGGCTAAGCGTGTGTGGCCTAAGGCCTCGTCGATTTCAGCCTCTGTGTAAGGCGTGCTTCTTGGCGGTAAATCGCGAGCAATCTCGAAGGCGAGTTCGGGTTCGACTCGGGCGAGGCCTTTAGTCGATGGATAGAGTGGGCAAGTGGTCGATTGTTGATACACATCATCTTGATAAATAGGCGCTACGACGGTTTTTTCCGCCGTGGGTAATAGGCATTTCCACGCAGCGATAGGATTGTTATCGCTTGCCTTAAATATTTCTGCCACTGTTTGCTGAATAGCGAAGGCCTGTTCGAAGCTGGTTGGCCTTAGTTCTGGGATCAGTACATCGCCGCTCGTGCCTGCTGCGCGGCGCTTGGCTAATTCTTTGGCTGCGGTATTAATATGTGTTTTAACTTGTTCGATCGTGGCGGTAGATAACATTAACTTTCCTATTTAAAGCGTTAGCTTAAAAAGAAGTGGCCTAGAGAGTGTGTGGTAGAAGCCATTTTTATGGGCCAAATATACTCGGTTATTGGCAACGCGGGAAATGCCAATGTTGGCTTTCGGGGGAAATCTGCTGCAGTTGAATCAAGAGTGCGGCCAATATTCCAATTATCGTAAGATGCTGAAACTTGCCTCACATAAGTGTCAGCTAAAGTATCCAAGCTAACGCGAATGTTTCCATGATGATCCGCTAGATATTGTGTTGGCTCAGTGCCAGAATGGCTGTCCATTTTGCGGTTTCTACTGGACTCCTCCGTGAACCTTAGCCATAACGCCCCTCAGGCAAATAATCATGCTCAACTCGGGCTCCTGTTCATCTCAGTTGCGGTTTTATTTTGGGGCATGTTACCTATAGCATTAAAGCTCTCGGCGGCCTTTATCGATCCCGTGACTCTTACTTGGTTTCGTTTTCTGGTCGCGCTTTTAGTCAGCATAGTGATCCAATGGAGCGCAGGTAGTCTTAAGCAATTTGCAGCACTCGATGCCAAAGTTTGGTTAAGGTTAGTGCTTGCTGGCATCTTCTTGATGCTCAATTATGTGTCTTTTGTTTATTCACTCGATTACCTCGCACCGGGCGCCGCCCAACTGAATTTCCAGACTTCGCCCTTTTTCCTCGCGTTTGGTGGTGTGTTGTTTTTTAAGGAACGGCTTAATGCGGTGCAACTCAGCTGTTTTGCAACCTTAGCTTTAGGTATGTTGATGTTTTTCCATCCTAATTTAAATTTTTCTGGGGCTAATAATCATCAGGTTTGGATTGGGGTGATGATCATCCAGTTCTCAGCACTGTCGTGGACTAGCTATGCCTTATTGCAAAAATCCTTACTGAATCGTTTGTCGCCCGCGAACGTGCTCTTAGTGATCTATGGCTTAGGTATTTTCGTAATGGCTCCCTTTAGCGACTTTAGCCAGTTTGTCCGTATGGACAGCTTCGATTGGCAGATAGCACTGTTTTGCGCCGCCAATACCTTGATCGCCTATGGCTGTTTTGGCCAGTCGATGAAGTACTGGCCGACGGCGCAGGTCAGTGCCATGTTGGCTCTAACGCCAGTATTTAGCTTTAGTGCCACGGCGTTAGTGGTGAGCCTTGGCTGGTGGCCAGAAGTATTCCGCGCTGATGAATTAGATGGTTTATCTTTGCTGGGGATTGGCGTGATTATTGTGTCTGTGATGGTGGTGCAATTGCTGCCTATGTACCGTAATTGTCAGGCGAAGCGTTTGCAGGCTGTCTAACGCATACATTTTATCCATGGGAAAGGCCAGTGATCACTAGACTCAGCGAATTAAAACTTCAGGATATCCGTGGTGTCATCTTCGATCTTGACGGCACCTTAGCGCATTCTAATCCCGATTTTGCTGGGCTGCGGCGGGAGTTGGGGATTCATTCTGGTACGGATATCTTGGCCCATGTCGAGAGTCTTAGTACTGATGAAGCACGGGCTAAGGCGTTAGACATTGTCCATGAGTACGAAAGACAAAGTTCACTCAAGGCCTGTTGGATTGATGGCGCGCGTGAGCTTATCGAATGCCTACGGGCTAAATCGCTGCCCTTGGCTATTTTGACCCGCAATATGCCGGAAGCGGCGCAAATCACTATCGATAAGCTCGGCATCGATATCGAACTAGTATTAACGCGTTACGATGCGCAGCCTAAGCCGCATCCCGAAGGTATTCATCTTATTTGCCAGCAGTGGCAACTCGCCCCCGCAGATATCTTATATGTGGGCGATTATTTGTTTGATCTGCAAACTGCGCGCAATGCGGGTAGTCACTGCGCCCTCTATTGCCCTGAAACCATTCCCGATTATGCCCAAGCGGCTGATTTACTGGTCTCTTGCTACCACAGCCTGATTAAAGCATGGACAGTTGGCGACTAGGCATTTTTTGGGGCCGTGACTGCATCTTGCTTATCTTGTTTCAGTCCCAAGCGCACGCTATCTAATAAGGCAATTAGCCAGCAGAGGATAAATCCATACATCAGCTTGTCCGCACCATCACGAATGGTTGCCGTGGTTTGCTTGGTCACTTCGGCTGTAATCACGCCTATATCTAGCGGTAAAACACCAGTTTGAATATCAAGTGAGATAAGCTGTGCTACTTGCATGACTTGTTGCAGCATCAGGCCAAGACTCAGTATTGCCAGCACAAAAAACACTAGGGCGCTGCGTTTATGTTGCAGATAGAAATGGCCGCTGCCGGGGGCGACGAAGGCGGATAATAGTCCAGCGGTAAGGGCTTTTTTCATGGGAGTCGATTACTTATACCATTAAACTCTTTGGAGATTAGACACTAAGCTTTATCTTTGCTAAAGGCAAACTAAGACAAAATCAAGCCAACAAAAAAGGAGCCTAGGCTCCTTTTTTAGTCTCTAGCTTAAGCTAGATTAGTCTTCACGTGGTTTACGTGGTTTACGCTCACCGGCAGGTTTGTCTGCACGTGGTTTGCGGTCAGCAAATGGCTTGTCACCCGTAGACGCAGCACGAGGCTTACGATCACCCGCTGGGCGGTCACCTGTTGGACGATCGCCACGTGGTTTACGGTCACCGGCAGGACGGTCTGAACGAGCACTGCGGCCTGAATCAACAAATACTTGATCGCCAGCTTCGCGGATGTTCAATGGCTTGCCACAAACACGTACTTTACGTAGGTGCTGTAACACGTCTTTTGGCATGCCGTCTGGCAGGTCAACAGTGGTCACTGCATCATAAAGTTGGATTGCGCCAATGTAACGGCTGTCGATGTTAGCTTCGTTTGCAATAGCGCCAACGATGTTACCCACACCTACACCATTCTCACGACCTACGTCGATCACGTAACGGCACATTTTCAAATCTGGGTTGTCTTTCAACGCTTCAGCTGAGCCTAAGCTGGCTGGCATTGGACGCGGTTCGCGACTTCTGCGTTCACCACGCTCACCACCACGGTCATTACGATCACTTCCGCGGTCGCTACGTTCAGTGCGCTCACTGCGTTCATCACGAACACGTTCTTGAATGGCTGGCAATTGCAAAGGACGTTCTTGCTGAACTTGCTGTAATAATGCTGCGGCTAGCAGATCGGTATCGACTTCTAACTGTTGGCATAATTGAGCAACAGCTTCTTTCATGAAATCTAAATCACCGTTGATTGTTTCAGCCAATTGCTCACCTAAGCGAGACAGACGACGTTCTGCAACTGTCTCTGGGCTTGGGATTTTCATTGGTGAAATGCGGCTGTTAGTTGAACGTTCGATAGTGCGCAGCATGCGCATTTCACGGCTAGTTACAAACAGGATCGCCATACCAGTACGGCCAGCACGGCCTGTACGGCCAATACGGTGTACATAAGCTTCGGCATCATACGGAATATCGTAGTTCACAACGTGACCGATACGCTCAACGTCAAGACCACGGGCCGCAACGTCAGTCGCGATCAGAATGTCTAACTTGCCACGTTTCAGTTGATCAACTGCACGCTCACGGGCTTGCTGGTTCATGTCACCGTGTAGTGGTGATGAAGCATAACCGCGGGCTTCTAACTTTTCAGCTAACTCAACACATGAGTTACGAGTACGGACGAATATGATCACACCTTCAGTGTTTTCAACTTCTAATACACGTACTAAAGCTTCAAGTTTGTTGTGTTGTGATACTTGTACGAAACGCTGTTCGATTGACTCAACCGTCGTTTGGCTTGATTCGATACGAACATGTACAGGATTACGTAAGTGCTGGTTAGCTACACGCTTAATTTGCTCTGGCATAGTGGCAGAGAATAACGCCAGTTGGCGCTCGCTTGGCGTGTGCTCAAGGATCCATTCGATATCATCGATGAAGCCCATTTTTAACATTTCATCGGCTTCATCGAGCACTAAGGCTTGTAATGAATCGAGTTTCAAGGTGCCGCGACGCATATGGTCCATAACACGACCAGGTGTACCAACGATAACTTGTGGGCCGCGTTTCAGGGCATTCAACTGTTGTTGCATGCTTTGGCCGCCGTAAATTGGAAGAACGTGGAAATTCTTCATAAATTTTGCATAGCTACTGAATGCTTCAGCAACCTGCACGGCTAATTCACGTGTTGGTGCTAAGACTAAAATTTGCGGTGTAGTTTGGCTGGTAACTTTGTTTAATAGTGGTAACGCGAAGGCGCCAGTTTTACCTGTACCTGTTTGCGCTTGACCTAAAATATCTTTGCCAGCCATAAGTGGATCGATACTGGCTGATTGGATTGGCGTTGGTTTTTCATAACCTAGCTCGTCAAGAGCACGCAACAAATTCTCGGATAGGCCGAGTTCACGGAAAGTTCTTTCATCGGATGACATTGGGTTGTAGCCTTGTGGATGCGCGCGCGAAATGGCGCTAAAGTTTCACAGACAGAAAATCAACCCCGTGTCGATTTCCCGCGAACGACGGATTATAGCAGCATGGCGGCCACTTTACCAATCAGAGTCACGCTATTTAACCTGTTTTCTGCATTTTTTTCGCTAAAACTGAGCAAGAAACGCGCCACTTCCCATTAATTCTTTAAATATTCAACATTTAATTGAAGTAACTCGAATGCTGACTCTGCTACTGCCGCCAGAAAAGTGATGTCGATTGTCGCGACGGTATCCTCTGGTGTGTGATATTGGGGATGGGTCGGCACACCAAAATACAGCCAAGGGATATTCGCTTTGTGGAAGGGGTAATGATCCGACGCCCGCAGCCAATCGGTACTTTGTATGCTTCGACCAACGGGTTTAGGGTGCGTGAGTTTAATGCAAAGTCGGTTCTGCTGATTCAGTAGGGGTTTAAATTGATTGAACTGAGTGAAGTTTCGACTGCCTTCGAGGTAAATTCCATAGGGCCTGCCGGGGTGACCCACCATGTCGAGGTTAATCATTAATTCAAATGTCGCCTCTGGCAAGTGGGTTTTGAGTTGTTCAACCAAGGCGATACTGCCATAGAGCCCGGGTTCTTCGGCATCGGTTGCCACAAACATCAGGTTCACCTTAGGCAAGGTATTGGGCCGTAGGGCAAATTGCTGTTGCCAATGTTTGGCAATAGTAAGCATAGCGGCGACGCCCGAGGCGTTATCATCGGCGCCGTGGTAAATCTTACTGCCGCTCAATCCTAAGTGATCATAGTGGGCGACGATAATGCGCCATCGATTCGTCGGTTCTGCCGCCATCGCGGTGGCGACCACGTTGGCACCAGTTTCTTGGGTGAAGAAGGTTTGATATTCAAAGGGCACGATAAAGTCCGCTCCCCAAGGCTGTAAACCTAGCCCCTGAAATTGCTGCTTTATATAGTCACGACTTTTTGCCGCACCTTGGGTTTGGGTTTTGCGGCCTTCAAATTCATCCGAACTTAATACTGTGACTGTCGCTTGTAACTCTGTGGGCTCGGCCCAAGTGAGTTTTAGCTCTGTGCGTGCACAGGTTTCGGCTGAGTTAGCGCAGCCAGTGAGGGTCGTTGTAACAACGCAGGCTAGTGCTAATAAGCCAAGTCTTTGGGATTGATGTCTTATAAGGTGCGTGATCTTGAACTTGGCGAGCAGCTGACCGATACGACTGTGGTTGAATAGAGTCGATGCGCTTAGGTTTATGTCGCTTAGATTTTTACTTAAAAGTGATTGATACTGCCTCGGTAATATAAGGTGAGTCACTGGGGACTGAGTGCTATCACGCATGGACATTCCTTATCGCTGAAGCCTTCGCCAGAAGATGAATATCATCTTTGCCTAAATCCGATTCTAATTCAATGAGATCTATATGTATGCGATAGCTTAAGCATATTGGATTGCTGAGCGAAAAAAAGCGCAGTGCTTAGGGCGACTGCGCTTTTATTATTCAGACCAACTGCGGCATGAGCCGAATGTTAAGCCTTAGCTTTATTGGCCTTTGCCAGCTCGATATCCCGTTTTAGCAGTGGCTTTAAGAAGCGTGCCGTGTGGGAGGTTGGATGCTCGGCGACTTCTTCCGGCGTGCCTGTGGCTAAAATCATACCACCACCACCGCCACCTTCTGGGCCTAAGTCGATAATCCAGTCTGCGGTTTTGATTACATCCAAATTATGCTCAATCACCACAATCGTGTTGCCGTGGGATTTGAGACGATGCAATACGTCGAGCAGCAATTGAATATCGGCAAAATGTAAGCCCGTGGTCGGTTCATCCAAGATATACAAGGTTTGGCCCGTGTCACGCTTAGACAGCTCTTTGGCAAGTTTCACCCTTTGGGCTTCACCGCCCGAAAGTGTGGTCGCACTTTGGCCGAGACGCACATAGGACAAACCCACATCCATCAAGGTTTGTAGCTTACGGGCAATGGCTGGTACGGCGTCGAAGAACTGACGCGCATCTTCCACTGTCATCTGCAGTACTTCGTGAATATTCTTGCCTTTATAGCGTACTTCTAAGGTTTCGCGGTTGTAGCGCTTACCTTTACAAGAATCACAGGGCACATACACATCGGGTAGGAAGTGCATTTCGACCTTGATCAAGCCATCGCCTTGGCAAGCCTCACAGCGTCCACCTTTTACGTTAAAGGAGAAACGGCCGACCTGATAACCGCGAGTCCTCGACTCTTGGGTTCCGGCAAAAATCTCGCGAATTGGGGTGAAGATGCCGGTATAAGTGGCAGGATTCGAGCGCGGTGTGCGGCCAATCGGGCTTTGGTCGATATCGACCACTTTGTCGCACAGTTCCATCCCTTCGATACGGTCATAGGGTGAAGGCTCATCCACAGTCGCCCCGTTGAGCATTCTATGGGCGATTTTGAAGAAGGTATCGTTGATTAAGGTCGATTTACCCGAACCCGATACGCCTGTTACACAAGTGAAGAGGCCAATGGGAATGGTTAAATCCACATTGCGCAAGTTGTTGCCGCGTGCGCCAAACAATTGAATGACTTGGTTTTTGTCGAAGGGAATGCGCGGCGTATCGATATGAATGCTGCGCTTACCGGAAATATACTGGCCAGTGACCGATTCTTCACAGGCGATGATCTTCTCAATCGGACCGTCACAAATGACTTCGCCGCCGTGTACACCTGCGCCAGGACCAATATCGATCACGTGATCCGCCATACGGATCGCATCTTCGTCATGCTCAACCACAATCACAGTGTTGCCCAAATCCCGCAGGTGGATCAGGGTTTGCAGCAGACGCTCGTTATCCCTTTGATGCAGGCCAATTGAGGGTTCGTCGAGCACATACATCACGCCGACGAGCCCTGCACCGATTTGGCTGGCGAGTCGAATACGTTGGGCTTCACCGCCCGAGAGGGTTTCTGCCGAGCGCGATAGGCTCAAATAATTGAGACCCACGTTGACGAGGAAGCCTAAGCGATCGCGGATTTCCTTTAAAATCTTCTCGGCAATCTGCGCCTTTTGGCCGCTAAACTCGACTTTCTCGAAGTAGTCTAAGGCTTCGCCAATCGACCAAGTGGTGAGTTGTGGCAGGTTGATATCACCTAAAAATACGTTACGGGCTTCTTCGCGTAAGCGCGAGCCACCACAGCTTTGACAAGCTTGGGTATTGATAAACTTGGCTAATTCGTCACGTACCGAGTTACTTTCGGTTTCGCGATAGCGCCTGTCCATGTTGTTTAGAATGCCTTCGAAGGGGTGATTACGCACCACCACATCACCGCGGTCATTAATGTATTTAAAGGCAATA
The DNA here is from genome assembly GCF_025653725.1 of Shewanella sp. SM74. NCBI lineage: Bacteria > Pseudomonadati > Pseudomonadota > Gammaproteobacteria > Alteromonadales > Shewanellaceae > Shewanella > Shewanella sp. SM74. Next base: position 174,569 of record NZ_JAKKRZ010000007.1, on the reverse strand, counting down.
CTTTCTTTACCTGAGCCGTAAAGTACGATTTTGCGGACTTTTTCGCTAAGCTGCTCGTAGGGCACTTCGACATCGAACTTATAGTGTTCGGCGAGTGAGCTAAGCATTTGGAAATAGTAGAAGTTGCGTCTATCCCAGCCGCGAATCGCACCGCCCGCCAGTGAAAGCTCGGTATTGGTGATCACGCGCTCAGGATCGAAAAATTGTTGTACCCCTAAACCATCACAGGTTTGGCACGCGCCAGCGGGATTGTTAAAGGAGAAGATCCTTGGCTCTAATTCCGCCATCGAATAACCGCAGTGCGGGCAGGCGAAGTTGGCCGAGAAGATCAGTTCTTCTCCTTTTGCTTTACCAGTACCCGTGTCGTCTTCCATGCTGGCAACGGTCGCTATGCCGCCGGAGAGTTCTAGCGCAGTTTCGAAGGATTCCGCTAAGCGTTGCTTGATATCGTCACGCACTTTAAAACGGTCGACAACCACTTCAATCGTGTGTTTAACGTGTAAGTCTAAGGTTGGCGGATCGGTTAAGTCACACACTTCACCGTCGATACGCGCGCGGATATAACCCTGCGCCGATAGACCTTCGAGCAATTTAACGTGTTCACCCTTACGGGCGTTGACTACAGGTGCGAGCAGCATCAAGCGGCTGTCTTGGGGCATTTCCAACACTTTATCGACCATCTGGCTGACGGTTTGTGCCGCCAAGGGTTGATTGTGTGTCGGACAACGCGGCTCACCCACACGGGCAAACATCAAGCGCAGGTAATCATAAATTTCGGTAATCGTGCCCACGGTTGAACGTGGGTTATGGGAGGTGGATTTTTGCTCTATGGATATCGCCGGGCTTAAGCCTTCAATATGGTCCACATCGGGCTTTTCCATTAAACTCAAAAATTGGCGAGCATAGGCAGATAGGGACTCGACATAACGTCGCTGGCCCTCGGCATATAAAGTATCGAAAGCGAGGGAGGATTTGCCAGATCCCGATAAGCCCGTGATGACAATCAGTTTATCCCTTGGGATAGTCAGGTTGATATTCTTGAGATTGTGGGTGCGTGCGCCGCGTATTTCAATCTTATCCATCTATCGCTCTAATGCCATATGCTTAAAAAAATGAGCACAAGTATCGCACAGTTCCGCCGCTGAGTTTAGTTGATTCTGTGATCTGCACCAATCCTAGGGCTGGCACTGGCTTTAAGTCGGCCTGCTTTGCGGTATGTTGTGGATGGAATGGATTAACTAAGATTAATACTGTTGTTGCGCACTGACTCACAGGACAATTGTGAACACTATGTTAGACTCATTCCCCTGTGTCTGAGCGTTAAAAATAAAGATGTTAACTCAGACACAGTCAATATAGGTCCGTGATAAACGGGATAAAAGCTAAGTGTATAGTCAGTGGTTTAGGCCACTATTTCCTTTTGAGCAAATCCTTTTGGGTGTGGTAACATGCGCCCCTTAAAAGACTTCAATCCAGGGCAAAATCATGGGTAACAACGGACTTTCGGGTACTGAGAAAAAAGTCGCGTTTTCTTTAGCCAGTGTATTTGGTTTGCGCATGATGGGCTTGTTTATGATCATGCCCGTCTTTGCACTTTATGGTCAGCATCTTGAAGGCTTTTCGCCTCTGTGGGTGGGTATTGCTATCGGCGCCTATGGCCTGACTCAAGCCGTGCTGCAAATCCCTATGGGGATTTTATCTGACAAATATGGTCGCAAGCCGATTATTCTTGGTGGCTTAGTGTTGTTTGCTATTGGCAGTGTTATCGCTGCTAATGCAGATACGATTTATGGCGTTGTCTTTGGTCGAGCTGTACAGGGTATGGGCGCGATTGCCGCTGCCGTGCTGGCGCTTGCCGCAGATTTAACCCGCGACGAGCAGCGCACTAAGGTGATGGCGATTATTGGCATGTGTATCGGGTTATCTTTTGCCCTGTCTTTGCTAATGGGACCTATCGTCGCGCAACATCTTGGGTTGACTGGATTGTTTTGGTTAACGGCGGTATTTGCTATTGTCGGTATGCTGTTGATCCAGTTTTTAGTGCCTAATCCCATCACTCAGGCGCCGAAGGGAGACACTCTAGCTACGCCCGCTAAGCTCAAACGTATGTTCCTCGAGCCGCAATTATTTAGGCTTAACGCTGGGATTTTTATCCTGCATTTAGTGCTCACCGCAGTATTTGTGGCACTGCCGCTGGATCTGGTGGATGCGGGTCTAGTGAAAGAAAAACATTGGATGCTGTATTTCCCCGCTTTTGTGGGCGCATTTATTTTGATGGTGCCGTTAATCATCATAGGGGTTAAGCGCAAAAATACTAAGGCGATGTTCCAAATTGCCCTCGTGATAATGATAGTGGCATTGCTGGCGATGGCCGCATTTGCGAGCAATCTTTGGGTATTGAGTTTTGCCGTGGTGCTCTTCTTTACTGGGTTTAACTATTTAGAAGCTTCACTGCCAAGTTTGATTGCCAAATTTTGCCCCGTCGGCGAAAAAGGTTCGGCCATGGGCGTGTATTCTACTAGCCAATTTTTAGGGGCTTTTTGTGGTGGTATGCTCGGTGGTGGTGCTTTCCAGCTCGTGGGCGCAGTCGGGGTATTTATTGTTGCCGTGATCTTAATGTCTATTTGGTTATTCCTGACATTAGGCATGCAAAACCCTGTGTTGTTAAAGAGTTACACCTTAGAAGCCGAAGTCAAAGACAAGGCACAAGCGCGGGATATGGCGACTCAGTTATCCCAATTAATGGGCGTCGTCGAAGCGATCGTCGTGCTGGACGAGAAAGTGGCCTACTTAAAGGTTGATGAGCATTTCGATTTAAGAGAAGCACGAGCTGTGTTAGGCTCTGCTCAATAATATCTGGGTCTGCCGTGTGGTATTTGGGGAAGCTGATTTTCCTCTATGGCGACACAGATAAACAACATACTGAATTAATAGATTATTTAAAGAATCGCAGGAGATTTCAATGGCCAGTCGTGGTGTTAACAAGGTAATTTTGGTTGGCAATTTGGGACAAGATCCAGAAGTGCGTTATATGCCAAACGGTAATGCAGTCGCAAATATCACAGTAGCGACTAGCGAATCGTGGAAAGACCAACAGGGTCAACAGCAAGAGCGTACTGAATGGCACCGTGTGGTTCTGTTCGGCAAATTAGCTGAAATTACAGGTGAATACCTGCGTAAAGGTTCACAGGTTTACCTTGAAGGTAAGCTGCAAACTCGTAAGTGGAAAGACCAAAGTGGTCAAGACCGTTACAGCACTGAAGTGGTTATCGACCAAAGCGGTAGCATGCAAATGCTAGGTAGCCGTGGTCAAGGTGGACAAGCACAAGGCGCGCCAATGGGCGGCGGCATGCCACAAAACGCAGGTTATCAATCTGCACCACAACAAGCCGCGCCTGCGCAAAATCAATATGCGCCAGCGCCTCAAGCAGCACCTGCTTACCAAGCGCCAGCTCAGCAACAATATGCTCCGCCAGCACCTGCCCAGCAGCAAGGTTATGGTCAGCCACAGGCTCAACAACCACAACAAGGTGGTTATGCGCCTAAGCCACAAGCCGCTCCAGCACCAGCTTATCAAGCGCCTGCAGCACCGGCACAGCGTCCAGCACCACAACCACAGCAAAACTTCACTCCAGATTTGGATGATGGCTGGGATGACGATATTCCATTTTGATTTGGAACGTATCGAAGTGTAAAGACGGTATCGTCTTAAATAAGCAAAGCCACGCGAGTCGTGGCTTTGTTGTTTCTTGTCTTTATGTTTTGTGCTGTGAGGCCGTAGGCGAGGTTGTTAAACCCTTCACCTCGCTTGCTCACATAACGATACGTTTGAGATAGAAACTTAGAACGTATAATCGAAGTTATAACGCATGCCTAGCATGATCTGGTCATTGGTTTCGCGGTATTCAAAATCTGTTTTTTGATATTCGATGAAGGTGCTGAATTTCGGTGTTTTATGCCATTCCAGCGTAGTGTTATAGGCATTGTATTTCGCGGAGGTGATGTCATTGTCGCCATCGTCATATCTGGACACGCCTAGCTTGATTTTATAGCTGTCAGTGATGGGATAACTTGCAACCACATCCAGTGTTGAACCATCCAATGTTGTGCCATCGACGCTGTCTTTTTCAATGTTTTGATAGGCTGCGGCGAGGAACAGAGAATTGAAATTTTTCGCTAGGGTTACACCGAATGTATTTTCATCCTTGTTGTCTTCTAACTCTTTATTATAAAAAGCTGCGGCAATGTAGATGAAGTCGGTTTTATAACGGATACCTGTGTTAACGAAGTCACTGCCGCCACTGCCTTTATTGCCGTCGAATTGCGCATCGGCCGAAAATAATAGGTCGCCAAACTCTTTACGATAGGTCACGAGATTATTGAGCCTGAATGGGCTCGCACTGTCATAGGCCAGAGGCGTTCCTGAGCGGTTAAAGATATCAACGGGATCGGAAATCATTTCCTGCGTGACGGCTTGTTTACCTATGGCTATGCTACCAAAAAATCCCTTTAATCCGACATAGGCTTTGCGAGCATCGCCAAAGTCACCGTCATCTTTGATATCGACCTTAAATTCCCCTTTCGCAAAACCGACTAAGCCATTACCAAGTTGGTGCTCTGCCGCAAAACCAATCCGCGAGTTTGCATCGCCTACATCCCACACATCGTCCGAGTTAGTGTGGGTCAGGCCGAAGGTTGGGCGTAAAGAGCCATAAAAATTAAACTGGGTATCCGATGACACTGATGGCTCATTTTCTTGAGCTTCGAGCATGGCGAGTCTCTGCTGAATTTGTTGTAACTCAGTGCGTAATTCGTCATTGGTTTCTGCTGTATTATTGGCTTGAACGGCAAAGATAGGTGTGGCAAAGCTCAGCACAAGTATGGCTGATGTAAGTTTAGACGGTTTCATTTATGTTTCCTTACATAACAACTACTCGCGTTACGCTAATGGATTTTGTTGCCGATTGAGCTGTATCGCTAGTAGTAAGGAGCTGCACTTGTGATAGTGCTGGGGAGGCGCCTAGCTAAGAAAATTAGGCTTCGTATCTCAGCAGCTGACAGATAAAACCTGTCAGCTGGTTTTGGAAAGGTGCAATCCTATCAATCCCGCCAAAACAGCGGGACGTTAGAGGGAGGATTAGAGTATGGTCGCGGCCATTTTGCGGCGCAGGTAAGCGATTTGCTGCATGTGCGGCAAATCTTTGGGGCAGTTATCTTGGCAGCCGAGTAGCGTCATACAGCCGAAGACGCCATCTTGATTGCCAATCACATGGTAGAAATCATCCGCGCTGCGGCTGTCTCTGCTATCCATTTCGAAGCGGGCGATTTTCATCATGCCAACCGCGCCGACAAAGGTGTCACGCATTTGTTTGGTGGCGCAGGCCGACACGCAAACACCACATTCGACGCAGCGTTCTAGCTCATAGATCCGCGCGGCTTCTTCAGGTGCCATTGGATTTTCGAGGCGATGAATGTCCTGATCATCGGGCCTAGGATGCAGCCACAGTTTTAAGCGTTCGGCTAATTCGCGCATAAATTTACCCGTGTTCACCGATAAGTCGCCAATCAGCTCGAAGCCAGGCAGCGGCATGAGGGTGATTTCGCCATTGGGATAATTTGCCGTTAACGTGCGACAGGCAAGCGTGGGGAAACCATTGATCACCATGGCGCAACTGCCACAGATACCCGCGCGGCAGACAAAGTCGAATTGCAGTGAAGGGTCTTGTAGCTCACGTAGTTGATTTAAGGCGATAAATACTGTCATGCCCGGTGTTTCAGTCAACTGATAACGTTCCATCTTTGGCTTGTCTTGGCCATCTTGCGGATCGTAGCGAAAGATATTAAAGCTGATTTGACGGCTCATAGTGGTTTGTTTCCTACCGGTTGGGCTGGAGTGATCGCTAAGGTATCGCTGAGGCGTTCATTAGGAGCCTGCAGGTGGCTTGGCAGCTCGTATGGCATCAGGGCTCGCTGCAGTGTGTTTCTATCGGGATCATCACCTAAGCTCGCGAGCACTTGATTGATTTCTTGTACGCGTTTTTCGGTATCTGGATGGGCGATAGTATTGTCGTTACCGTAGCCACGGTATCCCGGTGGTAGCTCCATTTTCATCACATCTAGCGCTTCATAACGCAGTACTGGTTCAAGTGATTCGGCATCTGGCCAAGTCGCCAGTGTGCGGTTGAGCCAATCTTTATCATTGCGTTGTGGGTAATCTTCCCGTGAATGGGCGCCGCGGCTTTCAGTGCGAGCCTCTGCGCCACAGGCGACGGTTAGGGCCACTTTCAACATACGGGTGACGCGTAGCGCTTCGACTAACTCAGGATTGGAGTGACGTTTTTTACATTTAAGGCCAAGATTTTTTGCCCGCAGCAGTAAGTCTTTCAAGCCTTTGATGGCTTTATCTAACTCGGGTCCATTACGGAAGATCCCGACGTAGTTCATCATGATGCGTTGCATTTCTTTCTTTATTTGGAAGGGGTTTTCTGTGCCGTTGCCTTCGATCAGTCCATCGATTTCTTGCTGTAATTTATCGATGAATTTTTGAGTCAGCGCGGTATCAATTTCTAAGTCGTTATTCTCACAAAAATCAGCCACATACTTGCCGATGATCATGCCGCCGACCACAGTTTCTGCCACCGAATTACCGCCTAAACGGTTAAAGCCATGCATGTCCCAACAGGCCGCTTCTCCGACACTGAACAGCCCTTTGAGTTGTGGACTCTCACCTGTGGCATTGGTGCGCACGCCACCCATGGAATAATGCTGGGTAGGTCTGACGGGGATCCAGTCTTTACAAGGATCGATACCGAGGAAGTAATCACAAATCTCTTTCACTTCGCGCAGGTTGGTTTCGATATGCTCACGGCCCAGCTGCGTAATATCCAGCCACAGATGCGGGCCGTAAGGGCTTTCGACGCCATTGCCTTTACGCATGTGCTCTGTCATGCGGCGGGAAACCACATCACGGGAGGCGAGTTCTTTTTTCTCTGGCTCGTAATCTGGCATAAAGCGATGACCGTCTTTATCGCGCAGGATACCGCCATCACCACGACAACCTTCAGTGGTAAGGATCCCCGCGGGCACTATGGCGGTAGGGTGAAACTGCACCGCTTCCATATTGCCTAAGGTGGCGACACCAGTATCGAGTGCTAACGCTTGGCCTATGCCTTCGCAGATAGTAGCATTGGTCGATATTTCATAAATCTTGCCATAACCGCCGGTGGCGATAGTGGTGGATTTGGCAACATAAGCGCGCAATTCACCTGTGACTAAACAGCGGGCAATGACACCATGGCAACGCTTACCGTCATGGATCAGCGACAGGGCTTCAATCCGTTCATGTACTGGAATGCCCATGGAGATAGCTTGGTTATCGACGGCATACAGCAAAGAGTGGCCAGTGCCATCGGCGGTGTAACAGGTACGCCATTTTTTTGTGCCACCAAAATCGCGGGCATTGATCAGGCCGTGAGCTTCTTCGGCCTCATTGAGCGTTACCCTTTGCGCATTCATGATGACTTCACGCGGGCCGGCGGAAATCCTTGACCAAGGCACGCCCCAGTTGGTGAGTTCGCGGATCGCTTTCGGTGCAACGTGGGCAAACATGCGTGCGACGTCTTGATCGCAGCCCCAGTCAGAACCTTTGACTGTGTCTTGAAAGTGAATGTCTTCATTATCGCCCATGCCTTTAACGGTATTGCCTAGGCTGGCTTGCATTCCGCCCTGTGCGGCGGCCGAATGTGAACGTTTTGCGGGAATTAACGATAGCACTAAGGTATCTAGGCCTCGCTCTTTGGTGGCAATCGCGACTCTAAGGCCTGCCAATCCTGCGCCAATGACTAATGAGTCTGTATAAATGATTTTCAAATCAGATCCTTATCTAATAATTTAGATAACATTTCATGGATTTATCATTGCGCTCCTCGGGCATAGATGCGCTGCAACTATGTATCAGAGGAGGATCCGTATGTTGTTTGTCTTGCTATACAGGCTAGGATCGCCGATAGCGTCATGCCCATTACTGAGGAATAAACGGTTGTACTGGCAAAACTAATTCGATACCAATATTGATATAGGTCACTAGGCTTAATGTGCCTAAACACAATAAATAGACGATCAATACTTGCGCTATAGTGCGGATAAGTGGACGGTTACTACTCACACCCCACTTTAATATCACTCGGTATAAACCAACGATGCCGTGGAATAACACGATAGGTAAAAACACCACGTATAAGAGCCAAGCGTTATCGTGGTAAACCCGTTCTGCCGAAAGGTGAGGGCCAATATCAGGGTTTAAAATCATAGTGGCAAGATGGGCTGACACTAAGAAAAACAGTAAGAAACCGGTGATCATCTGCCAGAACCATGCTTGGGTATCTCTATGCTTGATAGTCGACATAAAGCCACGCATCGCTCGCCATTGACCTAATTGCACCGGAAAACGACGTAGTGCGGTGGCGGCATGTACTGCAACAATCACGAGCATAATGACTGAAATGATCTGGGTCACGATGGGGAAGCCATGACCCGTCGAGCTAAACATACTGCCTTCTAAGAATTGCACCATGTGAAAGAAGGTTTCTTTACCAAATAAAATGCTCGCCTCGAAATGCATATGAAATAAGAGGAAAATACCTAATATAAGCCCTGTCATACTTTGTAAGCAGTCTGCTTTAGCCGACCAGGCTTGGCCAAATGGTCCGCCGTTAATGGCGGTAGGAACACGCGTTTTTGCTGACATTAATTCACCTCTTACTCGATTTGCTATGGCGTGAATGTACCTGCATCACGCCAAAACAAAGTCTATAGATACAGATTAAAAGAAGAGGGTTAATCCATTTGTAGGCATTAGCCCTGAGAGCACTTAGGGTAAAATTGAGCTACAGCATCATGCCGCCAAATAGGAAGGCTAATGCCACACTGGTGGCAATCGTCACAACGCCAGGGACCAGGAACGGATGGTTAAATACCGCCTTACCAATCCGAGTCGAGCCGGTATCATCCATCTCGACCGCAGCCAGTAGCGTGGGGTAAGTCGGTAATACAAACAGCGCGCTGACGGCGGCGAAAGAGGCAACGGCAGTTAATGGACTTACGCCAATAGCTAAGGCTGCGGGCATCAGCGCTTTTGTTGTCGCGCCTTGGGAGTAGAGCAGCATGGAGGCAAAGAATAAGGTTACCGATAATAACCAAGGCTGACTTTGCAGTAAGGTGCCAGCTAAATCTTTGATTTCCTCAATATGATTTGACACTAAGGTATCGCCTAACCAAGCCACACCTAACACACAAACACAGGCGGACATGCCTGATTTAAAGGTGGCCGCATTAGAGATTTCGCTTGCGTCTAACTTACAGAAAATCGTAATAGCGGCAGCTGCCGTAAGCATCAGCACCATAATGGCGGCGTCGCGTGGCAATACAGGGTCAACAATCAAACCGACTTTGTCAGATATCGCAGTGGCATAGGCCATGACAGCCGCAATCGCCAGCAAGAAAATCATCACAGATCGTTTCGCGCCGGCTTTAATCTCGATTTGAGTTGTACCGCGTGTTTTGACTAAACCTTTGGCTAAGCGTTCTTGATAGACAGGATCATCGGCCAGTTCTTTACCCATTAAGTTGGCAACAACGGCGCCGACCATGCAGGCGAGGAAAGTTGAAGGAATACAAACGGCTAACAGCACTAAATAATCTACGCCAAACGGCTCTAAGATACCCGAGAAGAACACGACAGCCGCTGAAATCGGTGAGGCGGTAATGGCGACTTGAGATGCGACAACGGCAATAGATAAGGGACGAGAGGGGCGAATGCCTTGCTCTTTTGCGACTTCGGCAATAACAGGTAAGGTGGAGAATGCGGTGTGGCCTGTACCCGCAAAAAGTGTCATGAAATAGGTGACGACAGGGGCCAGAAAGGTGATTTGTTTGGGATGCTTACGTAATAATTTTTCTGCTAGTGAGACTAAATAATCCATTCCTCCAGACACTTGCATGGCCGCAATCGCGGTGATAACTGACATAATGATGAGGATCACGTCAATCGGGATATTGCCCGGTTTGAGTCCCATCCCCGCGGTCAGTATCAGTACCCCGACACCGCCAGCGAAGCCGACTCCCATGCTACCCATCCTTGCACCAAGGTAAATAGCCCCGAGGACGATAATTATCTCTAATATAATCATAGTGTTAACTCTATTTTATTTTTAATTTCAATAGCCTACGCATATTCACTCTGCGCAGGCTTATTCTTGAATCATCGAGTTGTGGGCTGGGGAAGGCTCCCCAGCCCCACTGAGTTACACTTTGGCTTTGCTGGTGTTTTTTGCTTTGTACTTAGGATTCATCAGGTTTTCAACTGAGAGAATGTCATCGAGTTCTTCAACCGTTAACAAACCGCGTTCGAGTACCACTTCACGGACATTTTTACCCGTTTGGGCGCAAATCTTGCCTATGATGTCACCCTCATGGTGGCCGATGATTGGGTTAAGGTAGGTCACGATCCCGATAGAGTTCATCACATGAGCCATGCAGATCTCTGGATTTGCTGTGATACCTTCAACGCATTTTTCACGCAGGGAGATACAGGCATTGCCCATCAAACTGAGCGACTCAAACATTGCCTGTCCAATCACAGGTTCCATTACGTTAAGCTGTAATTGACCTGCTTCGGCGGCCATAGTGATAGTGATATCGTTGCCGACAATCTTAAAGGCAACCTGATTGACGACCTCAGGGATCACAGGGTTAACCTTGGCTGGCATGATGGAGGAACCCGCTTGCAGCTCAGGAAGATTAATCTCCTTCAGACCTGTACGTGGACCCGATGAAAGTAAGCGTAGGTCGTTACAAATCTTGGACATTTTAATCGCCATACGCTTAATTGCACTGTGCAGCATAACGTAGGCACCACAATCGGATGTCGCTTCGATTAAATCTTCCGCTGGCACATAGGCGCGGCCAGTAATGTCTGCCAGATACTTAATGGCTAATGCAGAATAACCGACAGGCGTATTGAGCCCTGTACCAATGGCGGTTGCGCCTAAGTTCACTTCTAACAACAACTCTTGGCAACGCTTGATGGACTTAATTTCTTCTCGCAATGTAACAGCAAAGGCATGAAACTCTTGGCCTAAGGTCATAGGCACGGCATCTTGCAATTGAGTGCGGCCCATTTTTAAGATGGTTTTAAACTCTGTGGCTTTAGTGTCGAAAGCGCTGATAAGGTCGGTTAATGCATCTAACAGAATATCGGTACTGTTGATGACCGCAATACGGAAACCTGTTGGATAGGCATCGTTAGTCGATTGGCATTTATTGACATGGTCATTAGGATTGATGACATCGTAACGGCCTTTTTCTAGCCCCATGATCTCCAGTGCAACGTTGGCTAATACCTCATTGGTATTCATGTTGACTGAAGTGCCTGCGCCTCCTTGATAAACATCGACCGGAAATTGATCAACAAATCGACCCGTTGTGAGTATTAGATCGCACGCTTCAATAATTTTGTCAGCGATTTCAGGACTTACAGCGCCTAATTCACTGTTAGCCATGGCAGCGGCTTTTTTTGTTAGCATCATGCCACGGACTAATTCAGGTACATCGGAAATTTTTTGATTACTCAGCTTAAAGTTTTCGATGGCACGTAATGTATGTATGCCATAATAAAACTCATTGGAAACTTCTTTCGTGCCCAATAAATCTTCTTCGATCCGTACGCTATTAGTATCTTTCATTTCGATCCTATTAAATCCAATTAATAGTAAGATATATCTCCGAGTATTGAGTTGTGGATGTGTACAATAAGTATACGTAACACATCAAGAATAACTCATCGAAAACATGAAGGAGAATCGTCTCCTTGACTATCGAAGTAGATCTTAACGCTTTGGCAATAACAGGATTAGGATGGTGATCACTTAACTGTTTGAAATAGTGTATTTCTTTTGTTTCTTAGATAAGTCTCTCAACTCGGATCACTAGTGTGAGCCATTACTTTTTGATGCAAATTAGCTATAGATTTGTTATTCGTTAACCAATCGGCGACATATTTATTCAAGTGTTTTTAAGTTTAAATAAACCATACGATATTTAATTGTCACCGCGTCAATAGCGAATAATCATTGATTAGTTAAATCTACTCAATAATAAATGCATGGTGCTTTCCTTAAAGTTTAAATAATCAATTAGATAACGCTAAATCTGTTATTTCATTTTAGTGAGAGCTATCACAGTGAGGCTTAGACAATAGTGCACACTGTGGGCGTTTATTATTAATCAAAGGATGTAAGCATGAATTTTCCAATGCGTAAGCTTTTGCTCTCGGTCACTTTAGGGTTATTTCTCTCCTCCGCGGCGCAGGCGCTTCCACAGGTACGTATTATTGCCACGGGCGGCACTATTGCGGGAGTCGGACAATCGGCTACTGAGTCTAACTATCAGGCTGGTGAAGTGGGCATTAGTAGCTTAATTGCGGCCGTGCCTGAAATGAAACAACTTGCCGATATTCAAGGTGAGCAACTGGTTAAAATCGGTTCGCAGGATATGAACGATAAAGTTTGGCTAGCCTTAGCCAAGCGCATCAATCTGCTATTGGCTGATAAAGATGTCGACGGTATCGTCATCACCCATGGTACTGATACCTTAGAGGAAACGGCGTATTTTTTAAATCTCACCATCAAGAGCGATAAGCCTGTAGTACTGGTTGGGGCAATGCGTCCATCAACTGCCATGAGTGCCGATGGCCCGATGAATTTGTATAACGCAGTCGCGACCGCCGCTAACCTCGAATCTAAAGGTCGAGGCGTGTTGGTGGTGATGAACGATACCGTATTGAATGCCCGCGATGTGACTAAGACTAACACTACAGGTGTGCATACCTTTGCCGCGCCTAACTTTGGTCCACTGGGCGTTATCCATAACAGCAAGATTGAGTACATGGGTAATACTGAGCGTCAACATACTACGCAAACGCCTTTTGATGTCAGCAAACTCGACAAGTTACCGCAGGTAGGCATAGTGTATAACTACGCCAATGCCAGCGATTTACCTGTCAAAGCTATGGTTGAAGCGGGTTTTGATGGCATAGTCAGCGCTGGTGTAGGTAATGGTAATATTTACCACTCAATATTTGATACCTTAGCTAAGGCGAGTCAAAAAGGCACCTTAGTCGTTCGCTCTAGCCGAGTGCCCACAGGCGCAACCACGCTTGATGCCGAGATAGATGATGCTAAATATGGCTTTATCGCAGCAGGTAACCTTAACCCGCAAAAAGCCCGCATTTTACTGATGCTGTCGTTAACGCAAAGCAAAGATCCACAGCAGATCCAACGTTGGTTTCAACAGTTTTAAGATTCAGCTGCGTGATAAAACAAAAGCCCTGCGAATATTCGTAGGGCTTTTGCATTTTGCATTAATGGCTTACCTGTGAAGTTGTTTTTTCACGAGGCCATGAGCCGAAATATCTAAACAGTGTTGTGATTTTTAAAGCCAAAATTGTGAGGGTTCAACTCAGATTTTCAATCAAGATATTGCTCTGCAATTAGATTGTAAGAAAGGCTTCGCCAATTAAACACTCAATATCTCGCTAATATATGTATACCATTCCACAGTAACCATTAAATCTACAGCTGTTTCAGCTTCCTTCCACGCTCATTATTTTTCGGCATATTCTGACTATATATCAAGGCGATAAACTATTTTTAGTACGGCATAAGGTATTGATTTTGTGACTTAAAGTGCTTTAGGTACTATAGTGAAAGCTTATTTTATCTGAAACATAGGTGAGCGCTTCCTAGGTTTCTTGTTTGATTTTGGGGGCAAAGTGCGAATTTTAATGAACAATTTCAAGGTAATTAGTTTTGTACGTCAGTGGTTACTGCTGGCGCTTTTGAGTATGACGTTGCCACTGCAGGCGAGCGAAGATCTGCTGTGGATGGGAACGACAGGCTTGCCTATGAGTGAGCGGGTCCATACCGGTGAACTTGCCAATGGTATGCGTTATTTATTGGTGAGCAATAAGACGCCGGAGCAGGCGGTCATAGTGCGGATGCGGGTGGATGTAGGCTCTTTGGTCGAGTCTGATGCCGAGCAAGGATTAGTGCACTTTCTTGAGCATATGGCCTTTAATGGGTCGACCGGATTGGCGGCGGGGGAGATGATGCCTACATTGCAGCGCCTTGGCCTGAGTTTTGGCGCCGATACCAATGCTGTGACTGAGTTTCAGCAGACGGTCTATCAATTCAACTTGCCAAGTAATAGCCAAGATAAAATCGATACTGCTTTGTTTTTAATGCGAGAAATTGGCAGTAATTTATTACTCGATCCAGCGCTAATTGAACGTGAAAAAGCGGTGGTGTTGTCTGAGCTGCGTGAACGTAGCGGTGCGGATCTTGAGAATTACCGTAACCAATTACAGTTTTTAATGCCAAACACATTGCTGTCAAAGCGCTTCCCTGTGGGGGAGGCGAACAGTATCAGTAATGCCAATCGCGAGGCGTTGCTGTCTTTATATCAGCGTTTTTATACGCCCTCACGTACTACTTTAATTGTGGTGGGTGATATCGAGGTCGCCGCGGTAGAACAAAAGATAAAACAACAGTTTGCCAGTTGGAAGGCCGCGCCTTTGGCCGCTAAAACCAAGGAACAAGCTATTGGTACTGTCGCAGAGCGCCAAAGTGTCGATGCGGCGGCATTTTTTGATCCAAGTCTGTCAACGTCAGTTTCCCTTGGCATGCTAAAACCCATCTCAGCGATTACCGATAGCCCTGCTGTGCGGGAGCAGGAAATGTTGCTCGAGCTTGCCCACGGCATCTTGTATCGCCGTATGGAGTCGCAATTACTGCATAGCCAAGGTTTATATGGTGTAAACCTGCAGGTTGGACCGCAGTTTGATATTGCCTATGGCACACAGATGAGCCTAGGTACGCAGGAAAATAACTGGCAAGAGGGAATAGCACTCTTGGAGAAAACCCTGCGTCAAGCAAAAGAGTTTGGTTTTAGCCAGCAGGAAATTGACCAGCAAATCAAACGTATGCATAAGGGATATCAGCTAAGTGTCGCGGGTAGCAGTACCATTAACAGTGTGAATATTGCCGAGAGTCTAGTGTATTCGGTGGCGGGCAATCGCGTCCCTGTCGAACCCGATTGGCAGCTCGCATTTTTTGAAAAAATAATGCCAACAGTGACACCGCAAAAGCTAAGCCAAGTGTTTAATCAAACATGGAACGCTACGCCGTATTTGTATCTGACGAGCAATAAGCCCATTGAAAATGCTGAAAAACAGCTTATCGCCAGCTACGAGAAAAGCCGTAAACAAGCGGTGAGCGCACCATCAATCAAGGCGATTGATGAGTTTGCTTATACTCAGTTTGGCGAGCAAGGCAAGTTAGTGGCCGATAGTCGCGATAAGGAAACGGGGATTCGCCAACTGCAATTTGCCAATGGCGTGCGCCTTAATCTTAAGCCTACCAACTTTAACAAAGGCACCACATTGGTCAGCCTAAACATTGGCTTTGGTGAAGTGCCATTCCCTGAGTTGGATGGTTTGTCTTATCTGTTTAACAGTGCGTTTGTGCAGGGGGGGCTCAAGGCCCATGATTATGACAGTCTGAAGGATATTTTTGCTGGGCAAGATATTTCCATCAACTTAGGCCTGCGTGAGCAAAGTTTTGGCGGCGAGATTAGCACTAATGCCGCAGAGCTACGCACGCAGCTTGGCTTAATGACGGCTTATTTAATTGAGCCAGGTATGGATAAGCAGGCTGAGCAATTGTTTCGTGAACAAGTGATTGCCGAGCAACAAAGTATTCATAGCAACCCACAATCTGAGTTTTCTAATCAGTTTGCCCGTATCTCCCATAATGGTGATAAACGCTATGGTTATGGTGAGCCTGAAGAAATTCTCAAACGTCACTTTGGAGAATTAGCGCCGAGTTTCCATTCGGCCGTCGAGCAAGGGGCGATTGAACTCGCTATTGTGGGCGATTTTGACGAAGCGAGTGCCATTGCTGCTGTGGCTGAAACGCTTGGCGCCATTAAGCGTAGCCCTATTGCTAATGCTCAGTCGATAGTACCTGTGTTTCCGAAAGTGCCCGTTCAGAAAACATTAACGCATTATGGTCAACTGGATATGGCGGCACTTGCCATGGTGTGGCCTACAACGGACATGACTCACTTGAGTCAACACGCGGGATTGGGTCTGCTGGAGCAAGTGCTAAGCATTCTATTAACGGAAAACGTGAGGGAGAAAGCGGGTGCGAGTTATTCGCCATCGGCCTTTTCTTACAACGATTTCAATGCCAGCGGTTATGGTTACTTAGGTTTGTTTAGCGTGACGACTCAAGCCATGTTGCCAACGGTTGCCGAGTATTTCACCGCCGCAGTTAAGCAAGTTAAAGCGCCTTCGGGGATCAGTGAGGACTTACTTAATCGAGCCCGCCAACCAGTGCTTGAGTGGATGCAAGCGGCGCCGCAAACCAATGGTTTTTGGTTAGATCTCACCTCAACCGCCCAGAGTCATCCCGGTCGTTTTGCTGCCTTTAAACAAAGGCAAGCGTTAGCGCAGCAGATGACAGTTGCAGAACTTAATAAATTGGCGCAGCAATATCTGCAAGACGATAGCAGTTTAATGATCCAAGTTCTGCCTGCACCGCCAGAACCTCAGCAATGAGTGTTGGTCTCATAGAATAGTAGACTGATCATTCACCGACATATCCCCTGTGGTCGCAAACCGCTGGGGATATTTTTCTACCTCTTGCTTCCTCTATCTTCTTTTACCAACTTTTCTTTCACGTTCGTGGTGTTATGCCCTCCCATAGGTCGTCAATGGAAATACCTGTTGTCGAAAATGCCACTCACAGATCTGCGCGAGTGAAACTAGGCTAGGCGCAACTTATGTGTGAGATGGCTAACGGGGTGAGGTATATGTTTCGATATCTATTGTGCAGTTTTTGTCTAGTGCTTTTGTACCCGACAGGGATAGATATGTACTTGGTCGGTTTGCCGCAAATTGCGCAGGATTTAGGGGCGAGTGAGGCGCAGCTGCATATTGCTTTTTCTGTGTATCTTGCGGGAATGGCAACCACTATGCTGTTTGCGGGGAGCTTAGCCGATAGGATTGGGCGTAAACCCATTACCTTGTTTGGCGCATTTTTGTTTGCTATTGCCTCTTACTTTGCCGGTAGTGCGCAAACCAGTGATCTCTTTTTAATGGCACGCTTTGCACAAGGCATTGGTGCGGGTTCTTGCTATGTTGTGGCTTTTGCGATTTTGCGTGATGTATTAGACGATAAGCGCCGAGCAAAAGTGCTCTCTATGGTCAATGGCGTGACTTGTATTATCCCTGTGATAGCGCCTGTGATAGGCCATTTAATTATGCTTAAATTCCCATGGCCTAGCCTATTTAACACTATGGCGGGGATGGGATTAATGGTCTTAACCCTGTGTATTTTTGTATTGCGCGAAACCTATCCTAAACCGCAATTTCACACCACAGTTGAGTCGGGTGGATATAAAGAATCCTTTAAACAGCGGTTTTTTCTCAGTCGCGTGGTGATAACGACTTTAGGCGTGACCACGATTTTAAGCTATGTAAATGTCTCTCCCATGTTGATCATGGGGCAGATGGGGTTTGACCGTGGGCAATATTCCAACATTATGGCTATGACAGCATTTGTGAGTATGGTTGCCTCATTTTCGACGCCCTTTTTACTTAACCTGTTTAAAGAAAAATCATTAATTTTGTTCTCTCAGACATTATTTGCCGCCGCAGCACTGGTGTTGATCTTGACCCAATTGGGCTGGCTGGGTCAGTTATTCAATCTGCTCAGTTTTGGTTTTGTGTGTTCCGGTTTTGCGATTGGATTTGGGGTCACCATGAGTCAGGCGCTGAGTCCATTTGTTACTCGGGCTGGAGTTGCCAGCTCATTACTGGGAATTGCTCAAGTGTGTACTTCAGCTTTATATATTTGGGTGATGGGTCTGCTCGAAGTAAGTGCGATTAATATATTATTAGTGATCCTCGCTGTCGGTGCGCTGGTGAGCATTACACTGATCTTAGCGGTTCCTAAATTGCCGGAAATTGTACTTAATGACCAAATCCCTGAGTCGGCTTGATCTTAACTTATTGTTTATTTTGCAGCTTTTATTACAGGAGCGGAGTGTCTCTAAGGCTGCCAAAAAGCTCAATGTCACGCCATCCACTGTGAGTAAGTCGCTGGCCAAATTACGGGATTGGTTTGACGATCCCTTATTTGTCAAAACGCCGCAGGGATTTCAGTTAACGCCATTGGCTCACGGTATGGAGCAGGAGTTATCCGAATGGTTGCAAATGGGTAAGCAACTGATGGCTAAGCGCGGTGACGAGATGACCAAAGGGCTCACCTTCGAGTTGATGCTTGAGTCGCCTTTGTTGCTTATCATGCTTAATGAGCTGACTCAGGCCATTTATTCTCAATACCCTGATGCAAAGGTGAAGGTACGAAATTGGGATTACGATTCACTCGAAGCGATTGTGCGTGGTGAAGCGGATATGGGGTTTACCGGCCGAGAAAGTCATCCACGTTCCAAGGAATCCCTTGATTTATTACCCTATTTTATCGATTTTGAGGTTTTATTTACCGATCTTCCTCAGGTATATTTACGCCGCGATCATCCCGCCTTGCAGGAAGAGTGGAATATAGACAGCTTTCTTAAATATTCGCATATCAATATCTTGTGGGAAAAGAGCGAAACTTGGGCCTTAGATGATGTGCTTATTGAGCTTGGGTTAAGCCGTAATATTGTGCTGACCTTGGCCAGTTTTGAGCAGTCACTGTTTGTCGCGGCAGAGCCTCACCACAGCATGATGGCAATTGCGCCACAATATTGCGAACAATATGCCCGCCAATTACACCCTGACTTAGTCAGTCGCCCCATCCCGTTAAGCGACGAATATCTTGATAAACTCGCCATTCCTTTTACCTTGATTTGGCATAAGAGAAACAGCCACAACCCCAAAATCACTTGGTTGCGAAGCAAGATAAAAGCAATTTATCAACAGCATGATTAAGGCTGTTATTTACTGCATTAACTTGTTTGGGGAATACCCAATTGCTGACAAATATGTTGGATACAAAGTTCTCGCTGTTGGCACCATAGCCCATAGCTGACGGGGATCAGTTTAATGCCCGCGCGCTGTAAGAGTTTATACAGTTCAATATCGAAAAAGTCCGCCCAAGGTCCTGGGTAACCGATTAAATCTATTGCTAAATATTGGTTACCATAGCGACATAAAATATCCAGTTCTAACCCCGCCATATGGTAGGCGCGCCAGACAGTTATGCCTTTTTCTTCAATCGCAAGTGCTACAGACTGGCCGAAGCTATCGAGGGCATCGACATAATTATGTGCCGCTTGAAATTGCCCCGCCGATGCTAAGTAAGTTGCCAGTAAATTATTGTTGGGGAGTTCATGCGCTTGTACCGATAAAAATAGCCACTGCATTTGTTTAGCGCGGGTGATCGCGACATTGAACATATCTTCGCGATTTAAATACACGGCGGCGCGGCTGTCGTTGGCCGTAATGCTAAACGATAGCAGCATAATATCGCGCTCTTCCCCTTGAAAACCAAAGGGCGTGGCAATCCGTAATTGATGACGTTCTATTTGCTGCGTGCTAAAGCGTGCGAGGATCTGCTGGGATAAATACTCCGTCTGATTGCGAAAACAGGAGAGTACACCAATGCTGGCGGGCACTAATGCATTCTCTTGTTCATCAATCAGTTGAGCTAACTTTTGAATTAATGCCTCCGCTTCTATGGCGTTAATTCCCTTACTATCACGGTTGCCAGTAACCTGGACTCTGTGTAAGTGCCCTGAACTTGTGCAAGGTCTGTGCTGCATAATCTTCAGCATACCTTGATAAAACTGCTGATTACTAAATTGGATCAGCTCAGGTTTACTCCGAAAATGCTCATTTAAAAATACCACTTGGGATTGGCTCGCAAGGGACAGTGACGCTAAGTCGAGCATACTGGCATCACGGTAGCTCATTAGGCCGCGACAATCTGGGGCGAGTCCGAGTTGGGTCTGGATTTGAGTTTGTTTTGCGCGGGATAAAAACGAGAAATGGCGCAGTTGTTTGCTATCTCCCACCACCAGTGCCGCTTTTGCTCGCTGCAAGGCCGGTAAACATGCGGCAATATTGGCTTGTGTGGCTTCATCAATAATCACTAAATCAAACATTTGCTGCTCCATGGGCAGCACTTTATGCAAGCTGGCAAGGCTAGATAACCAAATGGGAAAGGTTTGTTTTAAGGCATCAAAATCCGTCTTGTAGAAGCCGTCGAGTTGCTTAGCGGATTGCCGAGCGCGCAGTGCACTGGCAAAACTCACCAGCGTACTGCGCTTATGTTTGAGTAATTGGTTTAATCGATAGTGAGTTGCCAATTGTAAGTATTTGAGGCTTAAGTCTTCTTTTTGGGCGATGAGGGCCGTTAATTTATCGAGTTCATTCCATTGCTGGGCAAACCTTTTGATACCTGCACGGTAAGCCCAGTTGTAAAATCCTAAGCGCCAACGGGATTGTCCTTGTTGTAAGGTCGCCAGTTTTTGGCCGCGACGTATGGCATGGCGGCAATGACGTATAAAGCCCGCTTCCATCTTGACTTGCTGACGAGTCACAGTATTAAGTTGTTGTTTTGCACTTAATAGCAATCTATCCGAGATGGCTTCATCAGATGCAGGGTGCTGACCATGGAGCATTTCATCAATCTGGTTTTTAAGGATTTTTATAAACTGCGGCGAGCCTGCTCGGATAAGGCTGCTCCCTAGCTGGAATTGTTGTTGCAATTTATCGGCAATCACATCAACAGCTACATCGGTGTGGGCGACGATGAGGACAGATTTACCTCTTAATACCTGCTCTGCTGCCACTGTGGCTATGGTGTAACTCTTACCTGTTCCTGGTGGGCCTGAGATCTGCCCTAAAGTATGATTGGCCGCAATCTTTAAGGCCTGAATTTGCGCGCGGCTTAACAGCCCAGGAAGATAAGCCTCTTGCGTGTCTTCACTGGCGCTGATTGATGTTGTTTGTTGTGTTTCTGCGAATAGCGCTTTAAGCGGTGCTGATGGTTCAGCCGCTGTCATTAGTTTGTCGAGTTCGTGCAAAATGCCCCGACTCGCGATCGAACGTTCTGCCAAAATGATTTGGCTTCGACTGACAAGAAACTGCCCACGTTTACGGCATAAGCTAGTGAATTCAGCCTCATCGATCAGCTTGGGAAAATGCAATAAATGACTGGTATCGACATCGGCTTGGCCCGCCCGCAGCCAAGATATCCAGCCACTGACATCCGTTGGATTATCGCGTAAATCTTGGCTTAGGCTATGTCCTTCAACGACTAATTTTTCTAATAGAGCTTCATTGATAGTGAATGGTCCGCTGCCAGCTAGAGTGTTATTGCTCTCTAGGTAGAGATTATCGCCGTCAGCCTGTAATTGGCATTCGCGATAAAGGAGTGGTGTCACGACTTTTCGTTTTTCGCCATTAAGGTCGACTGTGCCGCAGAAAAACAGACAGCAGTGCAATAATACCTTTTCACGTAAATACAAAGCGCTACGTGCTAGTAATGCACTGGCGGGAGCAAATGGCACTGGCAAGCGGGGTAGGAAGCCACTGCTTAACTCGTCTTCATGTTGGAGTAATAGCTGATCTTGCTCGGCAAGCTTGTGGCTAGACCAGAGATTGATTTCAGCACTATCGTGTTGAAAACATTGTTTGTAGTAGTTGAGAATCCCTTGCAAATCCTATCCATCCCAAAGGCTTAATTGGCGATGCGAGAGTAACCTAATCGCATTAGTCGAACAAGGTTTGTACCGTTTGAGGATAGTTTATCCATAGTCGCTTTAAGCCTAAAAGAGAGGTGTTCGATAGAACAGTCATTTTCCACTGGAGCAGAATTTTTGAGAGGCGAGCAAAAGTATCAGCAGCCGCATTTGTATCAATTAAGGGCCAGAAAAGTGTGGTTTGTATCACTTTTTTGTGTGTTATTGAAATGTTTGTTAAGTGTTTGAGTTTGTAAAATATTTGTTTTTGTTTTTAGTGGAAATTGCCATTGTTGTCATTGTATAACTGCGTAGATTGAACTGAATTTTTGTCTGCTAATGAGGGAAACAATGATAAAAAGTAAGCTAAAGGGATTCGCTGCGGTGGCTGTTGCCTGTTTAGCGGTAACGGCATGTGGCTCAGATGATAATAATGAAGAGGGCACAGATCAAAATGCCACCTATGTGCAATTTTATAATGCTTCAGCTGGAAGCACTGCTACTGCACTCAAAGTTGCCGATAAAACCTATGAAAGTGTGATCTATGGGGACACTATGCCGCGATTTACGTCGACGGCTGGCGTAACTGCGATTGAAGTGATGGCTAAGGATGCCTCTGATAAAGATATCTCTATTTATAAAGAAAATATCGATTTGAAAGTTGCAACGGACCATTTCTTTGTATTACATGGTGATTTTACCGAACCTAAATTACTTAATATCAACTATTCTCGCACTGAACTCGATAAGCTCAACGAAGTGGCTGAAAACAGTAAAATGCAGCTCTTGATTGCCAATACTGCTGTACATGCCCAAGCCTTTGACGCTTATGTTTCTAAGTCGACCCAAACCTTTGCCGATGCCGTGATGTTAGGCAGTGTGGCCTACGGTGAAGTGTCGCAGCCGCAAGTGATGGATACGGGTGAATATAAGGTTTACCTCGCACCAGCGGGAACAACCAATGTTTCTTATACAACTGCGAACATTAAATTCAGTTCTAAGGTGCCTTATAAGCTGATCATCCGCGAAGGTTTTGGTGCTTCGGATTCAAAAATCACCTTGGACAGTGTCGATTCAACTACCAATGTTCGCAATCATGTAGCATTAGAAGCGAGTGTCGATTATCGCGTCTTTAACGGTTTAGGTTCGCACATTATCGATGTGAAAGTGGCTAGCAGTAAGCAAGATACTCTGTTTAGCGAAGTGCCATCTTTTGGGGTGACTAGCTATCAAGGTGCTGAGTTTAATGATTTTGGTGTGAGTGTGTTCGACCACGGTACGCAAAATAAATTGCTCGATAACGTGTTGATCACCCTTAACCAAGATGACATTAAAACCATCTTCATCTATGAGCAAACGACCGAGCAGGGCAGCCAAGTGAAGGCGATGGAGATGAAGCAAACTCAGACGCCAAGTCCCTATAGCTTTAAGTTCGACATTGTGAGTTTTGCCGATAAAAGCAATCTAACCGTGTATTTCTTAAAGGCAAATGACACGATTGAAACGGCTGTAAATAAGATCACCGCAGTCAATCCAGCAAGCCCTCAGTCATTGACTGTGCCAGCTGGCGAATATTCTATTAAGGTTATCGCTGTGGAAAACGGTACTAAAACCGTTGTCTATGCATCCGATTTAATGGATTTCAGCAATGAAGACAATGTGACTATGGTGCTGAATAAAGATCCTTCTACTAGCTTTGGTTATAACTTGATTAAGATCTAACCGCTAAGGTGAGTGAACGGCTCTAATAAAACAGCGCTACTTAGGTAGCGCTTTTTTTGGGCTGTTTTTGTGTGCTCGTTTTAGTGGGCTTAGTAGATTGAGCATTATTGTCTTAGCATTCACTTTTTATTGATTGTGGCTGCGGGGTTAATGTAGGCTGATCGGCAAAAATTAAGCCGAGCATTGCTGTGGTGCTGTGGTGTGAATAAGCTGTGGTATGAATAACGCGAGCAATATAGGAAAAGGAGTTCACTGTGATGAGTAAAGGATTTAAAGACGGTCATTTCCAAATTGGTGAAGGCAGTATTAGCGGTACAATAGCGTGTATGTTAGCGATATTATCGTTTCTGGGCGTATTGGCGTTTCATTTTCCCGAATATCTCACCACTCCTGAATTACGTCAAAGCTATAATGTCGATGTTATTCGTAGCTTAATATTTGTCGCCTTAGTGGTGTCGGGCAGTTTAGGTTTATTGAATTTTATTCGAAATAAAAATAAGCGTTTCGGCTTTGTGGCTTGGGTATTTGTGAGTTTAGCGATTGCCTTTGGTGGTCATCAAGTTGAGGTCGAGCCTTTTGCTAATCATAAGGTCTCACTGGGTTTAGATTGGTTTATTTTAGACTTATTAGGCTCAACCTTAATTTTCATTTTTATCGAGAAATGGCTACCCCATAAACCAGAACAAGCAATATTGAGACCCGAGTGGCAAGGGGATTTAAACCATTTTTTGGTGAATCACTTAGCGATTGGCTTTGTATTATTGGTGGCCAACCAATTTGTACAGTCGAGCTTTTCTTGGGCTATTTCCAGCACAGTGCAAAGCTTTATTGCGGGTCTTCCCTTTGTGCTGCAACTACTGTTGATTCTATTGGTCGCCGATTTAATGCAATATGCGGCGCACCGTGCCTACCATGAAATTCCTTTCCTGTGGCGCTTCCATTCGGTGCACCATAGCGCGAAACATTTAGATTGGTTGGCTGGTTCAAGGCAACATATGTTTGAGTTGATTGCTACCCGTTGTTTAGTGCTCACGCCGATTTTTATCTTGGGATTCTCCAAAGACATCATCAGTATTTATGTGATTATCGTTGGCGTGCAGGCGGTCTTTAATCATGCCAATGTGCAGGTTAACTTTGGCTGGCTACGTTACTTAATTGTCAGTCCGCAATTCCACCATTGGCACCATGCTTCCGATAAGGCGGCAATCGACCGTAACTATGCTGCCCATTTTTCTTTTTTAGATTACCTATTTGGGACTGCAGTTCGAGGCCAGAAAGAGTGGCCAGAGCAATATGGTGTCGTGGGCGATTACATGCCTGTTGGCATGTTTAAGCAGCAATTGTATCCCCTTGGTTTAGCGAAGAAAGACACAAAATAATGGCGCTGCAATTGGAGTGGTTTGTTTTGGAATGATTGTCTGGGAGTATTGATTAGGTCAACTGAGCAGTAACGCTGAACTGTGGCGGTTAACTCTGATATTGGGATAGAAACAAGCCCAACACAGCGCTTGGGAACTGCGCTTTGTTGGGCTTTTTGCCGTTCAAACTACAATCGTTATTCGGAAATTTTCAGTTCTTGGCCCGGCTTAATAATGCTTTTGCCATTGAGCTGGTTCCACTTCATTAAGTCAGCCAGTTTAACCTTATTCTTACGGGCGATTTTATCCAGCGAATCACCTGATTTCACCTTATAAGTGGTTGCTTTTACTGTAGGTTTATCGGCCGATGTTGAGGTGGTCGCTTTAGCCTTGGTCGACGACTTATTGCTCACTTTTTTATCTGTCTTCGCCTTGGTTTTAGTGGGTTCAGGCTCATTATCATTGCCCGCCATTGGCGTTAACAGTGTGAGCTCTTGGCCGATTTTTAGGCGGTCAGATGTCAGATTGTTGGCCTGTTTTAATGCTTTCACTGACATATCAAACTTGGTTGCGATTGTGCCTAGGCTGTCGCCAGATTTGACGATATAGCTTTGGCTGTCATAGCGTTTTTGAGCGTATAGCTTGTCTTGATTTTCCTGATAATGACCTATGTTTTCCAGCGGTAAGGCGATTTGATATTTGCCTTTGCTGGGGATTACACCTTGGCGAAAGCCTGGGTTATAGGTTTTAAATTCTGCTTTGCTGAGCCCTGCTGCATTAGCAATCTGGCCAATATCTACGCCATTAGGTGCTGGCACTCTTTCCAAGAAAGGGCGGTTAGCAATAGGGGGGACTTTTAAACCGTAGTGGTTGGGATTTCGAATAATCTGAATAAATGCCAGCCACTTAGGGACTGTTTGTACTCGCTTAGCGGGGATACCCAGTGACCAAAAGTCCGTAGGTTTACCCTTGGCTTTGTTTTTATCAATGGCGGCTTTGATCACTAGCTCACCGGTATTGTAGGCGGCGACGGCGTTGATCCAGTCTTTGTCTAAGGTGTCGTATAGGTGCTGTAGATAGTCAAGCACTGCATCGGTTGAGGCCAGCGCATCTTTACGGCCATCGTAGGCAGAATTCACCGTTAAGCCAAAATTACGTCCAGTAGCAGGGATCATTTGCCACAGTCCTGCGGGGCCGTTAGCTTGTGCTAAAGGGTTATAGCCACTTTCGACTATGGGCAATAACGCCAATTCTAATGGCATGTTACGCGCTTCGAGCTGGCTGACTATGTAATACAAGAATGGCTCGGCGCGATCGCCAACCTGATTCATAAATTTTTGTTTATCATCGAAAAAGTTACGCTGTTTACGTACTTCGGCATCATCATGGACGTCAATGGTATTGGCGTGTTGGATCTTTTCCCATACATCGCTGTACTGCTCAACCACTGCGGGTGGCGTTTGATGCTGTTGTGGCGAGTGGTCGTTATCATTACTGACATCACTTGCTGCGGCATTGAATTCAGTGGTTGATGGGCTTGCTGATGTCGTAGCGCAACCGCTCAGTAGGGCCATTAGCATGGCAAGCATAAGCACTGTAAAAGAGTGCGTTTGGCGAAAATGTGTCCGCATGATTGTCCTGTGATGAGTTGACTGGGCATTCCATATTGGTGCACATGCTAATCTGTTTTCGAGTTTCTGGATAGCTCCCCCACAGTTTCCCCCTATTTGCAGCGCCTGCCTAACGCCTGCCTAACGCCTGCTTAACGCCCGTTTAGCGCCGATTGTGCCGCCCTTTGGCTGGATATCTTGCGTTTAGCTTTAGCCATTAATGCGCTACCATAGCGGCGATTTTTCATTGACTTGGGTAGCAAAGTGCAGACGTTAGCGCAGTTAAGAGCAGGGCAGTTACAAGGGATCACGCGTTTACAATTGGTCGAGGAGTTAACCGAGTTTCCACGGGAGATTTTTGATTTAGCCGATACCCTCGAAATCCTCGATTTATCGAATAATCAACTGAGCACTTTGCCCGAGGATTTACACCGCTTATCGCATTTAAAGATAATTTTCGCCTCGAATAATCGCTTTGAACATTTGCCTGAGGCATTAGGGCGCTGCACAAATTTAGAGATGATTGGCTTTAAGGCCAATCAAATCAAAACAGTGACTGCTGCGGCATTACCGCTGCAAACCCGCTGGCTCATCCTAACCGATAACCTCATTGAGACATTGCCTGCGGCCATGGGCGATTTACATCGTCTGCAAAAATTAGCTTTAGCGGGTAACCGTTTAACAACCTTGCCCGAGTCGATGGCCAATTGCCGCAACTTAGAGTTAGTGCGTTTATCGGCCAATCAACTCCACGCACTGCCAGCTTGGTTACTCAGTTTGCCCAAACTGACTTGGCTCGCCTTTGCGGGAAATCCATTCAGCCATACCTTAGTCGATCCCCATGCCGATGTGGCCACAGTGGCGAATGTGACTCTGGGTGATATCAAGTTGGCTGAAAAGCTTGGCGAAGGGGCTTCAGGGGGCATTTATCGAGGCCATTGGTTGAATCAAGCCATGATAGCCGCGACGGGGTCGGCGCAGATTGCGGTAAAACTCTTTAAGGGTGAAGTGACGAGCGATGGTTATCCCGCTGACGAGTTAGATTGCTGTCTCACAACGGGTGATCATCCCTGCCTTATTAAGGTCGTGGCGCATATTAGCCAAAAAGATCAATTGGGTTTAGTAATGGAACTAATTCCGCCAGGGTTTAGTAACTTAGGGCTACCACCAAGTCTTGTCACCTGCACTCGCGATACCTTTAAAGACGGTAGCCAATTTCGCCTTGATAAAGTCGCCAAAATCACACACCAGTTGGCCGATGCGATGGCGCACATGCATGCCAAACAAGTAAGCCATGGTGATGTCTACGCCCATAATATTATGGTTAATCAACAGATGAGCTTATTGTTTGGGGATTTTGGTGCGGCATCAAACTTACGCAATCTATCGACAGCAGAACGCTTAGCGATAGAAGCTATTGAAGTGCGGGCGCTTGGTTGCTTGATTGAAGATCTATTGGCCTATGTGGATGCATCTGCCTATATGAGTGCCTCGATTGGCCCTCTGTACTACACACAGTTGAGTGCGATTAAAGACGAGTGCATGCAGTTAGATGTGGCTCAGCGCCCCTGTTTTGCAGACGTGAAAAAGGCCATCGGAGCCCTGCTAAAAGGTAAATAGTGGCTTGCTAACCGGCTGGCTCTAAACTTGTTTCAAGTTTGCTGTGTTTTATGGTTGTTTGTGTGATTTAAGTGCTCACTATTAAGTTTATCGTTAAGTTATTGTTTTGTTTGGTTGTGTAACCGAGTTTTTACTGGCACTGACTGGGATTAAGCCTATAGGCTGTATACCCAAATAACCTCAAATTGCTGAAACAGGCACTTTGGGGGGACTTGGTATTAGTTTTGGGTTCAATCCGGTTTGCTGTTGTCGGATAGGATGTCCGTTGAATAGTAAGAACGATAGGTTTGCATACTATGTTTACACGAACGCTGTTTACACAAAGAGTAACTGAACGAGCACGCAGTGCATGCGATATTTCATTAAAAAGCCATCCCCATCATCTCCCAAAGGCGCCCTTATTCGCGCCTTTGCCGTTTCTACTGGCGAGTGTTTTCGCTTTAGCCCCTATGGCCGTGATGTCGGCGGACAAGGTCGACATCATCCCTGTGACGGTCGAGGCCGTTAAAGAAACGTCCTTTGCCGATGTAGTGAATGAAGTCGGTAAAATCAACGCTATCGATTCAGCCACGCTGAACTTTAATGCTAGCGAAAAAATTAGCGCGATTCATTTTAGTAACGGCGACAAAGTGACTAAAGATCAAGTGATTGCCGAGCAGGACAACATTAAAGCCAAGGCTGATTTAGACAAAGCCAAGAGCACCTTAGCACTGGCTAAAACTAAGCTGGAGCGTATCGAAGATTTACTGATTAAAGAACCCTTCGCGCTTGCTAAGCAAGATGTGGATGAGCTACGGGAAAATGTGAATCTGGCCGATGCGGATTTTCGCCAGAAACAAGCCACCATGAACGATTACCTGATCAAGGCACCCTTCGATGGTCAGTTGACCAGCTTTAGTCAGTCTATCGGCAGTCAAATTGGTGCTGGTACGGCCTTAGTCACCCTCTATAGTTTAAATCCGGTCGAAGTGCGCTATGCCATCAGTCAGAAGGATTTAGGCAAGGCGCAAAAGGGCCAAAAGGTGAATGTGACTGTTGAGGCCTATGGTAATAAGGTATTCAAAGGGTTAGTTAACTATGTTGCCCCTGCGGTAGATGAAAGCTCAGGACGGGTTGAAGTGCATGCCGCCCTTGAAAACCCTGAGTTTAAGCTTGCTCCTGGCATGTTCGCCAACATCAAGCAGTTCTATAGTCTAGGGATTAAACGTCTATTAGTGCCGCAAAATTCGATTATTGCCAATAACGATGAACGTTTTGTCTGGCTAGTGCAGGGCGATAGCGTAGTAAAGCAAGTGGTTAAACTCGCTCAAAATACGAATGACGGTTATGCCGTCGTGACTGAAGGTTTAGCCGAAGGCGATTTAGTCGTTAAAACGGGTATGCAAAACCTCAAGTCCGATAGCAAGATCAAAGTCGTGCAGGATAGAAACACTGCAGATAAAGCGGCAACATCAAGCGCTGACAAAGGTGCTGATTCAGGCTCAACTCCAAATATTGAGGTGGCTGAATAATGCGTTTACCCGAAGTCTGTATTCGTCATCCTATCTTCGCCTCCGTACTCAGTATTATGGCTGTGTTACTGGGTTTGATTGCCTTTCAAAAACTCGATATCCAATACTTCCCTGAGCATACCACCCACTCGGCATCTGTGAATGCGTCGATTGCAGGGGCGAGCGCCGATTTTATGTCGAGCAACGTGGCCGATAAGTTGATTGCTGCGGCTTCGGGCATAGATAAGGTCGATACTATGTCGACCGACTGTAGCGAGGGGCGTTGCTCATTAACGATTAAATTCAATGATGACACTAGCGATATTGAATACACCAACTTAATGAACAAGTTGCGTAGCAGCGTCGAAGGGATTAACGATTTCCCCCAGAGCATGATAGATAAGCCCACAGTCACCGACGATACCTCGGCCACAGATTCTGCCAGTAATATCATCACCTTTGTGAACGCGGGAGGCATGGAAAAGCAGGCTATGTACGACTACATTAGCCAGCAGTTAGTACCGCAACTCAAACAAGTTCAAGGCGTTGGTGCTGTTTGGGGGCCCTATGGCGGCTCACAAAAGGCGGTCAGAGTCTGGCTCAATCCTGAACAAATGAAAGCGCTGAATATTAAAGCTGCCGATGTGGTGGGCACGTTAGGCTCCTACAATGCCAGTTTTACCTCGGGTGCGATCAAAGGTAAGTCGCGGGATTTCTCGATTAACCCTTTGAATCAAGTTGAAACGCTTGAAGACGTGAAGGATCTGGTGATTAAGGTCAGCGAGGGTAAGATCATCCGTGTGTCCGATGTTGCCGATGTGGTGATGGGCGAGGAAAGTCTGTCGCCGAGTATGTTGTCTATCGGTGGACATAGTGCAATGTCATTGCAGATTTTACCGCTGAGCAACGCTAACCCAGTGACAGTGGCTTCGAACATTAAAGCCGAAATTGCACGCATGCAAAAACATTTACCCCAAGGCTTAGAAATGAACTTGGCCTACAACCAAGCTGATTTTATTGAAGCCTCCATCGACGAAGGGTTTTCTGCGTTGATTGAAGCAGTGATCTTAGTTTCGCTGATTGTGGTGTTATTTTTGGGTAGCCTGCGGGCGGCATCGATCCCCATTATTACCATTCCCGTGTGCGTGATTGGGGTGTTTGCTGTGATGTCGGCGCTCGGATTTAGTATCAATGTGTTGACTATTCTGGCGATTATTTTGGCCATTGGCCTGGTGGTGGACGATGCCATTGTGGTGGTCGAGAACTGCTATCGCCATATTGAAAACGGTGAAACGCCTTTCAATGCGGCGATTAAAGGCTGTCAGGAGATCATTTTCCCTATCATTGCCATGACATTAACGCTCGCCGCCGTGTATCTGCCGATCGGATTAATGTCAGGTTTAACCGCCGATCTGTTTCGGCAATTCTCCTTTACCTTAGCAGCGGCCGTGATGATCTCTGGCGTGGTGGCGTTAACTTTGTCGCCTATGATGAGCGCCTATCTTATCAATACCACTGAGCAACACCCTAAATGGTTTAGCCGAGTCGAGAATGCGCTGCAGCAGTTAAATCATTTGTATATCAATGAGCTGAATAAGTGGTTTTTCCGCAAGCGCTTGATGTTTGGTGTGGCTGTGGTTTTGGTGGGTCTTGCGGGTATTGCTTACTGGCAATTACCCAAAATACTCTTGCCTGCGGAGGACTCTGGCTTTATCGATGTGGCGTCTAATGGTCCTACCGGTGTCGGTCGGCAGTATCATCTCAATCACAATGCTGAGCTTAATAGCGTGATGGATGAGCATCCCGCGGTTGGGGCTAACTTGTCCTATATCGAGGGAGAGCCAGTGAACCATGTACTACTCAAACCTTGGGGTGAGCGCAGTGAGGGTATAGATGATGTGATCAGCGACTTGATTACAACATCAAAGGAAAACGTTTCTGCCTATAACATGTCGTTTAGCATTCGCTCAGCGAATAATCTTAATATTGCCAATAACTTGCGTTTAGAGCTGACGACCTTAGATCGGAATAAGGACGAACTCAGCGAAACCGCCGCCAAAGTGCAAAAATTACTCGAGGATTATCCTGGCCTGAATAACGTAGGCAACTCAGTGCTTAGGGATCAACTACGCTACGATCTGTCTATCGATCGCAACGCCATTATCCTCTCTGGTGTGAGTTATGGTGATGTCACTAATGCGCTTTCTACCTTTCTTGGCTCAGTGAAGGCGGCGGACTTACATGCTGCCGATGGTTTTACTTATCCTATTCAAGTGCAAGTAAACTTAGACAAACTGAGTGATTTTAAAGTGTTGAATAAGCTGTATGTCACTTCTGAATCTGGGCAAGCACTGCCATTATCGCAATTTGTGTCGATTAAACAGACTACGGCAGAATCTAACATTAAGACGTTTATGGGTCTTGATAGCGCTGAATTGACGGCAGATATTATGCCCGGCTATTCAACTGATGAAATCAAAACCTACTTAGATGAACAATTACCGACATTGCTTAATGATGCCCAAGGCTTTAAATACAATGGCGTGGTGAAGGATCTTATGGATTCGCAGGCGGGCACTCAGTCGCTATTCTTGCTGGCATTGGTGTTTATCTATTTGATTTTGGCTGCGCAGTTCGAAAGTTTTGTCGATCCCTTAATTATCTTACTGACAGTGCCCTTGTGTATTGTCGGTGCGTTATTGACCTTAGCCTTGTTTGGCCAGAGTGTGAATATCTATTCGCAGATCGGTTTATTAACCTTAGTGGGGCTAGTGACTAAACACGGTATCTTGCTGGTGGAGTTTGCCAATAAGCAACAAGACCAAGGTTTGAGTGCGATTGAGGCGGCGCGAAGCAGTGCCAAATCTCGTTTAAGACCGATTCTAATGACGTCTTTAACCATGATTTTAAGTGCGATTCCTTTAGCCTTGGCATCGGGACCGGGCTCGTTAGGGTTAGCTAACATAGGTTTAGTCTTAGTCGGAGGTCTGTTAGCGGGCACTTTCTTCTCGTTATTTGTAGTGCCTGTGGCCTATGTCGCTATGGCGGAATTGAAGACCAAGGATGTGCTTGCTAGACTGCGAAGTGCTTAAGTTGAGTTTTATGCGCTGGGTTTATCGAGCCTAGACTGACTGGCATGGGTTCAACTTGCCTGTAAATACGTTATGATTTAAGCCAACGGCTAAACGCGTTGGCTTAATTTTTTGTCGATAACTTAATGATCTTTGTTGTATTTAAGCGAGTGTTTAAGTGCGAGTGGATTTGCCTCATCAGCGACGGAGAGCTGGCATTATGAGTTTGTTACATTGCTTTCATAGGGCTTTTTTATATTTGGCTTGCTCGGCTGGATTGATGTTTGCCTCTCCCGTCATGGCCTCTTTTTGGGATTCTTTATTTCGTAGTGAGTTGCCCGTCGATCAAGTGACTGCACCTGTAGACAGTCCGCGTTTTGAGTTCGTCGGTGTCTTACCTGCTAATACGCAATTAGAACTTGTCGGTTATTACGTCTCATCTGTTTGTACTCGAAAGGAAATCCGTTTTCCCAGTGGTGATATTGCTAATCCCTACCGCGCGACATTAGAAGAAACCTCAGTGCTGCGGCAAGTGATTAGCAGTGGTAGCAAAGCGAGTGAGTTTTCGCTGCCCTTAGCTTTGAATGGTGGCGGCGATTGTCAGTGGCGGCTTGAGGATTTAATGCTCGATGTGACAATACTGCCGAACCATCCGTTGTGGCAAAGGGCTAAAGTACTTAAACAACAATACCTTGCTAAGTTGCAGCGCACTTCTGTTGTGGATGCGGCACAAGTTGCTAGCCAAACTACGTTGCCGACTCAAGTGTCACCCCACGATGATTTTTATTTAAGTCATGAACTTAATATTGATCCTATTTATGCGGGTAGCGAGGCGGATAATTCGTTGCTTGCGACTACGCCTTTATCTTTAGCGCCAGTTTACTATCCAGTATTTATTCATTCTCCTAAGGAAGACAAACCATTCGAGGCTAGGCTGAAAAGCAGTTTGCAGCAAATTTCTAGCCTATGGGCTAGTCCTTATACTCAAGCGATTCGCCGCGGTGATGAGGCTGTGATGCGGGTGAATTTTAATCCACAGATTGCCGAACAGTATGAGGTCAATGTTTGGTATCAGCCTGATACGGTTGAGGTGAATTATCCCGATGGTACTCAATATACTTATGCTAACGGTGATGTGAAATTGTATGCCTATGGTAAACCTGAATCACAAATTAATACCTTAGCTCAAAGTGCCAAGGCCGAAGATAAGCGCTTCTTGGCACGTATCTATGAGCTTGGGTACGCCTTACCCAAGGATAAAATTAAGGCACAGAAATATTACCGTGAAGCCGCTGAAGCTGGCGATATTGAGGCGCTGCATTGGATGCGAGATCAAGCGGGTTACGCGGGGCGTGCCGATGAAAAGATCTATTGGCTGGAGCGCGCCGCGAGCTTTGGCGATAACGCGGCAAAGCTTGAGTTAATCCGTTTACCTTTATCGGTTATTGAGCGTGGCTTGGTTAATACAGGTGCGGATAAGGTCCGTGAAATGCAAGCATGGCAGCAGTTAAATCAGCTAGTTGAGCAAGGGTTGCCTGAGGCAAGAAGTCTGATGGCGTTTTATCAAGTGTTATCTTGCTCCCCTTACTTTAATGCCACAACGGCATTGGAAAATTATCGCCAAAGCGTTAAAGCTCAACCTGATTTAGCGCGAGATGCTGCCGAAACCTATTACTACTTTAAAGAGGATTTTGAGCAGAGCGAGGAGTTTTGGATCATTGCCGCCGAGCGAGATCTTTACGCCGCCGCTGAACTTGCCAATATCCTGTTATTGGAACCCTATAGAGATACGGTTAACGCGAGATACTGGTTAGAAAAAGTGACAACTTTGGGTGCCAAACAAGGCTTGCAGGCGGATATTCTAGGCAATGCTTACTTCCAGTTCGCAACGCTGTTAGATAAAGGCGAGGGTGGACCGGCCGATGCTAAAGCAGCGTTAACGCTTTATCAGCAGAGCATTGAAATGGCAGAGCGGTTTTCAAACGACTATGCAGTAAGGGCCAAGGAGAGAGTGCAAGTGCTCGAAGGGATGCGCTAATAACGTATTGTCGCTAAAGACTCTATGACGTCAGTGCTGCTTATTCAGCTTATCTTCAATAAAAATCCCTGCCGAAGCAGGGATTTTGTTATTTATTCAAATGCTTGATTTATGCGTAATGGCTAAAACTGCTTATTTAAGCAATGCGAGTCATCAAACTAGCGTAAATCAACCTGCAGTGCGACACCTGAACTCTGGGGTTCACTTTGCACTGTGATGTAATACCACCCCACGTTTGGCGCATTGACTGTGATGCTTTCCCGCGTGTTGGCGGGTGTCACAGAGGCTGCATCGAAGTGTTGAGCATTCGCCCAAGTCGTCCCCGAAAACAGGCTAACATCACCACTGCCGTGGGCGGAGTTGATGCTTAGCTGATTCGTTCCCTCTGGTACCCAAAGGTAATAATCGTTGCGCCCATCGGCGGTGCAAATGGCTTTGCCAGCACTGAGCTCACCATAACTTAAGGGTGATTGCGTCGCGCAGGCGTTGGCAATGAGCACCGGATCGGGTGTGTTACCCGTGCCTGTGCTTAAGGTCAGTGTTACGCCGCTAAACTCAGTGGCAGTATCAATCGTGATATAACGCCAGCCACGATTGGCGCTGAAGCTAAGCGATTCTTGATTTCCTGCTTTAGCACTCTTTGCATCGGCATTATCTGCGTCGGCCCACTGACTGGCATTGAAGTAAATATTGGCATCCCCAGCGCCGCCCTTAGTGGTGACAGTGAACTGGGTATTATCTTCCTCAACCCAGAAGTAGAAGCTGTTACGCCCGCCACTGATGCACTCATTTTTGCCTAGGGTGAGCTTACCGTAATCTAAGGTCGCTGCGCCGCAATTGGCTGGTGGCTCAGGATCCACACCGCCATCCCCCAGATCGGGGTCGATATCAGCAAATAGCTCAGTGGTGCTGACTTGCATATCGACGCCGCCAAAATCCCCCGATAAGGTAATGTAGTGCCAATACTCGTTAGGGTTTAACTGCACCTTAATCACTTGATAATTACCATTACCGATACCAGCCCCTTGGTTTTGCTCAGGGCTTGCCCAGCCTCTAGAATCGAAATAAATGTCGGCATCTCCCCAACCACCGCCAATCTTGATCCAAAGCTCTTGGGCTGTGCGATCGGTATTGGTGAAGCTGAAACTGGCGCGGCCGAGTTTTGAATCGATACATTCCATTGGCACATCAATTTTCAGGCTGGCCGATTCAGTGTAACGGTAGGCTTCGTTCGTCACTTGGCAAGGTGAGTAATCCTTACTGATAGTGCCCGCTGGTCCTGTCCAGTTGCCTTCGCGGCCACTGGGCTCAGCGTCGACATCACTCGGGCCCTTATCGACTATGCCATCGTCAGCCGTGCTTAAACCACTGGCGAGCCAACCCTGCCATTCGTTATCGTAACGTGTGCCGATATTATCCATAAAGGCTTGATATTCTGCATATTGATCGTTGCGTAGGTAGGCCAGAATCTGTCTCACATCGTCCCTGTGGTGTTCAAACATGAAACGCACCGCTAGATAACCCCAGCGATAGATGCGGTCTTGGCCAGATTCATAGTTGTTTTTGAATATGGTCGATAACATATACTCACCAGTTTCGCCCATGGCAATGGCCGCAGGGTTTGCGTCACGGTAAGAGATGTATTCCGCTAGGCCTTCAATCCACCAAATGGTATTGGCCGAAGTGCCACGACTAAAGTCACCAAACAGGTTATAGCGTCCATCGAGGTAGTGTACGTATTCGTGTTGCAGGTTCCAGACGTGGAAATCTGGCGTGCGCCATTCGGCTTCATAGGCGATAAAACGTGCCTGATTTTTGAGTCCAGCGGGCGAACCTTCTAAATACATGCCGCCATTGTCGGTACTGATACCAAAGATACTGTTGGCTAAGGATTTATACTCAGACGAACTGCCGAAGATCACTAGCTCTAAGTCATCGTTGTTATCCTGCCCCACGGGTTGCATGCCCGTTTCGAGTTTACTGTGGAAATAACTTTCTTGGCTGGTCAGCACATCACAGGCCCATTTGGCTTGATCTTGATAGAGATCTTGGGCGCGGATCTTGAGACTGTCGGAGCATTTCCAATTAAAAGGTAAAGCATCGGCTTCTAACTGCGCCTTAAAACCACAGATATTGTAATCGTTACAATGGCTGCGATCGTAATAGTCGGCCATTTCTGCCGCCGCGTACCAAAGCACTTTGCTCGGTTCGGTTTTGCTGGTGCTGCTGAGGATGTTTTTGACCAGCTGGGTCACTCGTGGGCGCATGGCATCAATGTAATACAGTCTAGATAACTCTTTAACTGAGTTGACCAAAAGGTACTCTGCATTGGTGCCTAACAAGTCGCGATGTTCGAGTTGGAAGTTATTTAGCGCATCTAAAATACCTTGGTCACGCGCGAACAGCGCCTGCATGTCATCATTCCATTGGGCACGGAATAAGGTGGTAAACACTGAGTTGGCTGCGGCGTTCATGGCGAAACTGGCTTGCCAATTAGCATCATAGTCCGTAAGCACTTTAATAGTGACATGATTAAACTCGGCGCCGAGCTCGGCTGAGTCAATCAGGATTAAGGCTTCTTTCAACACGCCAGCATTAGCATCGGAGACAGTCCAAATTGCAGCGTTCGCAAATAAAGCATTAAGGGCAGATTTTAAGCTGACCTTAGCAGCATTGCTGTAAGCAGGCACATCATTTGGGCTGTAAAACTGCACATAAAGGGCGGCACGAATAAAGTAAATATGGGACTCAAGATGCTGAATATCGACCCCAGTGTAGTCCTTTGCTTTAGTGGCAATGGCGTTGGCCACACTGATCACATTGGCCTCGCTAAATAGTGCGGTCGCGCTACTGCCTTTGAGGCTATAGAGTTTACCGACACATTCGGGCGTAGATTGGCTCAGTTCATTGACTAGTGCCTGACCTGATTTCCCAACAAAGTCACTGCAGTCGCTGACTTGCATCGCGGCGCTACGATTCTGCAACTTAAGTGGGGGTTGCTCCGAGACCTCTATCTGACGTTTCTGGCGTGAATGAATCTTAGGCTGCTCTGTCATCGTCGGATCATTAGGGGATGCCATCAATGGCGTCTCCCGTAGCAGTGGTCTATGTGATTCAATTAAGCTAATCGGTGCAGAGGGCGGTGGCGGGACGGGTTGAGCTGGTGAACTGTTGTTGCCTAATGGGGGGCTTGCATGGGTGTTATGGGCAAGAACGGGAGTTGCAATCGCTAAGCTAATTGCTGCGAAGAGTAGTGTGTTTTTCATTGTGTATCCGTAGTTATCTAGTCTGCAAAGCAGATCTTCCTTGGGCGTTATTTGATGCATTTAACACAGACTTGCATCAAACCTCATTGGATTATTTGCGTGATAACAATAGCGCGACAAACATCGCAGCCAGCAAATAATGCCTCAGAATAATGGCTGTAAGTTTTTAATATATCTAGTATTTGTCATAATATTTTTTTGATACATCTTTTCTGTTCAGCTTAGGTTCAGCTTAGGTTCAGCTTAGGTTCAGCTTAGGTTCAGCTTAGGTTCAGCTTTCAGTTCAAATGGTTAACTTCAGCCGCTTGATTGAGTGTGATGGAATATAGAATGGAATAACTGTGGCTATTTGGCTTGAAATTGCGCTAGCTTAGCCGCATTAAGGTTTAGCAAACGAACCGTTTAAGCATAGCAATCTGCTATTAGGTTGGTGCCATTCTCACAGGAGCTTTTATGTCAGCTTTACCAAGCGAGTACACCCATATTCATGTTGAGCAACCTGGTGCGCCCGAGGTGATGCGGCTATCGCGCTCACCTTTGCCTGTCCCTGCGGCGGGGCAAGTGTTGATCCGCGTACATGCAGCAGGAGTGAATGGCCCCGATGTTAAACAAAGGGTGGGCGCGTATCCCCCGCCACCGGGTGCATCACCGATTATTGGTCTTGAGGTTGCTGGGGATATTTGTGCCCTCGGTGACGGCGTGAGCCAATGGCAAGTTGGCGATAAGGTATGTGCCTTAGTGCCGGGCGGCGGTTATGGCGAGTATGTGCTCACCTATGCTGCCCATTGTTTGCCTATTCCAACGGGCTTTAGTTATGTGCAGGCAGCTGCGCTGCCAGAAACCTTCTTCACCGTATGGGGCAACCTGTTTATGCGTGCGGGACTCAAAGCGGGCGAGACGGTACTGATCCACGGTGGCTCAGGTGGCATTGGTAGTACGGCTATTCAGTTGGCCAGTGCGCTGGGTTCAAAAGTAATAGCGACGACGGGACAGGATGAAAAACGCGATTATTGCTTGAGTCTTGGCGCCGCTGAAGTCATCAACTATCGTACTCAAAACTTTGTTGAACCTGTGATGGCACTCACTCAAGATAAGGGCGTAAACGTGGTATTTGATATTGCGGGTGGCGATTTTATCAATCTCGACTTACAAGCCTTAGCGATGGACGGGCGTATGGTGTCGGTAGCCATGCAACGGGGGCCTAAAGCCGAGGTTGAGATTTTCCGCCTGATGGCAAAACGTATCATGTGGACAGGGTCGACCCTAAGACCGCAGAGCGTGGAGGCCAAAGCCGCCATTGCTGCTGAATTATTGGAGAAAGTTTGGCCGTTGTTAAACGCCCATAAAATTGTCCCCAATATTTTTGCAACCTTTCCATTAGCACAGGCCGCTAAAGCCCATGCTTTGATGGAGTCGGGTGAGCACAGGGGCAAAGTAATATTGACTGTCGTTTGAGCTAGGCATACTGGATTTTGCAGCGACATATTTGCTTTAAGTCGCTGCCATTCGAGTCAATCTAGAAGACATTCTGACATCATAGTGGCTTAGTCATTGTTCGGTAAATATGAGTTTGTAGCGCTGTAATTAAATCTTCATGGATAACCTTGATGGTTAACTTTACAGCAACCTCGAATTGTTAACGTTGATGACTCATCAAACACCATAGATATGATTGCTTTTTCTTGGGAATAAAACTTGCCGCGTCGATTTTTTAGACTAAAGTCGTTAATGATTAAACTTTTTGGGTACTTTGGCAGAAATTAATACGTAATTAGTGAAAATTTCATGGTATGAGGCATTGATTATCGGAAATATTCTGTAAAAATACCCAGTTGAAAACGTCAGAGACTTTCAGGCGCTATTCGTGGATCAAAGCAAGCGATGCTTCGCTTATTCAGGCTAAAAAACTCATGGTGTATGTGTTGATTTAAGGGTATTAGCATATATGTATAACACAGCAAAGAAACAGGTTTGGTATGGTGAGCTGAGAACATCGAAAGGCAACGCGATTGTCGTCCATGACAACCAGCTGCCCGATGCCTCCCCAGGACGTATCTACCTATACAATACCGATCGCGATGCGATCATTGAGTATGTGGAAGATATAGTCAAAGTGAACCTATACGACTTAGATGAGGCT
Source organism: Shewanella sp. SM74 (assembly GCF_025653725.1). NCBI lineage: Bacteria > Pseudomonadati > Pseudomonadota > Gammaproteobacteria > Alteromonadales > Shewanellaceae > Shewanella > Shewanella sp. SM74. The sequence goes on along the minus strand of NZ_JAKKRZ010000007.1, from coordinate 134,444 downwards.
GCGTTAAAAGCTGCTGAGGCTAAGTTTGGTGGTGCATGGAAGGCGGCAAGATCTCAATTTATGAGTAAACATCAAGCTCGCATTGACTTGAACAACGTGAAGGAAACTGCGCCTGTACGTAAGGCGAAGCCTGAAGTTGAACCAGAAGTCGAATCTGATGCCGTTGGCGTGGATTTTGACGATGATTGGGGCGATGATTTTGATGATTAACACAGTGTCGGCCTAAGGGCTAACACTGTGAGTGTAAGGAATAAAGTAGTGTTTATTTTATTCCTTATCGCTTTATTTATTCCTTTCTGCTAAATCGTGCTTTTCCTCGTTTTCTCAATTTTTATTGCGAATGGTTACGCATCGGCATCGAACTGATAACGACTGATGTGGTGATAAACCTTGCCTGGCATTAACCAAACGTCATCACCAAAGCGCTCGCCTTGGTTCGGTGAGTCTGGCAGCATCTGCGGCTCTAAACACACGGCATGATGTTGATTTAATACCAGTTGATTGCGACCTACAGTGCCATTTAAAAAATTAGCACAGTACAGCTGCACACTCGGTTGATTAGTATAAACCGTCATAGCACGACCGCTGATGGGACTGCTTAAACTACCAAAACGGGCGAGTGAGCCATCGGGGTTATTCATCATATAACAGTGATCATAACCGCGAGTGCTTGCGAGTTCAGCGGCATGCAGCTTGTCACCTAAGCGTATTGGTTGACTTAAATCGAAAATCGACCCTGTCGTCTGGGCAATACCTGTGGGAACACTGACATCGTTCATGGTCAGATAGCGCTTGGCATCGATTTGCATCAGATGCTTGTGATTGGTCTCTGAACCATCAAGGTTAAAATAACTGTGCTGGGTGAGGCTTACGGGACAGGCTTTATCGACGGAGGCTAAGATTTCTACGTACAAATTATTGCCTGCGAGGCGGTAATCTAGCTGAACCGTGCAATTACCGGGGAAGCCCATGTCGCCATCTGGGCTCATTAAGGTCAAACGCACACCATCGGGGAGTTGACCTAGTTGCCAGTTTTTACGATTAAAACCCTCACGGCCGCCGTGTAAACAGTTAGTCGCTTGGTTTACATCTAATTGATAATCATGACCTTGATAGTGCATTTTGCCGTTAGCGATGCGATTTGCAAAGCGGCCTGCAATGGCACCTAAATGAGCCGATTGGGTCAAGTAATCTTCAGCGCTATCACAACCTAAGACGATATTGGCACGTTCGCCATGTTTATCTGGGGTCCACAGAGCGCGGATAATACCGCCTAAGCTGATGACTTCTAATGCGAGTATGCCATTGTCGATCCGAACCCGTTCGATTTCACCGCCGCGGGGATCGGTCCAAGGATCCAAAACACTGAAACGTACCATTTAGCTTCCCTCTGTGTTGAATATGCTCACTGCTTATTGTGTTAAATGAGTATGTTAACCCTATTATTTGCCATCAACAGCATAAAGTTCAGTGATGAATTCGTATGTTATCGACGGCGTAGTCACTCTATTCGGTTGTCTTTTGTTTTAGTGCGGCTAAGTGCTTGTTCTAGCAAATTGCCTGTTCTGGCTAGTTATCTATGCGCCCTGCGCCAGCGCTGGCGGAACATAAATACACTGTGGCATCGATGGCGGTTTTTTCGAAGAATTCATGTTCAACGGCGGCAACAACAGCGTCAGTCAGTTCATGGTCGACTAAGGCGACCACGCAGCCGTCGGTCATGCGGATGCCACCACGTTCGCCGATCACTTGGCTGACAATTTCAACTAAAGTATCAAATTCGGGCAGTGTGACTTCAAAATCATCACGCAGTGAAGCATGGGATTCAGCCATTAAACGACTGAATTTTTGGATGTTATTTTGCTCTAAGGCGCGAGCAGCATTTTGAGTTCTTTGGTTCTCAGTGACTACGTGTTTCGCTCGGCGGTATAGCACTTCATCTAAATCGGCCTTTGCACTTTCTAATTGGCGTAAATCGAGGTGACGCAGTGCATCTAAGCCAAAGTACTCTGCCGCTTGTGCACACTCAGTGCGACGTTGCTCATTGGTCGCGGCTAAGCGTTGTTTCTCGATATGGGCATCTATGATGATAAGGCTTAGGTTTTCTGGAATGGGAATGGCTTCGCTATCGAGATCTAAGCAGTCAATCAGGAGTGCATGGTCTTGTTCACCCATGGCGCTGCACATTTGATCCATGATGCCACAGGCCGACTCAACATACCTGTGCTCGCCGCGCTGTGCGAGTTGCGCCACTGCCATTGGGGATAAATGCAGTTGGCTGGTATCACTAATGGCTGTACCGAAGGCGACAACGAGTGCACCTGAAGATGAAAGACCTGCGGCAAGTGGTACATCGCCCACAATGGCTAAGTCTAAGCCCTTGGCTAATAAGCCAGTTTGCGCCATAGCCGCAGTAAAACCTTTGAGGTAATTCACCCAGCCATCTTGCGGGTCCATGTCGTTTTCTTGGCCGAAAACCCACTCTTTAATTTGTCCGGGAAACGCATCGGCGACGGCTCGAAACTTAGTGTCGTCACGGCGTTTTACCGCAATGACTGTATGAAAATTAATGGCTGCCGGGAGTACAAAACCGTCGTTGTAATCCGTGTATTCACCGATCAGATTGACGCGCCCTGGGGCTTGATATAAATCATCGGCTTTAGTGCCAAAGGTTTGGACAAATAACTTAGTGGCGCGTTGCGCAGGGTTTGACATGCTGTAAAAAATTCCAAAAAGCTGAGCTAATTTCGTTACCGTCATCGATTTATATCACGACTGAGTCAGTGATGTAACTGAGATTTTTTGCTGAAATGGCGATAGGCTGCAATGAGTAAATCGATACTGGGATGAGGAGGCAAAATAGCGTATTGAGTGTTTTATCTAGTTAATTGATTTGTAAAGATTAGTCAGCATTTAGTTGGATGCCGCACAAACTAGCAGAGGATGTTACTGCTCGTTTGTGCGACCTGTTATGGTGTGATTTTAATTTAATGCAGCATTAGCAGGCACTTAACTACCTGGCTCCGCATTAAGTTTAGGATCAGGCACTTGTACAGTATCTTCCGCTTGAACTGTGTTTTTCTCCGAGTTTTGCAATAGCTCGTAAATCACATGATCCACAAAACCGGCACCTGCGGCTTCGTACAGGTTGTACACACTGTGTACGCCAGATTCTCGAAGCGCCGCTGCATCGTCACTGTACTGCACAATTGCACTGATTTTGCCTTGATAATTCAGTTTTTTGAGTTGCTCAACTGCAAACATATTTCCCGCGTGGTGCGGCATGGCTAGCAGTACCAGTTCAAGATTAGGTGCTCTGTCGAGTTTTTCCCAAAAGTCGGTATCTGAGGCGTCACCTTGCACTACATTGCGACCCTTTGTTTTATGTAAGTCGACTAAGTCTTGCTTGTGTTCAATACCGAGAATTTCCCCATCAAATTGTTCCCTGAGTTCATCATAGGCACCGCTACCAATACGGCCCATGCCTAAGATTAAAAAGCGTGGATTGCCAATGGCTATGGGTCTGTCTTCTGGGTGTAACGGGCGTTTTTCGAGCTTGATTAAACGCTGCTGGAATCGCTGGTAGATATTACCGACGGTGGCGTTAAGTGGCGCGGCGAGTAAAAAACTGAAGCTTAATGCCACGGCGATGATTACTAGCCACTCGGGAGGTAACCAACCTTTATAGGTGGCTACTGCGGCGACGATTAAACCGAATTCACTGAAGTTACCTAGGTTAAATGAGCCCAACATAGAGGTACGTGAACGCAGTTTAAAGCGGGTGAGAATGTAAACAAATAGCAGGATTTTAAGTGGCACTAACAACACCAATAGCGCCGCGAGGACGATATCCGATACCGTAGGTAAGCCGTTGAGCCCTATGGTTAAGAAGAAGGCAACGAGGAAGAGTTCTTTAAAATAGAATAAGGATTTTGCCAGCTCGGAGGATTTTTTGTGGCCCGCCAACAGGATGCCGATAATCAGTGCGCCGAGATCGGGTTTTAAGCCAACAGATTCAAATAACCAAGCGCCAACCACGAGTGCCATAACTAGGCCGAAGAGCACTAAGAGTTCACCGTGGCCGACACGGTCGAAAGCTTTATAGATGAGCGGTTTAGCCAGTGGCAGTAAGAGTAATGCAAAGGCCCATACCGAAGGTACATCGCCTTTAGAAATAGTTAAAAACAGTACGGCGAAGATATCCTGCATAATCAAGATACCAATAGCGACCCGGCCGTAGAGGGATTGCACGTCTCCTTTATCTTCTAACACTTTGACCGCAAATACGGTGCTGGAGAAGCTTAACGCGAAGGCAATTAACGTCAGTTGTTCTAGGTTCAGACTCGTGAGTTGGCTTAAGCCCAGTAAGCCGAAGAGTTTTAGAATCGGCACAAAAATCACGATCGAGAGCACTAAGTGCACACTCGAACCCGCCCACACTTCGGCCTTGAACAGGCTACGAATGTCGAGTTTTAACCCTATGGCAAACAACAGTAAAGTGACGCCTAGGCTGGCGAGTTCTTGTAGTAATGGCAGGCTTTCTTTATCTATTCCGAAGATGAACAGTACAAAGCCTGCCACTAAGTAGCCGATGAGCGGAGGGAGTCCTATACGGCTGACGAGCATGCCGCAGATGAGTGTAATAATGAGGATGCCTGGTTCCATGATGCTCCAATCTAAAAAGTCTAAAATTGTAAGTGATTGTATAAGAAATCTATGACACTTGGATAAAAAAGCGGACTTTTAATGAAAAAAGTCCGCTTTTTATTGGTGTTGCGGTAAATACACTTGGCTGTTAAAACTCGCGTGAACTAAATCACTCCGCTGGTCTAAGCCTAAATCGTTACTATTTCACGAGATGATCTAAATGGGTGGCAAAATCTTTGGGGCCCATAAAACCAGTCACGCGTAAATCTTCCCTTTGCTCACCTTGTTCATTAAACATCAACAGCGTAGGCAAACCAAGCACATTGTATTTTTCGAGTAAGGCCACATCGACCTTGTCACTCTTAGTCACATCCGCTTGTAGCAGTACGATTTTATTCATACGGGCTAACACGTCGGCATCTTTAAAGGTGATGGCTTCAAACTCTTTACAGGCAACACACCAATCGGCGTACAGATCGAGCATCACAGGCTTACCTTGGGCGGTAGCGGCTGCAATTTCTAGCTCAAGATCTTCAATGGATTTAATGCGTTTAAAGCCATGGACTTCTTCGGTCGTCGCCGCAGTGCCTACGGAATTGTTATTAAAACCAAAGTATCCCATCACAGCTTGGAATCCGTAGGAGAAGCTCGCCAGTAGCGCCAGCGTTAATAGCACTGAACGTACAGTTTTTTTCCAGTTAAATTCACTGAGTTTGTTCTGATGCATCAAGTAGCCGGTGAAGCTTACGCCCCACAGTGACCAAAGCACATCGGATACTACGCCTGTCCAAATACGGCCAAGCATCACGATAGATACAGCGATCAGCAGGAATCCGAAGATAGTCTTGATGATGTCCATCCAAGCGCCGGCTCTCGGTAATAATTTACCGCCTGAGGTGCCGATAATCAGTAGTGGTAATCCCATACCCATACTGAGTACATACAGGGCTAAGAAACCTTGGAGTAGGTCGCCGGTTTGGGCCACATAAACGAGTGCACCCGACAGTGGCGCGGTAGTACAAGGTGATGCGACAAGGCCAGAAATCACGCCCATCAAGAACACGCCAACTAAGTTGCCGCCTTTTTGATTGTTCGAGACTGAGTTCATCTTCTCCTGCCAGCTCGATGGCAGTTTCAAATCGTATAGGCCAAACATAGATAAGCTGAGCACAAAGAACAAAATCGCGAGTACGACTAATACGGCAGGATGTTGTAATGCCGCTTGGTATTTTAGTCCCGCCGATGCAACCACTAACCCTAAGATAGAGTAAGTGATTGCCATGCCTTGGACGTAAGCCATGGACAAGGTAAAGGCTTTTGCGGTTGAGAGCTTTTGCCCTTGGCCGACAATAATACCCGACAAAATCGGATACATAGGGAATACGCAGGGCGTTAATGCCAGACCGACACCTAGACCAAAGAAGATCACTAAAGTCCAAATTAAGCTGTCGTTTGACAGCATTTGGCTCAGGGTATCTTGCTGAGTAATGGGTTGCGTATTGGCTTTATCGGCAGTGCTTGGCTCAGTGCTGGTTTGCTCAGTCGTCGTGGTTGATTCGGCGCCTGCAATTAAGCCATCGTTGGCTGCTATCGCCTTTAAAACGACTTCATGCTTGGTCGGTGGATAACACAATTTACCTTCGGCACAACCCATAAAGGTCACTGTGAGTGTGGCATTTTCATCGGCCTGTTTTAAACCAACGGGAATATCGACATAGGTATAATAGACTTCTTGCTTACCAAAATACTCATCTTCATGGGGCTTTCCTTTTGGTAGAGCGACCGTGCCTAACTCGGCACCATTGACGCTAAATTTAAGCTTGTCGCGGTACATATAGTAACCGTCGGCAATCACCCAATTGAGTTTGACCTGATTACCTTCTTGCTTGGAATCGAAGACAAATGCTTGATCGACAGGCATCAATTCAGGCTCACCCTTCATGAAGTCGAATTTGTTACCGAAAACCCCTTCACTATGAGCTAAGGGCGCAAGAAGCAATAAAGAAGTGAAAATAAGGCTGAGTAGTTTTTTCATGGCTGAGTGTTGTCTTTTATCCAATCTAAGTAGGCTGGTAGCCCGTGGGTCACAGGCACGGCAATAATTTCGGGTACTTGATAAGGGTGAAGCCTAAGCACAAGTTGTTCTAACTCTGTATATCGACTTTGTAAACATTTAATCTGTAAGCTAAATTCTTGCTCTTCACAGATTTTTCCTTCCCAAGCATAAATTGAACGTATCGGGGCGGAAATCTGAACACAAGCGGCAATACGCGACTCAATTAAAGCTCGAGCCAAAGTATTGGCTTGTACTTCATCGGGGCAGGTAGTGCTAACCACTAAATACTGATGCTGCATAGTGTTAGGTATCGTCTCTTAAGAATCTTAAAGTTCGCTTAAGCCAACTCCGTTAGGCTACTTTACGTGTTTTAATGGTCTCATACATTAGCGGGTTAACAAAAGGGTGAGCTAAATATCAGTGTTTTGCTCCCTTACTTCGTCCTAATGGTTATCCTGACTTGAATTAAGACCGGATAACCCCCATTTAGTTTACAGAGATAGTCAGATAAACCTGAGGTCGGTATGTTTTTCATTATTTTTTTACTCTTTGTGCTGATCCCAGTAATAGAGCTGTCGGTGCTGATCCGTGTGGGTGAAGTGCTTGGCACTTGGACTACCATAGGTTTAGTGCTGTTTACCGCCGTGCTCGGGGTCTCTTTGGTTCGCAGCCAAGGCTTAAACACCTTAATGCAAGTACAACAAAAACTCGCCCGCGGTGAAGCACCGGGGCAAGAAATCGTTGAAGGTATGATGTTAGCTATGGCGGGCATCTTGCTCGTGATCCCCGGTTTTGTGACCGATGCCATTGGCCTATTATTCTTGACGCCATTAACCCGTCGTCCCATTGCTGCCTTGTTGTTCAAACGCATGCAGTTACGGGTTGTTGCCGGTTTACAGGGCACAATGCACGGTGGCTTTCAAGCGGGCCAAGGCCCCTTTGGGCCTAAGCCACAGGACCCATTTGGCCAAGCGCCATTTGATGATAGTGTGAAAAAGGACGGTAATGTGTTTGAGGGAGACTTTGAACATAAAGTCGATCCAAGTGATATCAAACCCGCTAGCCATCAACTCTCTGATAAAGCGCAGGACAAAGAACAGGACAAAGACCCTAAGCCTTAGTCTTAGTATGAGTCTCGTATTGTCTTAGTCGCTTGTTGCGTTAGTTTGTTATTGGATTAACTCAGTTGATTATCGCGTTTATTCGCTTGAGTTTTCTCCCTAATATGCCTTAGATACCAGTGGCCGACTGAATCAATCTGACCTGTGCCGCTGGTTCACCTCCACCCGTAATAGCCATTTCACTCTTAAAAAACTCCAATACTAATAACCCGCCCACTCAGGTATAAGAGTTAACATGATATTAGAGAAAAGCTTTTTGATCGCATTCATGCGATAAAGTAAGGTATTTTTAAATCATGACTCTGTACCCAAGAGAAAAAGCAATATCAGTGCTGTTGTCCATGTTGAGTAGGTTTTCGACGATAGTGAATTCAATTGCACTGTTATTCAGATAATACCTATAGCCTAGAAATACTTCGTGAGAAGGTTTTGAAAAGTCATTATCTGTTTTGAGTAAACCTTCATAATGATGTAATTCAATAAGCCAACCATGGCGTCCTATTAAATACTCATAACCTAAAGATAACATTACTGCATGATCTTTATAGTCTATTTCAGATAGACTTTCATCATTTCGTCTAAAGCTTATACCTGTTGTGGAGTAAAAATGATGCATTCCAGATGTATAGCTATAATTCAGCTGTAATGCTTGTTCAAAACGGTTATCTACAAATGGGCCAGAATTAACATGGTTGTAATATAAGCTGCCACCTAGTGATAGACCATAATTATCCTCACTAAGCAATTGATATTCTAAATAGAAATTTAGGGCATTCGTTAGCGTATCGCCAGAAATATCAGGTTGATTGATACCATTCTTTGAAAATATTTGGTTTTTGTCTTTGATTGTATTGTCGCGGCCATTTTGACCCACACCAAATGCATCATGAAACCAGATAGTGACCGAGTCAAGATGGTTATCCCCACTAAAACTCCACTTATAATTAGTATCAAACATCCATTTTTCAGTGAGTTGCCACTTTATTCCGCCATTAAGAGAATTATGATAATAGTCAGCATAGTAATCGTCAGTTTCAGCCCATACACTTGCTACTGTTGCAGATCCGTATATCTCTTTTTTCCCTTCAGGCAGTGCAAATCCTGAACGAAGTAGAGGCGTTAAGCTACCCGCCTGTGTAGGTGATTGGGCATGCACACGAAGTGGCCCATAATGACTATAATTGATATTTTCTGCGAAAGTACTCGGTAAAAATATTACCGTATAAATTAGAGGTGCTCTAATAGTCACAAATAAAATTTTCTTTGCATATTTCATCGAAAACTCTTTTTTAGCTAATCTCTATTAAAAGCAATGTTTTGTAGTGAGGCTGATGTTATGTATAAATGACTTAAATTTTGTCTGTTTGAAGCAATAAAGTTTTTGATTAGACAGATTTCTAATTAATTCTAGAATTAAAAACTACAAAAAACATACCATAATAGTACAAGTGCGAGCCAGAATGACCTACAGATAAACGGGATTGAAGTGAGTATTAGTAAAGTGCTAATAACTGCCAGTAATATTGCCGGTTTACTCATTGTCTGGACGCTATCAAAGCGTAATTTCATGATGTTTCTCAAACATAAATTATTATGCCAACATAGTAATAACATTTTTTATGTTGTTAGTTATAGGTAGTGGTATTTCAGATGGCATTGTAAATGAATAATCAGCACTAAATATACCGCTGCTATTTACTCGTGTAAATGTGTGTAACTGGTAATTGTCCCGTATTAGCGGTGAAAATATGGAACTGATAGTTCATATTTTTTAATTAATATATTTATTTATCAGTCATATTAGTTATCGTAATTAAAGACCAATCTCAGTTTGCCAAACTTGTTTATCTAATGGATGTGCTTGTTTAAATTGTCCCTCAAACCGCAATAGATCAAAAATGAAATGGCCAGCCAGCCCACTTGCATAGGGACTGACTGGCCGCGCCGGGAAGCGTTTTTGGATAAAATGCGGAGCAGGTTAGCTGGGTGATTGACCTCCTGTTGCCGTCGCTTTGATATTGAATACTAGGCTGTACATCACTGGCAGTACGATGAGCGTCAGCAGAGAAGCGAAGCCTAGACCGAAAATAATCGTAATCGCCATAGAACCGAAAAATGCGTCAGGGATCAGCGGTATCATCCCGAGCATAGTGGTTATCGCGGCCATCATCACTGGGCGAACACGGCTGACACAGGAGTCGATTAAGGCAAAATAGGCTGGTTTACCTTCACTGAGCTCGAGGTTGATCTGATCGACCAAGACAATACCGTTTTTAATCACCATGCCCGACAAACTCAGTAATCCGAGTAGTGCCATAAAGCTGAAGGGCGCATCGAACAACAAGAGTCCCGCTGAAACCCCAATCAATGCCAGTGGCACAGTAAACCAGATCACTAAGGGCTGACGCACTGAGTTGAACAAGAATACGGTAATCAAAAACATCGCTAGATAACCTAAGGGAATCGAGCTAAATACCGACGCTTGTGCTTCGCCTGCGGTTTCAAATTCACCGCCCCATTCCAAGCGGTAACCTGCGGGCAGGCTGATCGCTTCGACCTGGTCTTTGATTTTGCGCAGTACAGAATCGGCGGTTTCATTGCTACCAAGCCTAGGGTCGGCCATCACAGCGAGCATGCGCATGCGATCGCGGCGCATCACCAGCGGATTTTCCCACTCAGTGTTAAAGCTACTGACTACTTGGGTGGCGGGCACAAAGGTATTGTGTTCGCTGCTCCAAATTTGCAGCTTCCATAGGCTGTCTGCTTGCAAACGTTCTTCGGCGGGCGCTCTGGCGACGATGGGCAGCAAGTGGCTGGTTTCTCGGTATAAACCAATTTGCTTACCGCTAAAGTTAACCAACAAGGCATTGTCGAGGTCTTGCTTGCTGATGCCTGTTTCGCGCGCTTGGGCATTTTCCAGTTGCGGACGGATCAGCGGCACCTGATTACGCCAGTTGTGACGTATACCATCCATGCTCGGCTCTGCGTGGAAAATGGCCTCGGCTTGGGCACCTAAAGCGCGCAGCACTTCAGGATTATCACCGTAAAAGCGTGCCTCAATTTTGGCGGCGGGCGAAGGGCCGTTCTCCATGTTTTTTAAACGATATTGTGCCTGCGAGAAACGTTGATTTAACAAGGTTTCTAATTCTGGCATATAGGCTTTAACTGCGTCTAAATCCTGCATTTCTACAATCAACTGGGCAAAGGCGGGATAGCCTTGTTCTGGCTGATAGGGCAGTACGAAACGCTGCGAACCTTGGCCAATAACGGTTGTTAAGTGTTTTAGCCCAACGTCTTTTTGCTCGTCCAGCGCAAGAATTAACTTCTCGATATCAGCGGTAAAGCGTTCGGTCGCTTTAATATCTGTCCCTTCTGGCATCCAGATATCCACAAAGAAAATCGGCGTGTTAGAAGCAGGAAAGAACACATTCTTGATATGACCAAAGCCCACTACAGCGCTGAAAAGCATAGCGATAACCAGCAGTATGCTCACCAGCCTAAAGCGCAGTGCCACAATTAAGCTTGTGCGATATAAGCTGAAGAACCAGCCCTTGTAGGGGTCTTGGGCTTCTTCATCGCTCGGCGCATCTTTAAATAACAGATGACAGAAAAACGGCGTGAGTGTGATGGCCGTGATCCAGCTGATAAACAGTGAAATCATCAACACTTGGAATAAAGAACGGCAGAACTCACCGGCGGCATTTTGCGATAAGCCAATGGGGGCAAAGGCAATAATGGCAATGACTGTCGCGCCCAATAGCGGCCACTGGGTTTGAGCCACAATTTGCTTCGCCGCTTCGAGACGGGTTTTACCACGGCGCAGGCCAATTAAAATACCTTCGGTGACCACAATCGCGTTATCGACCAACATGCCGAGGGCGATAATGAGTGCACCGAGGGAGATGAGTTGCAGCTCAATCCCCAGCACTTTCATCACGATAAAGGTACCCAAAATCGTCAGCAGTAAGATCAGGCCCATCAACATGCCTGAGCGCAGCCCCATAAACAGCAGGAGCACGGCGATCACGATAGCAATGGATTCTAATAAGTTGATTAAGAAGCCGTTAACTGTCTCATCGACCGCCTGACTCTGGTTGTAAACCGTCGCTAAATTCATGCCGATAGGGCGTTGGGATTCAAGCTCGGCTAAACGGTCACTGACCTTTTGTCCAACTTCGACCACGTTCACGCCACTAGAGAAAGAAATCCCCAGTGATAACGCCGCTTCGCCCTTGTTGTGGTAAAGCACATTCGGGGTTTCGTCGTAATCCTTTTCAATATTAGCAATGTCGCCAAGGTAAATTAGCTCAGTGCTACCCGGTGGGCTGACAATCAAGCGCGCCAGATCCTGCACATTGCTAAATTCGCCCGTGGGATGAATGCGGATACGGTTATCGCCAATCACTAAACTGCCTGCGTTGGAGACCACGTTTTGATTGTTCACTAAACCATAGATATAGCTTTGATCTAATCCCAGTGCCGACAGCTTTTGCTGGGAGATTTCAATCACGACTTGCTCGGTGACGCTGCCAGCAACTGAAACTTTTTTCACCCCGGGCACGAGCACGAGTTCACGGCGCAGATAGTCGGCGTAATTGCTTAATTCGCGGTTACTGTAATCGGGGCCTGAGAGATTAAATAAAATGCCATACACATCACCAAAGTCGTCCATCACTTGCGGCGCTGTGGTGCCCGGAGGCAAGATGCCCGCCGTGTCGTTGACCTTACGACGCACTTCATCCCACACCTGTGGCAGGGTGGTTTTGTCGTAGCTTTCTTTAATCTCGATTTGGATTTGTGACAGGCCCGCACTGTTAATCGAGGTCACATGCTTAATGGCATCGAGTTGTTGTAGGGCATCTTCGAGCGGCAGCGTGACTTCTTCTTCCACTTGCTCTGGTGATGCGCCGGGGTAAGCCGTGATCACTAAAGCTTCTTTAATGGTAAATTCGGGGAATTCTAATTGCCCCAAACCGGTAAAACTCACGCCGCCACCCACGAGTAACAGCAACACAAACATCCAACTGATGACTTTGTGGCGTATCGAATACTCTGCAATGTTCATCAATTACACCCCACGCTGCCAGCGTAGTGGTTTAACTTTCATGCCAGCGGATAATTGAGACACCCCAGCGCTAACGATAAGATCGCCCTTGTTGACGCCAGTTAAAATCTCAACGCCTTGATTACTCACACGTCCTAGGGTCACCATAGTGGGTTTGACTTCACCCGATTGGGTTTGATAAACCCACACTTGCACTTGGCCATCTTGATCGCGTTTATCGATGGCGGTCACGGGCACTATGCTGGATGCAAGGGCGCTTGGATCTTTAACTAAGGCTAAGGTTAACTCGGCGCTCATCCCAGGAAGTAATTGAATATCTTGAGGTTGAGGCAATGAAAACACCACTTCATAGGCTTGAGTACCTGGGGTGACTTGGGTGGAGTATTCTTTAAATTTGGCGTCGAAACTCTGCTCGGGGAAGGCGCTAAAACGCACCTTAGCGGTAAAGTGAGCTTGATCGGTATATTGCTTCAGTCCCGCTGCCATCGCCTCGGGCACTTGAATACTCACATCGAGCAAGTTGTTGTTTTGCAGTGTTAACACCCCTTGATTGGCCTGCACTATTTGGTGGTTATCCACTAAACGTTTAGCAATCGTGCCGCTAAAGGGCGCGGTTAAGCGAGTGTAACTCAGCTGATCGCGTGCTGCCGCAAGGGCGGCCTTGGCCGATTTGAGCTGCGCTTGTGTGCTATCAAACTCAGATTGTGAAATCAGCTTACGATTGAGCAGCTCGACCTTACGTTTAAAGTCGGCGGCTAACAGTTCGTGCTCGGCCTCACGGGTCATTAAGTTATTTTTGGCATCCCTATCGTCAAGCTGGGCGAGCAGGCTACCTTGAGCGACTCTTTGGCCCTCGACTAATGTCAGTTCGGTTAATTGCCCTGAAATACGGAACGACAATTCGGCGCGGCTGTTAGCGGCAACTCGGGCAGGAAAGGTTCTAAAATCTCCAGCTTCTACGTTGAGCACTTCAAACAGTTTAACCGGACGGACAGTGTCCACTTGCACTGAACTTTCCGCTGGCGAACAACCACTGAGCAGGGCTGGAAGCAGCATAGCCAGTGGCAAGAGTCGATATGATTTCATGGTAGCGATTTCCTAGTTAACAAGTTGTCAGCATTTCTGAGCGCGAAGATAACAGCTAAAGTAGTTGCAATAAACGGGATACTTTGGGATTATCAGTCCCACATAATGAGATTGAACTTAAGGCCAAAATGAAGACAGAGGACTTAGCGTTATTCCACCGAATTGCTGAAACCGGTAGTTTGATTGAAGCGGCTGATTTACTTAACTTACCCAAATCGACCGTGAGTCGACGTTTGCAAGCCTTGGAAGATGAGCTGAATATTAAATTGTTCCACCGCCAGAGCCGCTCCATGACGCTCACGTCTGCGGGCAGCCATTTTTACCAGCGCTCGCAGAATATTTTGGCTCAGCTCGACGAAACCCTATTCGAAATGACCAATGACGATGCTGAGATCAGCGGGCATTTGCGCATTCAAATGTTCCCTATCCACAGCATGAAAATCTTGATGCAAGCTATTTTCCGCTTTATGGATATGCACCCTAAACTCACCTTAGAAGTCATCAGCAGTTCAGAATCCGTTGATATGGTGAAACATAATCTCGATGTGGCCTTTGTCGTCGAGCCTGCGTTGGATACCTTAGATTTAGTGGTGCGGCCAATTTTTACCACTGACTTACGTTTTTACGCCAGTCCGCAATATTTAGCGGCACACGGTACACCTAAAACACCGGAAGAGATTGAAGCGCATAATGTGTCTATGTTCCGTTTATCCAACGGCAAAATCTTTAATGAGTTATTTATCGGTTCAGAACAAGAAGTGAGAGTTAGAGGCAATTTCTGCTCGAACAGTATTGAAGTGGCGGTAGAGTTTGGATTGCAAGGACGCGGTATCGTGTATGCACCTTCTGAAGTCGTTGCCGAATATGTGGAAACTGGTGAGTTAGTGACCTTATTACCTGAAATCCAACCCCACCAATGCGAGTGCTTCTTAGCTTATCCATCAAGACGTTACGTAAGTTTAGCCAGTCGGCGCTTTATCGACTATATCATGCAAGAGTTAGTGCCAAACGGGGTGCCGACTAATATGAGTGAGCAAGGCCCACGTCGATCCTGCAAAGCCTCTACGGGAGCGTTTTCAGACGATGTTTTGCGCTTTCCCGTTAAAAAATCAAGCTAGTTTACCCCTCGCTAATGGCGTTTGCGGTCGTGATCTTTGTGGGCTCACAGATCCGCTGCGCCAGCCAATAACAGGCAATTCCCATCAAAATATTGGTCACAGGTAGCGCGAGCAGCAGGCCTTTAACGTCACCTATATACGATCCCAAGGCTGCTAGCGGCAGCATGAGCAGTACTAAGCGGCACAGATTGATGACTAATGAACTCATAGGCCTGTGGTAGGCATTGAGCGAGGTCGCGACAATAATCACTATGCCTAAAGGTCCGTAGGCGCAGGGCAGCACTAAGATATAAAAACTCAGCCATTCGATAACCTGTGGATCGGTACTGAATAAATGCGCGATAGGCTCGGCTAAAAAGATCAGGGGGATATAGAGTAAGGTTTGGAAAATAAAGATAAATTTTATCGATAACAGCAGGGCTTCTTTCGCTCTGTGTGGCTGTCCTGCCCCTAAGTTTTGCGCAATAAAGGGCATTAAACTCGACGACAGTGCCATCACCACTATTAATAGTACTGACTCTAATCGAGTACCGGCACCAAAGGCTGCCACTGCGCTGTGATCGATATGCGCCAACATGGCCATAATAATGGCATTGGCTAGTGGATTGATTAAATTCATCAAGGCGGCGGGTTGTGCGATATGGGCTAGTTTGCTCCAGTTCGCGCGCATTCTGTCTATGTCAAAGGCGGCCCATTCGAGCATCTTGCGCCTAACAATCAACAAATATCCCGATAAAGATAAGGCAATCAACCAAGCGAACAGGGTTGCAATTGCGGCGCCTTGGATTTCTAAACGTGGAAATGGCCCAATACCAAAAATCAGTAACGGATCGAGGATAAGATTGATGAGCGCCGCCAGTGCCATGATCATCGCCGGCGAGCGAGTATCGCCAGTGGAACGTAAGCCTTGATTGCCTACCATCAACAATACCAGCAGCGGTGCGCTGACATACCAGTAAATCATATAGTCGTGGATCAGCGGTAAGCTGTCATCGTTTGCCCCGAGTAAGCGAAACAGTGGCGTAATAAAAATGCTACCCAGTGCGGCTAAACTGGCGATCAAGATAAAAGTGAGCAATAAGGCATCATGCAAGAACACTTTGGCCTTGTGGGCATTACCCGAACCGAACAGTCGACCTAAATTGGTCGATACCCCAGCACCAATACCAATGGCGATGCTCGAGATCACTAAGGTCACCGGAAAGGTAAAACTTATGGCGGCTAAGGCTTCGGTGCCCAATTGGCTGATAAAAAAAGTGTCAGCGAGGCTGAAACCTAGAATGGTCATAATGCCAATTAAGTTGGGGAGGCTCATGTTGAGCAGTACACGACCAATTGGCGCGGTGAGCAGCCCGTGTCTGTCTTTCATGGAAAAATAGTGCCTTGTTAGCGAGCGGAGGCGAGATTCTAGCAGGATTGTGCGGACTTGAAAAAACCGACATCAAAAAATTGAAGTTTTTTTTGTAAATGCCCTTGGATCTCGACACTGTCAGCCCCATATCTCAGACAGCAAAAGAGCAGACTAAGGTGTCTGTTTTTTTAATCACAAATAGGCTCGATTGTAGGGCATCAAATCATTAGGAGAGTTCATAGATGAATATTCGTCCATTACATGACCGCGTAATCGTTAAGCGTCTAGAAGTTGAATCAACATCAGCGGGTGGCATAGTACTGACCGGTAGCGCCGCTGAAAAATCAACTCGCGGTGAAATCCTTGCTGTGGGCAATGGCCGTATTTTAGAAAATGGCACAGTTAAGCCACTGGATGTCAAAGTGGGTGACGTGGTGATCTTCAACGAAGGTTACGGCGTTAAGAAAGAAAAAATCGACGGTCAAGAAGTCTTGATCCTGTCGGAAGCTGACCTGATGGCAGTAGTGGGTTAATCCTCAGCATCAATTCGACATTCCAATTAATCATTAAAAATTTAAAGGATAATCAAGATGGCAGCTAAAGAAGTTGTATTTGGTAATGACGCTCGCGTAAGAATGCTGGCTGGCGTAAACATTCTAGCGAACGCAGTAAAAGTGACCTTAGGCCCTAAAGGCCGTAACGTGGTATTAGACAAGAGCTTCGGCTCACCACTGATCACTAAAGACGGTGTTTCTGTTGCCAAAGAAATCGAGTTAGAAGACAAATTCGAAAACATGGGCGCGCAAATGGTGAAAGAAGTTGCTTCTAAAGCCAACGACGCCGCCGGTGATGGTACTACTACTGCAACTGTACTGGCTCAAGCCATTGTCGTTGAAGGCTTAAAAGCCGTTGCAGCCGGTATGAACCCAATGGATCTGAAGCGCGGTATCGACAAAGCCGTTATCGCTGCAGTTGCTGAATTAAAAGCCTTATCACAACCTTGTGCAGATTCAAAAGCGATTGCGCAAGTTGCGACTATCTCTGCAAACTCTGACGAATCTATCGGCGAAATCATCGCAACTGCGATGGAAAAAGTTGGCAAAGAAGGCGTGATCACAGTTGAAGAAGGCCAAGCGTTAGAAAACGAATTGGACGTAGTAGAAGGTATGCAGTTTGATCGTGGCTACCTGTCTCCATACTTCATCAACAAGCCAGAAACCGGCAGCGTTGAGTTAGACCACCCATTCGTACTGTTAGTAGACAAGAAAATCTCTAATATTCGCGAACTGTTACCTATCCTTGAAGGTCTGGCAAAAACCGGTAAGCCATTGCTTATCGTTGCTGAAGACGTTGAAGGCGAAGCATTAGCAACTTTAGTTGTGAACAATATGCGCGGTATCGTGAAAGTGGCTGCGGTTAAAGCACCTGGCTTTGGCGATCGTCGTAAGGCAATGCTACAAGACGTAGCAATCCTGACTGGCGGTACTGTTATTGCTGAAGAAATCGGCCTAGAGCTTGAAAAAGCAACGTTGGAAGATTTAGGTACTGCTAAGCGTGTTGTGATCACTAAAGACAACACCACCATCATCGATGGTAACGGCGAGCAAACACAAATTGCTGCTCGTGTAAGCCAAATCAAACAACAAGTTGAAGAATCAACTTCTGACTACGACAAAGAAAAACTGCAAGAGCGTATGGCTAAACTCGCTGGCGGCGTAGCAGTAATCAAAGTTGGCGCAGCGACTGAAGTTGAAATGAAAGAGAAAAAAGCCCGCGTTGAAGATGCTCTGCATGCAACTCGCGCTGCGGTAGAAGAAGGCGTGGTTCCTGGCGGTGGTGTTGCTCTGGTTCGCGTAGCTTCTAAGATCGCTGAAGTCGAAGTATTAAACGAAGACCAAAAACACGGTGTGGTTATCGCACTGCGTGCAATGGAAGCGCCACTGCGTCAAATCGCCACTAACGCGGGTGAAGAAGCGTCAGTTGTTGCTAACACAGTGAAGAACGGCAGCGGTAACTTCGGTTATAACGCCGGTAATGACACTTACGGTGACATGTTAGAAATGGGTATCCTTGACCCAACTAAAGTGACCCGTTGTGCATTGCAATTCGCTGCGTCAATCGCAGGTCTGATGATCACTACAGAAGCTATGGTTGCTGAGATCCCACAAAATGCTAGCCAAGATATGGGCGGTATGGGTGGGATGGGCGGAATGGGCGGCATGATGTAATCTTACTTGTCTAAATCGGTGATAACTGCGTTGCTTCACCACTCGTTTAAGAAAGCTAAACGTCGTGGTAAAGCGCCTTGTTCTAACTCGATTTATCCAACGTAAGATACTTTGCTGGTCTGGAGCCTAAAAGCCTCAAACCAAAGTTCTTGTAAAAGAAAACCCCGATGCTGGTAACAGTTTCGGGGTTTTGTTTTTGGTCTGGCAACTTGGGGAAGTATTGGGTGTACTTAGCTACACTTTTTGAGATTTAAGCACTGAAATGGTTACTAAAAGTGTAACATCGTATACTTTTGCTGGTGGTTAGATGGTTCCATCATTCTTGATTGCTTTTAAAAGCAAAATCAAAGTCGTGGGGCTTCACCCCACACCCGACCAAGGAGGACTGCTCGTCCTATCCTCCTTGGATTCTCCAAGACGCCCCTAGCGGAGTTACATGCATCGGTTAGTGGCTTCGTGTTTATTTGAAAATAGCTAACGCTTCCGATGGGGCGTCCCTTCCCCCCGAAAGCTACGCAGACGTCCTGTCTGCGCTACGCGATTTTCTTCAACGCTCTTCAGCAACTTCGCAGGGGAGGGTGAACTTCTGTAGCTTCTGTGTTGGCTATTAATCCCCAGAGATTTGTGCCTATCCCATCTTTGTTTATGTATTTCTTATCATTCTTTAACTTGCCCGAGAAACCTTCCCGCTAGCACAACATCCCCAGCTAACTAATAAATGACCTAATTGATTCCAATCATCTAGTAAAAAATCATCTATTGATGGTATAAAGTCGCGTATGCTCTCATTCTGACTTTTATTTACCAAATTTTTTAATATATTATCACCCAATCCATCAATTTTTGGACAGCTATCGCATTCAGTGCATTGTCTTGATTGAAAACATTCTTTTTTTGAAAATCTTTTATCAATAGATAAAATATCAAGCCAGAATCTTCCATATGTATTATCAAGTGTGATTGCTTCCTTTAATGTTAGTCCATTCTTATGGTCAAAAAATCTTCTGAATTGATTGTTTTTCTTGTTGAATTTTGTAATTTGGTCTATTTTTTCAATACAATCTTTTGAAAAAGTTAATACAGTGCTTTCAAGTGTTTTTGTTGGAATGATATTTTCTATTTCTCTTGCGGACAATACAGTTGCCAATGAATTAATATTGTAACTTTTATCGAATTGAGTGAACTTTACTGAAGTACTTCCTTCCCCCTTGTTTGGATGAGGTTTGTCATTATCGATAAGGCACAACAATATTTTTTTCTCTTGTGAAAGCCGATCAAATTCACTTTTTGAATGACTACCAGCTCCAAGATGCTCCTTAAAGAAAATGTTTAGTCCTCTTTTTGAAAGAATCTTTGAGTAATATTCAGCAATAATATTGTAAACTTTGTAGTCTAAAGAGTTTTCTGTTAGTAAACTCGTTCCATTGGTGTTTTCTGGGTTGCTGAATATAGTGTAATCTAATGTTATAACATAGATTTTATTTATATATTCGCATTTTGATATATTATTGGTGAAGTCTACATTAACATAAACTGCTAATTCATTTTTTAAGTTGCCATACTCTCGCCTATTTGAGTTCGCTTCATGAGCATATATTTTATGTATAGAACCATATAAATTTGAGGATACAATGTCATCAAATACACCATTCTCTGCTATTAATATATTTCTCTTTGTTCCATAAGACACTAATAGATTGGATAGTGCTAACTGTTTTCTCTCATTTTCTTCATATTCAGATGGGTGGCAATTTATGATTTTTATCAGCATTTTATCTTCCAGTGAAAAAGCCAATTGGCCATTTTAATAAATAACCATCTTTGTCGAACTCTGAAAATGATACGTTGGTAAAACAGTCATCTTTTTTGTCAAATAAGACTATGTTTACGTCTTCATTGCTAATTGTTTTTTCTTCAATGCAGTCACCAATCGTATCAATCATAGTTTTACTATGTGTTTCAAATATTATTTTTATTCCTGATTTTGCAGCAGTGCTAACTACTTTGCAAAACATCCTTGCAAGGCGTGATTGATACTCTGGATGGAGATGTAACTCTGGTTGCTCTATAACAAATATTCTCTGTTTTTCAATATCTCTCGTTCTAACATTATCTTTTATTTTTTCATGCCATATAGAAGCTACAATTGGAAGGATTTGAGAAAAACCAAATCCCATGTCATTAATGTTATATTCTTTTGTATCATTTTCAGTTTTTATTTTAAGAGCATAATGCAGTCCAAGTTCTTCAACCCAAACCTTAAAGCCAAAATTACTTGAAGTCCATTGCATAAACAGATCTTGTTCTCTTTGAGTAAGAGACTTTAATAGCATTGCAAGGTTGGAGCCCGTATGATCTATCTCATCGATTTGTAAGTCTTGATGGCGATAATATCTTTCTGCTGTTGCTCTGAGTGGTGCAATATATCTGATATTACTAAAGTAGCGTCCTATAGTATCATTAATTTCATCTAAGATGTTTGAAAGGCTTTTATGCATCGATAGTTCATATGTTATATTACAGATAGACTCTTTGCTCTTAACTATTGCTTTAGTAAATGAACTGTTTCTGTTAAATGTGCTTTTAAGGATTGAGTACGTATCTTCCTTTTTCATAACTCCAAGATTATTTATGCCCTTTGTAATAGTTTCTTCTGAAGTGTTCGTATGGAAATATGGTTTTAAAATAGACTCTAGCTTTGATGAATAGAAGTCTTTTATATGTCTTTCCAAAATGAAACTTCCTGAAACCTTTTTGCCGTCTGCCGTGTTCCTTATTATTTTCTTAATCCCAACTACAGCAGGTATAAAGCTTCTGTTTCTAGATATTAGATAAAGATCTTGTAATTGTAGTTCATCATTAATATATAGTGAGCACCGTTCAGAATCGTCCTCTCTTATTATTTTGTATGTGAACTCAGGGACGCGTACAACGATTTCTTTTGCAACGGTTTTATTTTTTATCTGATCAACGCCTACTTCAACTGTAACATCTAAATGAACGTCATTTTTATGTGAGGTTAAATATTCTTCGTTCCAGAAGAAAAATTCGTTTATTTTATTTTGAGGATTAATGCTAAGTTTAAAATCAAAGAATATAGTATTGTTACCAGCATCTGTGTTTAGTGCTTCAGAGAATGCCCCAAAGTCAACATAGGATCCAAACCAAAGAATAGGCCCTGTAGTTTTGGCTTCAATTGATTGTCTTAGAAGAGGCAAACTTCTTATAAAAGAGCTTTTCCCACAACTATTTTTTCCCACTAATATTGTAATTGGTTTTAATTCAATAAACGGTTGGTCTAATGAATCTGAAAAGCTTCTTAAATTCCTTAATCGCATAGCTTTAATCATATATATCCTTTTATTTTAAGGTAATTAATAATAGATAAAATGAGTCATAGTAGTTTTATTTGCAAGTCTAAATGAGGGGCTCTAGTGTTCTGTTACAAGACAGCCAGTCTAAAGGTTGTATTCTATTTATCATTGAATCTACTCTTACTTTTGTGCTGCTCGGTCTAATTGGGATGTACTTTCAAGTGGTAATGTTTGTTTCCAGCTTTCCATTTTTCGTTGCTCTTTTTATATATCTTACCCATAGCACTGAGCCGTGGGTTTTACGCATTTCGAAGAGATCGATTGCGGCAAAGAGATCGCTGAGTTTTTTAAATCCGTAGTTTCGCTGATCGAAAGAGCTGTGATTTGAGATATGTGATCCTATTGGGCCGAGTTGCGCCCAGCCATCTTCCTCTTCGGTTGCTTCTATGGCTTGATGCAACATATTGAGCAGTTTGGAGTCACTTTTTAAATTACATTTTTGCGGTGTGGCGGTTTTGGGCTGAACTTGCTTGGTTTTACTAACTGAGTCTGGTGCCGTTGGTGGAGGCTGAGTGACTTCTGATATCACTTCAATTTCTTCTGCGACAACTACAGGTTCTGCGTCGAGGTAGAGGAAGCGAGAGCAGCTATTCACGAAAGCGGCTGGAGCTTTACGTTCTCCGAAACCAAAAACGGTTTTGCCATCTGCTAAGGCTCTTGTTACTAAGGGAGTAAAGTCGCAATCCGAAGATATTAAACAAATAATGTCTATATCTTTAGTGTAAAGAATGTCCATAGCATCAATAACTAAAGCAATATCGCTGGCATTTTTACCTTTGGTAAGATCGAATTGTTGAATAGGTTGAATGGCATATTCATGCAGAATATCTTCCCATGGCTTTAGATTCGGGCTTTTCCAGTTACCATAAGCCTTTCGAATACTGATCAATCCGTGTTTTGCAAGCTCAGCGAGTACCACATCAAACTTCTTGGCTGGCGCGTTATCTGCATCAATGAACACCGCAATTTTTTCTTTATTCTGCATTTTAACTCCAACTAATGTGGTTATGCTTTACCTGTTTTTAAGGATGAGAAGTAGTACCCGCAGATGGAGCCAATTATTGCACTTGAAAAAGCAAGAAGTTCGGTGAAGTACTTGTTTTCAAATAGGGCGGCTAGGCTGATGATTGTGAGTAAGACCATCACTAGCATGATTGCTAAGATTGGCGCAGTCCTCTTATTAATTCGTTCAGTTAGAGGTTCGGCTTTTCCAATTCCACCGCAAGAACCACATATTAGTCCAAATTGATTTCTTCTTCGCCAAATAGGTAATTCGTTTAGTTTTGCGCAGCGTTCACATGAACTGTTATTGATTCCATTGGAACTAGTTCCTGTTCCTGAACAATGTTTACAATCATAAAGATTGACCATGACATCTTGCATTTATGTTCCTTCATAAATTTGGGGGTATTAGGGACAGGTCTGTGATGGTGGCTTTATCTTAGGATTGAAGCACGCTACCGCCCATGGCACTTGCTGCCAGACAGCACATAGATAATAAATTTTAATAAAAACAATAATAAAGCTATTAGCTTGTGGTTTGTGAAACCTTAAACTGAATCACAATTAGTTCAGAGGGGGAGCATCTTTAAGGAGAGGTATAGAAAGCTTTTCCTTGCCTTGTTCGCTTTTCTAGAGCGGATCTTCCCTGACTCATTTTTATATTGCCATATTTTATTAGCGAGATTTTCGCTAACACCAGACTAGCGTTGATTGATTAAGTAATTGCTTAAGTGTTGTTTATCAATCAAAAATTTAAACTAGCGTACAGCATATGGTGAATCGCAACAATAGTGAGTTGTTGCCCAATAAACCAAAGACGGAATATGCATCTTTTTATCAAATAGCACGCAACACCAAAGCGATAGACGTTAATCTAACGAGCCATCCATTGTTAAATTTGCAGAGTGTATGCTTGTAAAAAGGCATACAGATAACTGGAGAGTTGGTTGAATTAAGCATTGGCATGTAAGTGACCGTTGACGGCATGGCCGCTCTTTCACATCCATGAAAATTTAATGGGCCACCCATTGTTAAATTTTAAAAAAGGGATGGTGGGTATAATTCTGTTTGCTTTGTATGACTCGCAAGCAACACCAAATATAAAAGAGATACACCTTCCCCTGCGAAGTTGTCGAAATACGCAGATAAAAATGCCGTGGCGACATCATGGATGATGGCGCAGGCTCGGGGGGACAGGGATGTCCCATCTGAGCCGTTAGGCAATTTTTATTGGAGTATGAGACCAGTAACTAATGCATGTAACTTCGCTAGGGGCGTCTTGGAGAATCCAAGGAGGATAGGACGAGCAGTCCTCCTTGGTCGGGTGTGGGGTGAAGCCCCACGATCTTGATTTACTTTGGCTGTTAAGCCGCAAACGAGCAGTAAAAGAGTCTGCCAATCTTTGATAAGAACGAAAGCGAGGACTGACACATTTCTTTCTGAGTTATTTATAAGAAAAATATAGGTATCTTTGAGTATTCCAAGCTTCTATCACTTGACCATTGGGGCATATAAAAATGGCAGTCTTATGTGTGATAGATTGGAGACTATCCTAATGGTAAATTGGTTGAATACTCACATATTGGCAGACATTTAAGCTGAACAAAAATAGTGGGTTAAGCTCTTTTTCTCAATTACAATGCACTATTTTCATTCGCTAAATGCGGCATTAAACGAGCAGGAAACCCAGTATGAATATCCCAATGATTACCGCGCTTCAGAGTGCTATTACCGAAGCGCTAGAGAGTATACCAACCTCTGAGGCGGAGCAGATCTATGCATTGTCTTTCTATATCAACAACGAATATGACGATCCCCGTCTACCTACGCTGACAGTCGGCTATAACACAGTCGATGAGTGGCATGCCTCGATTCCAAAGGCTTCTAGCTCTGACGAAGCAAAATGGAACTATGCCTTCTGGCTTCAAAACGAACTCCTCGTCTTTGGGGATTCTGACTCTCAGACTGCGGATATCTTAGCTCGCTGGGTGGCCGATCTCGGTCTCGGGTACAGTGATGCGGAGGAAGATGTCGATTTTGATCGCTGCCTTGAGCTTGGTCAGGAGATAACCGAGCAATTTGTTGCCGCAGTATGCGTTGTCGCTTCTACACTCCATTCCAACTTAACCGTTAGTCGCGTTTTCGGTCGTTCGGTACCCATCATAGTTCACGAGCTCGAGTACTATAACGAGATCGCAGATCAGACAGAGGCCTGTAACCCTCCCAGACTCGCCGAAGAGTTCGTTGCTTGGGTGCACTCAATCTAACGTTGGTTATCAGTTATAGGTGGTAAGGATATAGGGCAGATTGGTTGGCGGCGGTTCAATAAGCCTAATCACAGAGCCTAATCACATAGCTTAATCACATAACAAAAAGGATGCATCGATGAACGATGAGCAATACAAAAAGGGGCTTGAGGTGCGTCGTGCTGTGATGGGCGATAGCTATGTGGATAAGGCGCTCAATAGTGCGACGGATTTTACGCAACCGCTGCAAGATTTAGTCACGGCCAATTGCTGGGGTGAGGTTTGGGTGCGTGATGCCATTTCAAGGCAAACGCGCAGTTTGATTACCATAGCGACGCTGGCGGCATTAAAGGCGCCGACTGAATTAAAGGGCCATGTGCGGGGCGCGCTAAACAATGGCTGCTCGGTTGAAGAGATCCAAGAAGTCTTACTGCATTGCACCGTTTACTGCGGTATGCCTGCGGGGATTGAAGCTTTTCGAGCGGCGAAAGAGGCGATTGAGGAGTGGCAGGCGCAAAACAGTTAGCTTACTTGGTATTGATCATTTTGAGCGTCAATGGCTTTGAGGTTTAGTGGTTTTAACATTCGCTAGGGGAGCTGATTTACGCGCATTCCCCTAGCGCATGATGGCTACAAACTTGAACAGTCTGCGCTTATTTTTGTAGCTGGGCTTTTGCGGCTTCTACTTTTGAGAAATCCAAACCGAGTTCAAGCACGGCTTCTTTGATCAAAGCCGGTTTCTGCATCACTAGCCCCAGCAGTTGTTGTAGTTTTTCGGCTGGGATGCCTAATTGACCGAGCGTACCCATCGCCATTAATGGATTTTCGGTTAATGTTTGAAACAGTTCTTGGATTTTAGCGTCACTGACGTTGTGTTCTTTTAAGATGGCAATAATGGGATTCATTGCATTACCTTGTTGATATGAAAGTTAAACAGGTGCCGATTTTATCACAGTTCTGCCAGAGTGGTTGCCTCACACATGCGTACCTGTTGGATGTTGCCACGCTTTGCCTATGTCATTAAGCGCATTAGATTTTATCCCCAATAAGCTTTACTCTGGTGACGTATTCCCCAAAATCTGCCGATAAAACCTGAGCGACTGTCGTGCATCGTGAGCCGTTGCATTGGATATTATGGCTCTAGATATCATGACTCTAAGATATTGCTGCTCTAGATATGATTGCCTTAGATATCATGGCGCAATGCGATTGGGTAATCGCTGGTTTTTATCATCCCTTAAAAATAGAAAGGAACTGTGGTTATGCTTGATGTTGTCGCGAACCAAGACAAAAGTATTGTGGTTAAACAGTTACGATATGGGCGTGATAATGAGGTGTTAGTCGTCGATGAGTGGCAACTACACCCTGCTGAACATTGGGCGATTTTCGCGACCGACAGTTATTGTGGTTCCTTGCTCGGGCGAATATTAACGGGTGATATTCTGCCCGATGAAGGGACGATTGCTGGCCTGCCGCAACGTATCGGCTGGGTGTCACTTGGGTTGCAGCAAGCGTTGCTGGAGCGCGAGTTAGAAAAAGACGAGTTGGATTACGGTTCGAGTGTCGAATCCTTAGTGTTGGAATGCTGCCAAGATGCCAAGCAACTCCCAGCATTATTACAAAAGGTTGGGCTTGAGCCTCTGCGTCGGCGCGGTTTTCGGCAATTATCCACGGGCGAAACGCGCAGAGTCATGCTGGCACGTGCACTGGCAATGTTACCGCAATTGCTGATTTTAGATGACCCTTATGCAGGGCTCGATGCTGAACATCAGGCGAGTTTATCTGAGCTGCTGAGTGAAGTGGCCGAGCATAGCCAGTTGCTGATCATTACCTCTCGCCAAGAAGAATTGCCGCCTTGCATCAGCCATGTGGCGTTGTTTAATGGTGAGATGCTGAAATCGGGGCAGAGTGTGCATAAACTCAGCACGTCGATGTCGATTGAGCAATGGCACAATCATCCTGTGATGGCGCAGCTGAATGCGTTATCGGCGCAACGTAGCGATGAACTCTTGGCCTTGATGGAGCGGCAAAGGCACAACGCCGAGGCGTTTGATCCTCTGGTCGAGATTAAAAATGGCAAAGTGGAATATGCCAGTGGGCTGATTTTCAGCGGCGTGAATTGGCGCATCGAGGCGGGGCAACATTGGCAAGTTCGTGGCCCAAATGGCTGCGGTAAAAGCACTTTGCTAGGGCTGATTTTAGGCGACCATCCTCAATGCTATAGCAACGACATCACGCTCTTTGGCCGACCTCGCGGAAGCGGCGAGAGTATTTGGCAGATTAAACAACGGATTGGCATAGTATCGTCGGCGCTGCACTTGCAATATCGCGTCAGTTGCTCGGCATTAGATGTGCTGCTTTCGGGCTTTTTTGACTCTATTGGCTTGTACCATAAACCCACTAAACCTCAGCTAGATTTGGCGAAGGAATGGTTGGCGATTTTGCACATGACAGGGCTGGCGAGCACCAGCTTTAAGAAGCTCGATTATGGTCAGCAGCGGTTATTACTAATAGGTCGCGCCTTGATTAAACAGCCACTGTTGCTGATTTTAGATGAGCCGTATCAGGGCTTAGATTTCATCAATCGTACCTTAGTGATGCGGGCGCTGGAGATGATAGCCGAGCATCATCTGAGCCAATTGCTGTACGTGTCGCACCATAGGGAAGATGCCTTACCTGCGATTAAAAACTTTGTCGATTTTATCAAGCAAGATGACGGTTATTCGGTACAGGTGAACTACTGTGAGTCTGAGGATTTCACCCGTTTAAATCAGTAAATGCCACCTATCACAGCAGCTTAACGGCTGCTTACTTGTTTGCAGAGTTTGTCATTATCCCTCGGCACCCTAATGCAGGTTAAGATTGACCTTACTGGGCGCTAGCCATTGAGTGTGTTAGTCACGCTTAATAGCAATATACCTGTGGCGCGAAAGATTTTCGTATTTCAGTGAAAACTGAGATGCACCGCATATCGATAATGAGGGTATCGCCCTAGTGTTTAATCCCCCATTCGCCAGACAGCAGTTCTGTTAATTAGTCATGCTTGATATAGGTAACTGTGAGCCGTCTTACAGTTTTGAATGTCGTTGGCGCGAATAATAGTTTCTGGCCTAGGCCAGAAACTCGTGACAGTTTCATGGTTCATCCACTGAACTTATTCATCAAGTCAGTTATCACGCTTGAGAATCCAGAGCGATGGACTTCCTTAGCGAGATGAGCCCGAGTGTCACTCGTAGTACCGAACATGTGCACCAAGACCTAAAACACGATTTCAAGACATATAAGATGACTTAAAGATAAATACATATATGCCAAGACCCAAAAAATGCCGTCAATTATCGAGCTGTGTGCCCTGTAGCCTATTTAAGCCTAATGGGATCCCTGCGGTTAAATTAACTCATATTCAATTAGAGGCCGATGAGTTTGAGGCCCTCGAACTGGGTGACGTCAAAAGATTAAGCCAGATCGAAGCCGCGGCCTTGATGGGGATCTCTCGGCAAACCTTTGGATACCTTCTCGCCAATGCCCGTAAAAAGGTGGCGACGGCTATCACTCAAGGTCAAGCCTTGAGGCTGCCAACCCAAACAGACAAGGATTTATCATGATTATTGCCATGCCGATGAGCCGCGAACGCCTCGCCAGTCACTTTACGAAAGCCCTACAAATTGGCTTTTATAATGAACAGTTTCAACGAATCAAACTGGTCGATAATCCGGCAATTGAAGGTGACTGTAGTGCCAAAAAAGCCTTATTAGAGCTGATTATCCAACAAGGTACCGACATTGTACTTGTGCAGAATATCGGTGAGCGCATGTTAGGAAAGTTGCTCGATGCGGGGATTAGTGTGAGCAAAGGTAGTGCGAGTCAAACAGTGGCGACTTTACTTGCACAAACGGCGGATCTTAATCTTAGATTGACGGATGCATCCCAAGGCCGCGCTTCACTCAAACATGCAGCCAAGGGCGGATGTTGTCATTCTACAGGTGACGGCTGCGGTTGCAGTGGTAAAGCTAAAGCAGCACCTTGTTCAACACGTCTTATAAGCACGCCAGCAGTACAGGTTAAGCTCGATAAGTCAGTGCATTACGCTGGGTTTAGGCCCTTGGTAAATAAATAATCTCAGTGTTTAATTTGAATTATTCCGCCACAGTTAAACCATAGGGGCGGGCAAGCGCCCCTCGAATATCCGCTAACGAAAACACCTTGGAAAACCGTCCAAAGGTTTTGCCATAAAACACACATTCCACCACCGGCAAGGCAAATACATTGCGGCTCGCCGCTATCTCACCTTGGGCTTGGCAATCAATATAGGCCATCCGCATCAGCGGGAACTCTTGCGCCAACATCTCTGCAATTCTCGGTTTGAGCGTTTGACACACACCGCAGTCCGGCGCACCAAATAACAACAGCACCGCCGCATGCTCAGTTAACATGGACTCCAGTATCTCAGGTGAATCAATGTGCGTGATGATATCAGTGTGCATGCGTTGCCATTTGGAAGTTGTTATGAGTATGAATTCATGGGCTAGTTTGCGTATTTCTAGGGTTAAAGCCAGCCCATTTTTACCACGCGACTACCGATAAATTGACCAAGGTAGAATAAGCCAAGCATGAGAAGCCCGATACTGGCAGCAATCACTCCGATTTGCTGTATGCCTGTCAGGCTATCTCGCCATTGTTTTAGATTATTTATCATTTCACTACCTGCTACCAGCTCAGGCTTAAGGTTACCCGCGTGACTTTACATATGTCGCATCGCTAACTGCACCACTGACGCTCGCAGGGAATGCCATCACCGTTACCATCCATTTGAGTATTGGGGCAATTTTGGATGTAGAAAGTCGCCTCAGCACAGGAACTCATGTGGCTGCAATGGGTTTTACCCGCTTCACATTGGAATCTTGGTGTTGCCGTTGCTTGTGTTCGCGCTTTAGTTTCATACATGGGCATTGGCTGAATGTCATCATTTGTGAGGACTGGTACTTCATCGATTGCTGGAGCTTCATTGAATTCTTGGTATTGTTTAAAGCCAAAGATAACTATGGCCACGATTATTAGCAGCGGGATTATCGTATTAAAAGAGGATTTTCGTGGGCTATGGTAATGCGCTTTGTTTTTGTTATTGAAGCTTTCATTGCGTGATTGGACATGAGAGTAGGAGCGCGGTGTTGCACTCGCTGCAACGACAGCGACGCCTTCAATTGAGGCGATAACCGCTTTTCTCTTGCCATCATTTTGCACTTCCGTTTGATACAGAATGCTGTCGCCCACTATGGGTTTTCTCGCCATTTTTTTCAGCACTGAAATGTGAATAAACACATCTTGGGCTGCGTTTTTTTCAGGCTGAATAAAGCCAAATCCCTTTTCATCGTTCCAGCGTACCAGTACGCCTCTATCCATGAGCATTTTCTATGTCCTTAATTTAACCGCTTAATATTTTTAGTTATTGAATATCAATACTTACTTGAGTCGCTCCGATTTATCTTTTTTAAGGAGCAAACCGTACTTAGGTTGACGAATCGGCTATTCAATGTTGGATGCTAAGTTACTCAAGCAAAGGAAGTTTTGCAATTTTTTATCTTGAATTTGCTTATGTGTGACTCATTCGTTTTGAGTGTATGGCGGTGGGGAAATGTGAGCACTCAGCAGAAACGGTTGGCATTTTGGTAAATTCAATACAAACAATAGATTGCATTAATAATAAACAAAGTGATCAAAAAATGTGCATGAAAACTTGCAATTTTACTGTGTGCTACATAGTATTTGCTGTGTGGCGCACAGTGTGTGTGACACAGTGTTAAGGACAGGAATTCGACAATGACAAGTTCACAGCTAGTCAAAATGCGACTCGAGTTGCGCCGTGGGGTATTAGTGTTGGCGGTACTGGGATTATTAAAACAAGCCCACTACGGTTATTCGCTCCGCAAACAGTTGCAGGAAGGCGGTATCGATATTGACGAAGGGACTCTGTATCCCTTAGTGCGCCGCCTAGCCGATCAAGGATTGTTGGATAGTGAGTGGCGACAGGCCGAAGGGCGTGAGCGTCGTTATTACCAATTGTCGTCATTGGGCGCTGAGTTGCTCAGTCAACTGACCGATGAATGGCAGCAACTTAATGGCGCCTTGGCTTTTTTACTGGAGCAAAGCGCTGACACTAATGGCTCAGATATGAAAAGCTCAGACGAGAGTGCAGAGGAGATTTGATATGGAATTAGTCGATCGCTATATCACCGCGGTGCAGCGAGAATTGCCCGAGAACAAACGTCAGGAAATTGGCCGTGAATTAAAAGCCAATATCTGCGACCAATTGGATGCCCTATCTGAACAAGGTGAATTGACTGAAGCGCAAATTGCCGCGGTATTAAAGCAAATGGGTCATCCCTGTAAGGTCGCGCAGCAATTTGTTCCGGCAGTGCCTATTATTGCCTCTGAGGATATTCCGCTTTTTAAACATACACTTTTCACTGTGCTTGGGGTCTTGTTTGTGCTGCAGGTTGTGGGCGGCACGACTCAATGGTTGGGCTCGGCAGGGGGGGATCTATTAGGATTTATCCACCATATTGCTAAAGGTTTTATTGGCGATGCCTGTCTTGCCTTTACCGCTATCCTGTTAGCCTTTTGGAGTTTCTCGGCTCAGGGGAAACCCCTATCTGGCAGCAATTGCCAAAAATGGCAGCCGCAGAATTTGCCTAAGGTTGGGCCCGGTTGGCAGCATATTAGTTTAAGCGATGTGTTTACCGATCTGGCGACATATCTTTTTCTCTTACTTGTGATCTGGTGTTCTGTGTGGATGAGTAGCGAGCAATTAGCCGCGCGGACTGTGATTTTCAGCGTCAATGCTCAGCAATTACTGCAATGGTTTAGCCCTATTATTTTGCTGTCTATGGGCAATAGTCTCTGGCAACTACGCCGCCGAGTGTGGACTACTGAATTGTTACTGGCGAATATGGGGATCAATCTTGCTTATGCCTCGTTCTTAGTCTTTCTGGCCTTTAGTTCGCCACTATTACAAAGCCAAGTACAAAACCAAGGAGCTGAATTAAATGGGGAATTTACGTTATTACAGTTAGAACATTGGCTAAGTTACACTCTAGTGATTGCCGCTATGTTCCCTGGCTATGAGGTGATTCGCGATGGGTTGCGTTGGCGTAAACTCGCAAGCAAATAAGTAAGGTTTAACCTAGATTTTATAGGTGAGCTTTATTCACTTTTTCATTAAAGACATGGCCTGATCAGCATGATTGAACAGGCTTTTTACATTAGTGCCATCTTCTGTGGAGAAAAGTAAGCCACGACTTTTACAGTCGATGCTGATTTATTCTGGGGTATCGCCATGATTCATTTCATTATTAAGCGATTCTTGAGCCTGTTGTTTGTAGGTGTCAAATATGCCTTCTTGCTTCATCTGTTTGAGCTCACGAGCAAGATTAACGGCGAGTGCCGCGTGACGTTTATTTAAGTAACCATAGCTGGTGAGTTCTTCTAGGGTGGCAATCGCGATTATTTTGCTGCCTTGAAACTCAGGCGTTTGTAATAGATCCAATGAGCTTGCCTCCGTATCAATATAGATATCGATTCGGTCGCGGAGCATTTTACGAAAGGAGCTCGCGGGGGATGAAGATTCAGTCAGACGCTCCTTAGGAATGAGTCCCTTTAGCTTTTGTTCTGCGAGGAACACGCCTCGATAGTATTCGATCTTGTATCGACTCTTTTGCAGCGCTTGCCAGTCAGGTATTTTGATTTCGGGATTGTGCGCGAAGGCAATTAAATGGGTATCGATAACCGGTTCTTCAATTCGAATGAGGTTGGTAAACTTTTCGCCATAATGAGATACACGCCCCGGCTCACCATCCACTTTACCTGAGTCCGCCATCATACTGGCGCGGGCTGCGGGAACCACTTGATAGGAGAAGTCATATCCTAAGCGTTCAAAGGCTTGGGCGTAAATCAGTTCAGCCCATTTAAAGTAGAAGTTATGTTTGGGGTCCTCATAAAACGCCATCGTAATGATAGGTTTATCAGCAATCATCGCTGTGGTTTCTGCTGTTGATTTGCTGGTTGCATGAACCGAGACACAAAAGAAAAGGCCTACCCACACACTCCAAATGTGCATATTGCTCCATCGTTGCATAGCGTGTCTCTAAAAGTGTTGAGTTATTTAGAGTATAGCTAGCCTGATAAATGGTTCATTTTTATTCAAGCAAGATTATTTTATTTCCATGATTTCGCACTAACACACGGTTGAAATGTGATCTGCTGGCGGACATTTTGTCCTTTTGGGTTTAAAAATGTGCGATACGGCACATAGAAATGATATTTGCCTGTATTTTGCTGGTTTTTTATTCATCAGAGTTTGAGCTTGATCGGTTTTTTGCTTGTAAATAAGGCGTTAAATCCTTGCCGTCTATCACCTGTAGTAGGAAAGAAAGGATGAAATCGGGACTGGGATTATCAGGAATGCGGTTATCAAAGCTTTGGTTATCAATGACGTGGTTATTACCTCTTTGTTGTTTATCGAGTGCCGTAGTGGCAGAGGCG
Source organism: Shewanella sp. SM74 (assembly GCF_025653725.1). Lineage (NCBI taxonomy): Bacteria > Pseudomonadati > Pseudomonadota > Gammaproteobacteria > Alteromonadales > Shewanellaceae > Shewanella > Shewanella sp. SM74. The sequence continues at coordinate 100,612 of NZ_JAKKRZ010000007.1, read as the reverse complement.
GCAACGGACAATATCGAACGCCTTGAGGTGCGCGGTAGGCAAATTAATACCTTAGGCCATAGTACTTCGGCATCTGAGGGAATAGTCGGCGCGGCAGAAATCGAGAGTCGACCCCTATTACGAACCGGCGAAATCCTCGAATTTGTTCCTGGGATGATAGTCACTCAGCACAGTGGTTCGGGTAAGGCGAATCAGTATTTCTTACGCGGCTTTAATTTGGATCATGGCACAGACTTTAATACTCGAGTCGATGGTATGCCTGTGAATATGCGAACCCATGGGCATGGCCAGGGTTATACGGATCTTAACTTTTTGATCCCTGAACTTATAGGCGAGATCCGTTATGCCAAAGGCGCTTATTATCCTGAGGTGGCCGATTTTTCTGGCGCGGGTGCTGCCCAATTACTGCTGGCTGATCAACTCCCCCATAACCAAGTTGGGGTGACGTTGGGTGAATATGGTTACCAGCGACTCGTGGCGACTCAGGAGCTAAACACTGACATAGGTCGTTTTATTTGGGGTGGTGAGGCGCAAACCTATGATGGCCCGTGGACGGATATTGATGAGGATGTGAGTAAGATCAGTGTCGTCGGGCGTTATTTAACTCGGCTCGGCGAGGGTGACTTGAGCGTCACTATGATGGCCTACGACAACAGTTGGAATTCGGCGGATCAGATCCCCGCCCGTGCGGTGGATTCTGGATTAATTGATTTTTATGGATCTTTAGATAAAGACGTCGGCGGTGAATCTAACCGTTATAGCGTTTCAGCTAATTACGATGCGGGTGATTGGCAGGGAAATGTCTACGCCATTCGCTCGACTATGAATTTATTCTCTAATTTTACCTATTTCTTAAACGATCCCATCAATGGTGATGAGTTTGAACAAGTCGATGAACGCACGATTTGGGGCGGCGATCTTAAGCGTGATTGGCAAACTTCACTTGGTGGCTCTCAACTGAATTACAGTGTGGGCGGCGATGTGCGTTATGACGATATTGGCGCAGTGGGTTTGTATAACACTCAGGCGCGACAACGGCTGAATACGGTAAGGCTTGATGAAGTGCAAGAGTTGTCGAGTGGCATCTTTGGCAAAGTTGAGTGGCTGCCAGCTGATCAATGGCGTTTTAATCTTGGGCTGCGTTACGATTATTTTGATGTGCAGGTCGACAGTGATAATCCGCTTAACAGTGGCGATGCGTCCGATGGTATGTTCAGCCTCAAAGCCGGTGCTTCTTATTTGTGGAGCGATAATCTTGAGTTATATGTTAATGCAGGCCAAGGGCTACATTCGAACGATGCCCGCGGTGCAACGATCAAGGTTGACCCTGTGAGTGGCGATGAGGTCGAAAAAGTCGATCTACTTGTGCGCTCAAATGGCGGCGAATTTGGGGTGAAATACTATGACAGGGACTTTATTAATTTCTCTGCTGCGGTCTGGTATCTGCAACTAGATTCAGAATTAGTATTTGTGGGCGATGCGGGTAACACTGAGCCGAGTCGTGCATCTGAACGTTATGGTGCTGAATTAACGGCTTATTATTGGCTGAATGAGGCAATCAGTATCGATATGGAATTAGCGTGGACTAACGCCAGATTTACTGAAAATGAATTTGAAGAGGGTAAATATATTGATGGCGCGGTTCCCTTTGTTGCCAGTGCGGGCATCACCTATCGACCCGACGGCGATGGCCTGTATTCGAGTGTACGCGTGCGGCACCTTGGCGAGCGGGTGCTCGACAGCTTTAATGACCACAAGGCTGATGCGACCACATTAGTTAACCTCGCATTAGGATACGAGTTCCGCCGCTTCGATACTAAGCTTGAGCTGCTCAATGTGTTTGATAGTAAAGATCACGACATAGATTATTTTTATGCCTCTCGTTTGCCCGGCGAAGCTGCCGAAGGCGTTGAAGATCAGCATTATCATCCTGTTGAGCCACGAATGGTGAGAGTCAGCGTGAGTTATCATTTCTAGTGGTATTCATCGGTTAAGGCGATATCGAAGGTTATTACGTATGTCGCCGAGCAAAAATGTATCTCAATTAAGCGTCCAGATAGTTGGGCGCTTTTTTCTGCTGCACTCATTTAAGCGCTAATTTAAGCACTAATCTAAGTCCAAATCGCTTCAAACTATGTGGCTGCAATAATTTACTATTCCCGCGCTGACAATGGAGGCTAGAATGATGACGAGTTGATCTGAGTTTTCCCCTGTTTTACAGCTGATGCTATAGGTAATCGCCGCGAGTTATGAGTACTGCAACACCCATTGAAAACATTAATTATTGGCGTCATCCTAGCTTATCAGGCATAGAACTGAGTCAGGCGGAATTTACGCATTTCAGTTTTGATAAACATGTGCATCTGGATTACCACTTAGGTGTCGTCACTCAAGGTGCACAGCAGTTTGTGAATAAGGGCAGCAGTTATCAGCTTGGTCAGCATAGTTTATCGACCTTAAATCCCGATGAAACCCACGATGGCCAGAGCCGCGATGCCGACGGTTATCGGGTGAAAGTGATGTCGATCCCCGTGGAATATATGAATGAAGTCAGTCAAGAACTGGGTTTGAAGGAGCACTTTTTCAGCGCGCCTATGGTGGATGACCCGACGCTTTATCAATATTTTATTCAACTACACGAGCTATTAATTCAAGGCCAATGCAGTGCGCTTGCGGGTGAGTCCCACTTACTGAATTTTATTCATCTGCTGCTGGAGCGTTACCCGAGCGGTATTTCATCTTGCCTATCTAAACCGAATCAACCGCAGGGGTTATCTAAGTTGCAGGTGAGCTTAGTGAAACAGCGAATTCACGATGAGCCTTGGCATAATACTCAACTTGAAACCTTAGCCAATGAAGTTAATTTAAGTAAGTTTCAGTTTTTGCGGCAATTTAAACAGGCAACAGGGATGACTCCCCATGCGTACCTTAAACGGGTGCGTTTAGAGTTGGCGAAAAAGTCCTTAAGTCATGGCGCTTTAGTGGCGGATGTGGCGCAGCAGTTCGGATTTTTCGATCAAAGTCATTTAAACAAAGCTTTTAAGCAGGCATTCCTATTATCGCCAGTGCAATTTCAGCGGCGTATGCTCTAATTTCCCCCCGTCGTTCGACGCCGCTGGTTTTTAAAAAACACTGAATAGTGCAATTTATTACAATTCAGCGCTGCGACAAATTGCCATACTGGCTGCCTCAGTTATCGTTATTAACCTTTTTTGCGGAGCCGCATATCTATGGATTTATCTTTATTACTCACCTTGGCTGTAATCCATGCCGTTGCTTTAATCAGTCCCGGACCCGATTTTGCTATTATGGTGAAGATTGCGACTCAGCAGTCCAGAAGCACTGCGGTTGCCGCCGCTGTGGGGATTTCAATAGCCATTTTAGCTCATACGATTTTGAGTCTGACCGGTGTGAGTCTACTCATTAAGAGTTCGCACACTCTGTATCTCTTAGTGCAAATTGTGGGCGCTTCTTACCTCGCTTGGATGGGTTTTGGTGCCCTGCGTGCCGGTCTTGCGATACTCGCTAAACGTAAAATGAGTGCCAGAGTCCATGCAGGGACAAATGATGATGCTGTTATTAGCGCTGGTGACGTTGAAGGTGTGGCGTCTGTTGCTGGTGGCTTAGGTGGCGCTATGTCGCGCAGGCAAGGTTTTTTGACTGGGTTTTATACCAATCTATTGAATCCAAAAGCATTAGTGTTTTTCTTAACCCTGTTTTCGGCCTTGATTACCCCAAGTGTTACAACGAGCACTAAAATCGCTTCCGCTATTTTGTTGTTGTCTTTGTCATTGGCATGGTTTGGCTTTTTAGCGGTAATGTTGTCAAAGGCGCAGGTGCAACTTAAATTGCAGCGACTAACACCGGTTATCGATGCGGTTATTGGTGTCATCTTTATGTCAGTAGCCTTGGCGATTTACTCAAACCTATTATTAACCGCTTAGTCAGGCGCAGTGTAAATCACCTTAGGTTTTAGTCTGAGGCACTTATGGTATTCTTGGCCTTTAGTCTCAGCAGAGACATTTGGAGTAAGGGATAAAGATGCCATTCGCCTCACGACTTAAGGGAAGCAAATTAGCTGTTTTCAGCCAAGTTACACTGATGAATATCGCGTTTTCAGCGGCGTTAATATTCAGCGTTATGGGTTTAAGCATCAATGCAAACGCCGCTGATGAAGCCATGCCACAGGAATATATTCCTCTGGTGCAGGGGCTTATCGACGCCGCCAAGGCCAATGATCCTGAAGCGATTGCTAAGCGTGTGGCTTACCCGCTTAAACGTGAATATCCGATCCCAGCGATTCAAAATACGCAGGAAATGATCGCACGTTTCGATCAGGTTTTTGATCCTAAGCTGCTTGAGCAGATCGCCCATTCTAAGATTGAAGCCGATTGGCAGACGATGGGCTGGCGCGGCATTATGCTCGGTAGCGGCGTTGTGTGGCTGGATTTTGATGGCAAGATCATCGCCATTAACTATCAAACACCGGTAGAGGCAAAACTGAAAGCAGAGCTTATTGCTAAGCAACAAACGGCATTACATCCGAGTGTGAGTGAGTTTGTCAGCCCAGCGTTATCTTGGGAGACCGCCAAGTTTACCATTCGTGTCGATGATATGGGGAACAGCCAATACCGCTATGCCGCATGGGCAAAGGGTAAGTCATTGAGCGACAAGCCAGATTTAGTGTTAAATAAAGGCAAAATTGTATTTGATGGCAGTGGTGGGAATCATTCATACCAATTTCGCAGCGGCCCATACCAGTATTATTGTTATGTCACCGTCTTAGGCGGCAGCGATAGTCCTCTAGGCGAGCTAGTGGTGTTTAAGAATGACCAAGAAATACTGACACAAGCCGTCATCAAAGCAGACTAGTCTTGTTTCACTATCCCTATGAGTGAGATTTAAAGCCGCGACTATCCGTTGATGGTCGCTGCTTTAATAATCCTAATGACTTCCTTTAGCTAGAAGCTATTGCCCCAAAGTGTGTTTCGTAGTTTGAATGCTTTAATCAAAATCAAAGTCGTGGGGCTTCATCCCACACCCGACCAAGGAGGACTGCTCGTCCAATCAAAAACGTCCATGTTAAATAGCCAGCTCGATATCCATATCTCGCGCTCAAAGCGGCCGTAGGCCTTCGCCCTTGGATGCTCCAAGACGCCCCCAACGGAGTTGAAAGCTCCTTGTGCTCATTGCCAAATTTGCTATCGCTTCCGAAGGATGCGCTTTACATCCATGTAAAGCCCTCCAGTTCGGCAGTCCTAGCCTCTCGCTCATAAGCGCGAAAATCACCGATGTTCATTCGCCCCTGCACCTGCGAAAGCTAGTCGGTCATCCATGACCGAACTCACGCACTCTTTATTAAATCAAGAGCTCTATTCGCCCTGCGGCAACTCCGAGTGGAGGTGTATTCCTTGGAGTTTTGAGTCGTTAGATAGCGATTGATCAGCAAAAAATAAGCGCGAAAAATGAGAAAGCTAAAACGATATCAAGTGATTACCCATCAAACTGTATAAAAAACCGCTACCGCAAAAAAGCAAATTCCTATAGCATCATTTATACCCATTTACATGGATGTGGCAGTGGCCATATTTGAGATTTAGTCAACAAGCGATTTATGCCCTGCAAACAGCGCAGCGCATAAATACTAAGACGTTAACTGCTACCTAGAATTGAGATTATGCGCGTAAAACTAAAAAAGATAGCCGACAATTTGAGCGATGAAGAACATTCATCTATCGCGGATGAAATACGCCAAGGAAAAATCGATGGTATATCTCTATCATACTTAGGTGGTGCTTTTGGTCCTACATGGTCTGCGGGTAACGATTACAGTTTAGATTTCCTGAAACACTATTCGGGCATTAGAGCTTTAGAGATTTTTCTTCCTGCGCTAACAAGTATTGATGCTATTGCTGAGCATGTAAACGATATAGAGTTTTTGAGTCTGGGAGAGCTTAATAAAAAAACTGTATCTTTAAGGCCTCTATCAGATCTGAATAAGTTAAATTCTCTGAGTTTGGTCAAAAATAAGAAAGATATCGATTCTATAGCTACGCTCACTAGCCTTAGAGACCTAACCCTTTCAGGGTATCAAGAAAAACAAATAGAGCATGTTGCCAGTCTGAGTAATTTAGAAAGTTTATATTTGGGTTTCGGCACATTTGAAGACCTAAATGCTATTAAAGGATTATCTAAGTTAACAAGCCTAGAAATACTTTGGGTAAAGAAATTACACGATCTAAGTGCCCTGGAAAACCTGACATCTCTTGAGATATTGCATTTAAGTACTCTAAAGCAAGTTACATCCATTCCAGATGTTTCCAATCTAAAGCACCTTAAGAGCTTGGTCATGGATACCATGAATGGACTTTCCTCTTTGTCAGGTATTAAAGGTAGCTCAATTAACGAATTGGCTGTAATTAATTCGAAGATAGATCCTGTATTGTTTTCTGAGCTAAATAATAGTTTGCCAGTGCTGCAGCGGCTTGTACTTGGTCTCGGAACTAAAGGGAAAACAAATGAAGCATCTAGTTTCTTTGATAGTTCCGTTATATGCGACACATTTAATGATTTAAAATACAGTACAGCCAGAGGCTATAGAATTGAGTTCTGCAGTTAACAAGGCGCTGCAGTCGGACAAATTTTCCGCTGCGCGGCGTTAGGCATACACAATGAGCCGTAGATACCTTAATCTTCAAGAAGCCGAGTCGGCGCTTAAGCGAGGGAAAGCAGTTGAGTGCTTTCTTGGTGGCTGTGAACGGGATGGCCGTGCTGGTATTCAGTGGCTAAGCGTTCGAGGTCCCAAATCCGAAATAGATGTTTCAGTTTACGAAACTGCTGATTTGGGTGATGAATCATTCCTTAATATTTATGAGTTTGGTCCACTAGATCCAGACCTAGAGCTAGAGGATGCCAATGAGGTCAAATCATTCACTTCATTTGGCCAAGCGATAGAGTTTATTGAGCAACGATTCGCAGGATCATCTGAAAGGTTATTGAACGAGTTTATGATTCAAGATGAATATGCCGACTATATTTCGAGGGGCCGGAAGTAGAAATGCCTAACAATCGCAGGCACAGCGACGGCCTTTTCGTTGCAGCTCCGCCTTCACTACAAAGCCGCGCGTGCTGCGGGCGTTAACTTTATGGAAGAACTATGCACCCTCAAGCACCGCTTAAATTTTGCTATCAGGCCCTTACAAAAAAGGCGGCAAGCTATTATCGCTGGTGGGTTATCGGCACTATGTTACTTGTTCTTGCTGCATTCGTTGGTGTTACAGCTTTTGAAATGGCTGAGTGGTTATTATTTTTAACCTTTGTCCTTGCAGGGATGGTAATGACTATCACAACGCTAAGGCTTTTCTTAGTGAAACTATTTGAAGAGAATGCTGATGCGATTAATCTGTTCTCTAGTTATTTTCCGTCTCTGCTAGGCACCCGTAGATTGGAGTTAGCTTGTAAGATAACAAATTCAGTTTATTACGGAGTGTTTTATCTTTGTTGTTATTTCTTGTTGGCAGCTATTTTTTTGTTCCCGCTGTCTTTAGTTGTAGAGTATGCAAAAAGTTAACAAGGCAAGTCAGCATCGCACCTTCGGTGCTGGACTGGCTAACGCTCGCCGCTTGCGGCGTTATGTTCTCAGGGAGGGGTTGTGAATTTGGAGCACTTTTTACGAGCCGTGTTTATTGCTATAGCAATATGTTTTGTTCCAATTATGCTGTTTTACTGGAGTAATGAATCTGACTTAATAACAATGGATTTTAAATACTTCTATGGATCAATACGTTTTGTTTTAGTGTTCTATTTTATATTCTCAATTATTGGATGGATGTTAATTGGCTTTCCTGTGCATTGGGTGGCAGTAAAGTTCTTTAATCAGAATAAATGGTGTTATTTTTTAGGGATTCTAGCTTTCGGTATTCTGATTTCACTACCTTCTATGAAAATTGAATTGTTTTTGTTTTATGCAGGTATTTCGGGATTACAAGCAATCTTATTTTTGTGGTGGTTAGCAAGAGAACATAATAAGTTGCTTAAACGGACGTAAAACAGTTGGCTTGCGTTTGTAAGGTGATAACCCATAGGGATTTTAATCCGAACTCCACGAATTAGAGTAAAAAACTAGCTCACTTTTGTACAAATGTGAGTTATAACATTCTGTGGAAATGACTATTCATGTAACATTATTCAGTCGGTTTTAATTCGCGAAATAAAAAGAGCATTAAGGATGAACTTAATGCTCTTTTTTATGGATAAATGCCTGCTCAAACTGTATTGCGGTAATGGGTTTACCGTAGAGGTAGCCTTGGCCTAAGTCGCATTCCTCGTGGCGAATAAAGGCATCTTGTTCTAGGGTTTCTACGCCTTCGGCGATCACTTCCAAGTCCAGTTTCTTACCAATGGCAATAATTGCCTTTGTTAACTCTCTATTTTGTTCGTTTTCTTCGAGTTTACTAATAAAGCAGCGATCGATTTTTAAGGTGTCGAAAGAGTATTTTTGTAGATAACTTAAGGATGAGTAGCCTGTGCCAAAATCATCTAGGGAGATGCGGATACCGAGTTCTTGTAGTTTTTGGATGGCATTGTGGGCAATATGTTCATCCTGCATCAGCATGCCTTCGGTAATTTCAAGTTCTAAGGCGGTGGGGGGCAATTGATAGAGGGTGAGTAAGTCGGCTATGTGTTCGCTAAAGCGGGGATTGCGCATTTGCAAAGGGGAAATATTGATGGCGATTTTAAACTCTTGGCCTACCTCGCGACACCATTTTGCCGCCTGAGACAGCGCGGTATGCAATACAAAATTGCCAATATCAATAATCTGGCCATTACGTTCAGCTAAGGCGATGAATCTGTCTGGGGCGACATTGCCAAGGATGGGATTATGCCAGCGCAGCAGGGCTTCGGCACCAATCACTTGCTTCGTCTTTAAGTTAATAAAGGGTTGGTAATGCAGGCTTAACTCGTTCTTGTTCAGCGCATCGACCAAGTGGGATTCCAGTTGATAGCGTAGGTTTAAAGCGGCTTGCGTATCTTGATTAAAGAAGCTGTGAGTTGAGCCATCAGCCTTGCTGATCGTCATGGCCGCTCCGGCTTTTTGCAGCAGGATGGCGGCATCGATACCATCCATAGGCGCTTGTGCTATGCCCATGCTCGAGGGAATCGTGATTACAAAATCAGCCACACCAAAGGGCGTGTTACAGCAGTTAAGCACTTTATTGATGAGTTTATTGGTTTCGTTATTCGAAGGTTTGTGGGCTTGAATAATCACAAATTCGGCGCCAGCGATGCGGGCGATAAAGGTGTTTTCATCGGTATAGTGCTGTAAACGTTGGCTGAGAATAGTGAGAATTTTATCGCCAATCAGGTAACCATAACTGTCGTTGATGGATTTGAAATTGCGCAGCCCAAGATAGAGTACTGAAATCTTTTCTTTGCGATTCACTTTTTCGAGCATGATAGACAGACTATTAATCAAATTGATGCGATTGGGTAATCCCGTCAGTGGATCATAGCTTTTATGGTATTCCAGTGAGGTTTCGGTGGAGGTGCGGTTTTCGATTTCTTTGATGAGCTTGCCGCTAAGTTCGGCGAGTTCATGGGTGCGCTGTTGTACTTTTTGCTCTAGCTGCTGATTGTGCAGTTGTAGCTTAGCCTGTTGATAAAGGGTGACTAGGTTAGCTTCGATACCATTTTGAAACCGAGCGAGTAAGCTGCGAAAAGATTGGGGGTAATTATGCTCTTGGCTATCGAGCATGCAGATAGTGCCAAAGGCACTGCTATCTGGCCAACGTAAAGGTAAACCACAGTATGCGATCATGCCGAGTTTAATGTCAGGATTTTTGTCCCAGTTTTTATCCTTTAGGGCGTTAGGAATGTGGAGTTCCTTACCTTCTTTGATCACTGTTTCGCAGTAAAGCCCGTGGCCTAAACTGTCTTTATCATGTTTTTTATAGGGATTACCTTGGGTGCGGCTCGAGGTAAAGACCTCAATATCGGTTTGATGGACACGCATGATCAAAGCGGCGGGGGTGTCGACTAATTCAGAGAGCAAATCTAAGGTTTGTTGCCAGTTATCAACCATTTCTTGGGGAACAACGATTTTGTCTGTGTCGATAGCAATGTCGGCAAATAAACGATCTTTTTGAGACTGGTTAATGGCGAGGTTGTATGGCATGAATGCTCAGTCCTAGAGGCGCGATACTATTCATAAACTATAGTCTTTTTACTCATGATGTGAGTCTTTTCGGTAAATTTAGTTACTGCAAAATCTCGGTTCTATCTTAAATGCTGCGCTGTTAGATCTCTTAAGTGTTAGGTAAGAATTCAACGGTACTCTAACACTAAATGTTCTGATTTTTGGATTTATTAGTGAATAACTATCTGAAAGATAAAGTTATGATGACATTTATGGATTTTGCTAAGGGGCATTTAATTACGCCGCTTTTAGTGTTTGCAGTGATCATAGTGGGGCTTGAATGGACTCACGCTGATATGAAAGTCGCGACTTTGTTATTTCATTGGCAAGGGGGTATCGACTCTTGGCCATTGAGAGGATATTGGTTGACCGAAGATTTACTGCATGTCACTGGGCGTAACTTTGTCATCTTGCTGGCGGTGAGTGTCGTAGTCGGCATTGCCTTTAGTTTTCGAAGTGACAGGGTAAAACCGTACCGTAAGGGCCTGATTTACCTATTTAGTAGCGTATTGGCGAGTGTGTTGCTGGTCCGAATTGGCAAGAGCGTTACTCACATGACCTGCCCGTGGGATGTGATTGAGTTTGGCGGCCATATGATACATTCATCCTTGTTTTCTCGTTTACCTAAAAGTGCTGAGTTTGGTCAATGTTTCCCTGGTGGCCATGCCAGCGGCGGGTTTGCTTGGGTTGCCTTGTATTACGTGCTGCGTGAGTATCGCCCGCATTTAGCTAAGTTTGGATTAATCTTTGGTTTGAGTTTAGGCCTAGTATTTGGCATTGGCCAAGAGTTACGCGGCGCCCACTTCTTGAGTCATGATTTATGGAGTTTAGCCATAGCATGGACGTCCGCTAGCCTACTCTACTATGTGTTTTTTCTGCGCTCGCCTGCGTTTAGAAAGTCTAAATTGGTCGCTTTGGGTCAAATGTTCAAGGTTACAAGTAGTGGAATACCGCAAAAATAACGAGCTGCGAAGCTAACGCCCTGAGTCCTTATTGGGTTCAGTGTTTTTTATGGCTTAAAATCTAAATTCGAAGCGCATATCAGGTCTGCGTAGGCGAGATCTTTCATCTAACAGTTGGTTTTTTTCGTTGAGTAGGCTGTTTTTCTGTTTCAATAAGTCAGCCTTGTCGGTGAGATTATTGATCTTGCCATCAAGACTGCTTATTTCTCTCTCTATGGTATTTAAGCGGTCGGCAATCTCAGTTAAACGTTTGTTGGTCAGGTATTGTTGATGGCCTTGGTTATAGCGCTCAACAAACTGGTTATTACTGCAAACCCCATAATAACTTTCTCCCGCTAAGCCTACGCGGTAGCCATTTTCTGGCACGCAGTAACTGGCTAACCCTTGCTGGTATCCTTGTTTCCATTGCGCGGTATCGACACTGAGATTAAATTCACGACAATCTTTTTGATATTGATTTAATTGCCCAGAACTTGTCCCACGGTTGCCATCGGCAAGCCCAAGGGCAAACCAATCACTATTGGCGCATTCTTCAATAGATAAGCTGCTGCATTGAGTCAGGGATAAGACTGAAAGTGCGAGGAAAATGCTGGGATAGTGCATGGATAAGTTCTCTATATGTTGTGGCGTTTAGGATAAAGGCTCTTATGGGGGAGATCTAGCTATATATACCGCCGTTTATACGGTCATAGATGCGTTTTGTTGGGCAGAATCCATCACAGTTTAGCGGATGAATGCATGATAACCAGCTGATATTGTGTTAGTTTGTGGTTAACACTTTAAATGTCTGCTTTGGTGCTCGCTATGATTTCACATATTTCATCTGTGTATTCTGCTTCATTACCGGCAGTTAAGTCGTCTCATCAATCCCTTGATACTGCCGAGCCAAGTGGACTTAAATCCTTTACCTATGGTGCATTAGGGCTGGCGGCTCCCAAAGCTGAGGTCAGTTTTGATGGCAATGCAACGAGTAAAATACCTGAGCCTAGTGCGGATGATGTAGATGACGTTAAGAGTTCAAACGACACTTATTACAGTGCAGGCCAAATATTGAAAGCGGCGGCGACTGTGGGCAGTGTGATTGCCTTGTTTGTTTGAGTTAAGTTCCTGCACCAATTTAGCTCTGGGTATTATTTCAACTGGCTTGGATTGGCATATTCGCCGTGGAATATGGCTTGTTGTTTTGAGTCTGGTTTTATTGGGGTGAGCATAAAAGAATATTCTTTTAGTTAAAGTGGTATTTTCAGTCTCTTTCTTTGCCAAAGCGCTGAGTAAATCTGGTATTGTGTTTAACACGCAAGTGCATTAGTTTTTACTTAAAATTCGTTTAACAATCCTAAACTATATTCATCAAACTTCCGCTGGAGACCGCTTTTGTATGAAGATTTGCCCGCAGTATTCCATATCATGCCTAAGTAAGGTATAAGGGCGCTATGAAAACTCCGAAACGAATCCAACCCCTGGTTGATGAAGGACTGGTCGATGAGGTCATTAGCCAGTTAATGAGCGGTAAAGAAGCGACTGTGTACGTTGTACGCAGTGGTGATGATATCCGCTGTGCCAAAGTCTATAAAGAAGCGGACAAGCGCAGTTTTAAGCAAGCTGTGTTATATCAAGAAGGCCGAAAAGTCCGTAACAGTCGTCGCGCGCGCGCGATGGAAAAAGGGTCTAAATTTGGCCGTGATCAGCAGGAAGAAGCTTGGCAAAATGCTGAAGTTGAAGCACTTTACCGTTTAGCGAATGCGGGTGTGCGTGTGCCAAAGCCTTATGGTTGTTTCGATGGCGTGTTGCTGATGGAGTTAGTGACGGATGCCGAGGGCAATGTCGCGCCGAGATTAAACGATGTTAGTATGTCGGCAGAAAAAGCCTTGAAGGATCATGCGTTGGTGATGACCTATGTCAAACGTATGCTCTGTGCTGGGTTAGTGCACGGTGACTTGTCTGAGTTTAACGTGTTAGTTGACAGTGAAGGGCCAGTGATTATCGATTTGCCTCAGGCGGTCGATGCCGCGGCGAATAACCATGCCAAATGGATGTTAGCGCGTGATGTGAATAACATGACTCAATACTATGGTTTGTATGCTCCTGAGCTGCTAAAAACACAATACGCCAAAGAAATTTGGGCCTTGTTTGAAGCCGGTGAATTGAAGCCTGAAACGCCATTAACGGGTGAGTTTACCGAAGTGCTGGTTGAAGCCGATGTTAGTGCGGTCTTGGAAGAAATCCAAGCAGCCTTTGAAGAGGCGCAAGAGCGTAAGCAGCGGATCCAAGAGGCAAACGAAGAAGACTATTAATCGTCAGTCGTTGTTTTTCACCCATAAAAAAGACGCTCAAAGTAGCGTCTTTTTTATGCTAAAAATTAAGTGAAATTATTATTTTTGTTATTGATTTTATTATTGTTATTTAATTTTTGGCGTTAGCCAATCCTTGGCTTAATCCCCGATGGAAGCTGGGGCCATCCTTGTTGCTACAAACAAGCTAGCAATCATCGAACAGTGTGATAAAAGGACAAGAGTTGAGAGAGAAATATGTTCATGACTTGGGGGAGCACAATTCACATATTTAATCTTTGGGGAAGACAACTCCCTCAATCCTTGCCGAAACCTTGGTCACTCTTCAGTCAATCTATGTAATACCAATCACGGCCTTCCTTGGCGCACTACACTCATTGCAGTGCTGGATCATCATTGATCCTGTGAATAAAATGACAAGGCCAGAGAGAGAAATATGTTCATGACTTGGGGGAGCACAATTCACATATTTGATCTTGGGGGAGATAACTCCCTCCCTAGTCTTGCCGAAACTTTTGCATTGTCCCTATCCGTTTGTTGCTGTTAATACTATTTCCCAATCTTCGCTGGGTTCATCAATTTGGACGACAAGGCCGGACTAAAAAGGGCGCTGTTATTATTGTTGTTAGCACATCTTTTACATCGTTAGCGTTATCAGCAGGGCGATATGCAATCTCGTCCGGCCTTGTCTATTCGGGCACGTTTAGCTTGTTGTACAGGCACTCAATTGCCATGCAGCACTTAACCTATCGTGCGTAGCTCTTGATTGAGCTGTTTAATTTTTTTCTGTAGCTGGGCAATCTCACTCATTAATGCGCATTCTCTTTGCTGGGGTTGCAGATCGCTTTCTCGCACCCATTGGTAGACTGCCTTGGCAGATAAACCGTATTGACGTGCAACATCCGACAGTAAGCGACCTTGTACTTTAACCTCGGTAATAACATGTAGCTTGAGACTATTTTCTGCGATTCCCATGAGCGTTCCCTCTTTTACTGCCTTCGAACCAAAATATGACCGTTTGCGTTGCCTTTTATTGATGATAGTGACGCTGTTCTAAATCCCACTGGCTCAGACCTAGATGGCGCAGACAAATCCATTCGTGGCGACATAGTGCGATAAAGTTCATGACCTTTTTCATACTTCCTCCTTCATGACCCTAAATACTCGAGCCCATTTTCTGTCTCGATAGGTCCATTTAATTTGGATTAATCCTGTTGAAGTCGACTCTAGTTTTCGGCGATGTTTACCGCGTCTGACTGTCTACTCACTTAGTAGTATGTAAAATTCGTGCCAATATTCTAATTTTTATTTTAACCTTTTAAATCATTGGATTGCGCCTTCGATTAAAACGGCGTTATTTTTTAGTGCTGCCAATAAAGGTGCAAGGTGCACTATTTCGGTGCCATAGACTTGATATTTAATTGGCTGGTACAAGCCATGATTGAAGCCCGAAATCTGTATCTTTGCTGACTAAAATCTGGATTAGCATAATTGAAGATGGATAAAGGATTGTCTCCAGCGCAATTGCTTATATACTGCCTGCTTTGTGGCAATCCCTAGGTCATTCGTATTACCTAATGGACGTGATATTTCTTGCCCTTTTGAGCGGTATTCACAGTCATCAATCATATAAAGAGGTTATAAATGATGAAGTGTTTTCAGGCAGTGCAATCTAAACCATCCCTGTTAGCCATAGTGGTATTGACGACCGCGCTAGTTGCATCGGGTTGTACAACAATCAATCCCTATTCAAATGAAGAACAAACCGCTAAAGCGACCAGTGGCGCATTGATTGGTGCCGTCGCGGGTGCCGCAATTGGAGTGGTATCTTCGAGCAAGAGCGACCGCGGTAAAGGTGCCTTAATTGGTGCTGCATCGGGCGCTGCAGTCGGTGGTGGTATTGGTTATTACATGGATGTGCAAGAGACTAAATTACGCCAACAATTAGCCTCAACGGGCGTGAGTGTGACCCGTAACGGCGATAACATCATTTTGAATATGCCTAATGAAGTGACCTTCGGCGTAGATCAAACCGAGTTAAGCGACGGTGCTAAACGCGTGCTGAATTCAGTGGCGGTTGTGGCCAAGGAATACAGCAAAACGCAGCTCAACATATTAGGTTATACCGACAGCAGTGGTTCAGACTCTTACAATTTACGTCTGTCACAGGTCCGTGCTAGCGAAGTGGGTAATTACTTGATGAATAAAGGCGTTGCCTCTGCCCGTGTAAAATCAAAAGGTATGGGTGAAGCGAGTCCTATTGCATCAAATGCCAATGCAAATGGCCGAGCACAAAACCGCCGCGTTGAGATCGTACTAATACCAACGGGTAAATAGTCTGGTCTAAGCACAAAGTTCTCGCTGAAAAAGTCGCCTGGGGCGACTTTTTTGTTTTCAGTGGTGGGCTAATTGAGTGATTAGCTTGCCGTGCTTCAATTAGACAATTTGTCCTTTATGAAGCGCACCTTGAGTGACCAGCACCACAAACATATCACTGCTAATTACCTTGGGATGAGTTCAGCTTGATCCCTTTATCGATTTCACGTTCTGTATGGGAATAAGTCACAAGAATGACTTTTAGTGCCTAAAGGAGAATATGACTATGATAAGCAAAAATGTGTTAGTAGCCTTGAGTTTAAGTCCTGTCATCATGGTGACTGCTGTACAAGGAGTGCCGATGAAAGCCGAAGTGACCACAGGAGCCGCGCCGATAGAACTGCGCGCCGCAGGCAGTTTAAAGGCTGCGATGAGTGATATTATTGCTGCTTATCAAGCACAGTCGCAAATGAGTGTTGTAGCGCAATATGCACCCTCAGGTTTATTGTTAAAACGTATTCAAGAGGGTGAAAAAGTCGATATCTTTGCCTCGGCGAATATGAAACATCCACAGGCATTAGTGGATTCGGGTCAGGGCGAAGCGGTGCAAATGTTTGCCCGTAATCAACTCTGCGCCATTGCTCAAGACACAGTTCAGGTGACGAGTTCGACGTTACTCGATACCTTGTTAGATCCTAAGATTAAAGTCGGCACCTCAACCCCGAAAGCTGACCCCGCGGGTGATTATGCCTGGGCCATTTTTGCTAAGGCCGAAGTGGTAAAACCTAATGCGAAAGCCGCGTTAGAGACCAAGGCATTACAACTGACGGGCGGCCCTGAGAGCGTTAAACCGCCTAAAGATCGCAACCCCTATGGCTGGGTGATGGAAAACAAGCAAGCGGATATCTTTTTAACCTATTGTACTAATGCTGTGCTGGCTAAAAAAGAAGTGCCGAGTTTACAAATCATCGACTTACCGCAGGAACTCGCCGTGGGTGCCGACTATGGTTTACTGGTTTTACAAGGCGCTAATACTGCCGCTACGCCGTTAGCTGAGTTTATTCTATCGACAAAAGGCCAAGCGATTCTGAGCAGTTATGGTTTCCAACCTCCGGCAAAATAGCCTTCTTTAGTTTTCCTGCGGGATAAAAAACGGCACCTTTGAGGTGCCGTTTTTGTTATTAGCTCAAACTGTTAAAGCGTTAGTTCATCAGGTAGAGCGTCGCTAACCCGAGGAAGGCGAACAGGCCAACCACGTCAGTGACTGTGGTGAGCACCATACCGCCAGCGAGGGCAGGATCGATTTTAAGTCGTTTTAAAATCAATGGAATACTCGCACCTGCAAGCCCAGCTACTGTCATATTGATCAGCATGGCGCTACCAATTAATCCCGCCAGTGCCATATCATCCTTCCATAGCCACACGGCGACAAAGACTAAAATCGACCACATCAAACCATTGAGAAAACCAATCGATAGCTCTTTACCGATAAGCCAGCGAGCGTTGCTTTGGCCTATATGGCCTAAAGCAATACCACGGATCACGAGCGCTAAGGTCTGATTACCGGCAACACCGCCCATGCTAGGGACAATCGTCATTAGGATGGCGATAGTGGCAAATTGCTCAATAGTGCCTTCAAACATATTGCTGACCGACGAGGCAAGCAGGGCGGCGAATAAGTTTATAGTAAGCCAGAGCGAGCGACGTAGGGTACTTTTTAGCACAGGACCAAAGGTATCTTCATCTCCGTCCATCCCCGCCATACCCATCATGGAATGTTCAGCATCTTCGCGGATAACATCGACTACGTCATCGATTGTGATACGTCCGAGTAGCTTACCATCACTGTCGACGACAGGTGCCGATACCCAGTCATTGCGTTCGAATTTCTGCGCGACTTCGCTGTCGGACATGCTCACCGGAATACTTTGAATATTGGGATCCATGATATTGCGAATTGTGGTGCTTGGCGCGCAAGTCAGCAGATCTGCCAGCCTAACACCGCCAAGGACTTTGTCCTGTTTGTCGACCACATATAAGGTATCTGTGGTGTCGGGTAGGTTGCCCCTTTGCCGAAGATAGCGCAGCACCACATCGATATTCACATCGGGTCTTAAGGTGACTGTATCTGTATTCATCAAGCTGCCGGCGGTCTCATCTGGATAAGATAGGGCTTGTTCTACCCTCAGGCGATTTTGCTCCGTCATCGACTGCAACACTTGTTTGTAAACGGCGTCGGGAAGACTTCGCAGAATATAGGCGAGATCGTCGGTGTCCATGCTTGCTGTCGCTTTCGCGACTCGCTCAGGGCTCATGCTGCGGATCAGTGGGTCTTTGAGTTCTTCACTCAACTCATCGAGTATGTCGCCTATTTGTTCCTGATCGATGAGCTGCCACAATACTTGTCTGGCACTTGGCGGTGATGATTCTAAGATCAGCGCGATATCTGAGGCGGCCATTTTTTGCAGCATATTACGCACATGCACGAACATGCCGCTGCTAAGCGCTTGGTTTAACTGGTCAAGACTATGTCCGGTGTGATCGTTTTCTGCATTATCTACGGGCATTTGTCCTCCATTGTGCGGCAAATTGGTTTGAGATCTTAGTGTTGGGCTAGGATTTAGCGGTGACTAAGCGTCAGTCGATGACATAGATTAAGACGGCTAAGGTAAGGTTAAGGCCAGCGCCAGCGCAATGACCGCTAGTGTAATCGCCTGTGGCTTGTATCGTCGAGCGACAAATGTTTTGCCATGTGTGAATGGCAAGTTTTTTAAACTAGACATGAAGTGAAACTAACGATGAAGTGCTTAGTGTGAAGTGAAACTAACAGGCTTCGTCAAACTTAGCGTCGATTAAGGCACAAATGGCATCGAGAGCCGGCTCTGCATCTGGGCCTTCGGCGATAAGCTTAATGGTTTTACCCATGCCAGTTTCAAGCATCAGCAAGCCAAGCACACTGGCGGCCGATGCTTGTTTATCGCCTTGGATTAAGGTGATGGTCGCATCAAACTCGGAAGCCAGTACCACCAACTTAGTGGCGGCACGGGCATGTAAACCGAGCTTATTACAGATAGTTATCTGACGTTCAAGCTTTGGCATTGTTGAGCTCTCGATGACGGGCATACACTTTATGTTTACCGTTACTAAAGCGTTTTGCCAATTGCTCTGCGACGTAAACCGATCTGTGCTGTCCACCTGTGCAGCCAATGGCCACAGTTAAATAACTGCGATTGTTACGCTCGAGGTGTGGCAGCCAAGTCTCCAGTAAATTTTCGATTTGCCAGATGAACTTATTGACCAGTGGTTGGCGATTTAAGAACTCAGCTACGGGTTCATCTAAGCCAGTCAATGGCCGCAGCGCCAACTCCCAGTGGGGATTGGGCAGGAAGCGCACATCGAACATAAAGTCGGCTTCGGTGGGCATTCCGTGCTTAAAGCCAAAGGACTCGAAGTTGATCACGAGTTCTTTATCGACACTACCAAGGAGAATTTGTCTGACTTGGTCGCTTAAATCATAGATATTCAGATTCGACGTATCTATGTAGTGATCGACCAGTTTTGACATAGGCTCGAGCAGTTTCCCCTCCAGCTTTATCGCTTCTTGCAAAGAGACTCGGCTCTTCGACAAAGGATGTAAACGGCGGGTTTCGCTGTAACGCTTAAGCAGAATTTTATCGCTGGAGTTAAGGAAGAAGCTCGTTAACTCAGTATCTGGAGGTAGGCTAGCGAGTTGTTTCACTAAGACCTTATCCTGCTCAGGCATGTTACGCACGTCGACACTGATGGCGACGAGATCGTTACTGCCTTTGAGTTGCTCAAGCAAACTGCCAATCAATGGCAAGGGAAGGTTATCGACACAATAATAGCCGAGATCTTCGAGTACCCTAAGGGCGACAGATTTGCCTGAGCCTGAGCGGCCCGACACTATGACCAGTTTCATCCAGTGATTACCTGATAGAGTTCCGTTTCATCATGCGTCTTGCGTAATTGCTTTAATATTTGCTTGTCGCTCAGCTTTTCGGCCATGCAAGACAAGGTACTTAAGTGCTGCTGACATTGGTCTGCAGGCACCAGTAGTGCAAATAAAATATCAACAGGTTGCTTATCGATAGCATCAAATGCTATCGGCTCTTCACACTTAATTAGTATGGCAATGGGCTGATCTATATCGGCTAGTCGACCATGTGGAATGGCGATGCCGTTACCTATACCTGTGCTCCCCATCTTTTCGCGCGCCACTAGGCTTTCGAATATCTCTTGAGATGAGAGGGTCGGGTACTGGGCAGCGACTAAGTCGCTGATGAGTTCCAGTACCTTTTTCTTACTGCCCGGAGTGGCGCAGGTAGTGCACTCCGGCCGCAGTATGGTACAAAGTTCCATTATTAGTGTTTTGTTAACTTCTCTTTGTGTTTAATAACCTGACGGTCAAGCTTGTCAATCAGGGCGTCTATAGCGGCATACATGTCAGCATGCTCTGAAGTAGCAAAAACTTCACCACCTATGAGGTTTATTCTCGCTTCGGCAATCTGTTGCATTTTCTCAACATTGAGCACAACGTGCACATTATTGATCTGTTCGAAATGGCGTTCAAGTTTTGAAAACTTTTCTTCTACATATGCACGTAACGATTCGGTAATTTCGACATGGTGTCCACTTAGGTTTATTTGCATAGAAACGTCCTCCGATATCCACTGTAGGTTATAAACTTTTACGCTGATTAGAAGGTGGAATAAGCATAGCCTCTCGGTACTTCGCAATGGTTCTGCGGGCTACGTTGATCCCTTGTTCTGCCAGAAGCTGTGCCATCTTGCTATCGCTTAATGGTTTTTTCTGGTTTTCCGCTGCCACCAGTTTCTTTATAAAGGCTCTGATTGCTGTGGATGAGCACTCACCACCATCGTCAGTACCGACGTGGCTAGAGAAGAAGTATTTTAGTTCAAAAAGTCCCTTAGGGGTATGCATGTATTTTTGAGTTGTGACCCGTGAGATGGTGGACTCATGCATTTCTACCGCTTCGGCAATATCGTTAAGCACCATAGGCTTCATGGCTTCTTCACCATACTCAAAGAAACCTTGCTGATATTGCACTATGCAATTAGCAACTTTAAGCAAAGTATCGTTACGGCTTTCTAGGCTCTTAATAAACCATTTAGCCTCTTGCAGATGGCCGCGAATAAATTGGCTATCGGCTTGGTTTTTGGTACTGCGTGCCATAGAAGCATAATGTTGATTTACATTGATTTTTGGCATGCAGTCAGGATTTAGCTCAACGACCCAGCGGCCATTTTTCTTCGACACAGACACATCTGGGATAACGTATTCGTCATTATTGGGCGTGATCAACAAACCTGGGCGAGGATTGAGGGTTTGGATGAGTGCTATACCATCCCTTAATTCATCTTCTTTTAATTTAGTCTTACGCATCAACAACCTAAAGTCTCGGGCGGCGATCAGATCTAAATGATCTTTGATCAGCATACGGGCGTTTTCTAGGTTGGGAGTATCAGCGGCGAAATGCGACAGTTGGATCAGCAGGCATTCACTTAAATCGCGGGCGGCAACGCCTATGGGATCAAAATGCTGAATACGCTTGAGTACGGCTTCGACTTCGTCAAGCTCAACTTCAGGATTACCCATGGCTTCGAGAATTTCTTCAGTGCTTTGGGTGAGATAGCCCTGATCGTCGATGGCATCAATAATGGCGGTGGCAATGGCTAAATCGGTTTCAGAAAACGGCGTGAGGTTTTTTTGCCATTCTAAGTGTTCGTACAAACCTTCACTGGTCTCGCCTTGGAAGGGCATATCGTCTTCACGACTGCCGCCGGGGCCTGAGTTTGGGGAGGCGGTAAACACTTCATCCCATGTGGTGTCCATGGGGAGCTCATCGGGCATGGATTCTTTGGTTAGCGACTCTGCCGTATCTATGGTGGAGCTGTCTTTTTCTGGTGGCAGAGTGCTAGATTCACTGAAATCCGTATCGGATAGCGTTTGGTTTACAGGGGTTTTAGTGGCGTCGAATTGATCCTCTTCCAGCTCGAGAAGGGGATTAGAATCTAATGCTTGCTGGATCTCTTGCTGCAGTTCTAATGACGACAGTTGCAACAGACGTATAGCCTGTTGTAGTTGTGGCGTCATGGTTAACTGTTGACCCAGTTTGAGCTGGAGTGACGCTTTCATGTTACCGCTGATCCCTACGTTATTATTGTTGGATGAGGTCGCTTATTATTATCTTGAGTGAAGCCCAATGGCGGTATAAATTGCCTCCATTGGCTTCGCTCGATTAACTATAGCCTGAATTGTTCACCTAAGTACACAGCCCTAACTTGCTGATTGTCTAAGATCTCTGCTGGAGTTCCTTCGGCAATCAGGTTTCCGTGACTCACAATATAAGCATGTTCACATACATCTAATGTCTCGCGGACATTATGGTCTGTGATCAGTACGCCAAGGCCGCGACTTTTGAGTTGTTCGATAATCTTCTTGATGTCGATAACCGAAATAGGATCGACGCCGGCAAACGGTTCATCGAGCAAAATGAACTTAGGATTAGCGGCTAAAGCCCGCGCAATTTCGACGCGACGACGTTCGCCACCCGACAATGACATGCCTTGGCTGTCACGGATGTGGGTGATATGAAACTCTTCGAGCAGATGTTCTAGTTCTTCTTCTCGTTCTTCGTTTTTAAGTTCTTTACGAGTTTGCAGTACGGCCATGATGTTGTCATGAACAGTTAGCTTACGAAAGATACTGGCTTCTTGCGGTAAGTAACCTATGCCTTTGCGGGCACGCAGATGCATAGGATCTGCGGTTAAATCATCATCGTCGATAAAGATATGTCCCTTATCGCTCTTCACTAGCCCGACAACCATGTAAAAGGTCGTGGTTTTACCTGCACCGTTTGGACCGAGTAGGCCAACGACTTGACCGGTTTTTACCGTCAGACTGACGTCTTTAACCACTTGGCGACTCTTGTAACTTTTCGCCAGATTTTGTGCTCTTAAGGTGATTTGGGTCATTTAGAGTCCTGCTTTTTTACAGGTTTATCCGCCGGAGCGTCTGATTTAGCATCATCTTGATAGTTTTCAGGCTGAATAATAGTGATTACGCGATCGTCACCACTGCCAGTACTCTCGGCCATCAATTTCTGTTGAATCATGTTATAGCGGATTAAATTGCCTGTAACTTGGCTACCTGCTTGATCTAATGACGCCATACCTTTCAGAGTTAAGGTGCGGCTTGCCATATCGTAACGAATTTCTTTCGCGCTAGCCGATGCAGGACGGCCATCGTCTAATATCTGGCTATACGTAGCAGGGTTGCCTGTGGCGACTAAAGTTTTGCTATTTTCACCTTCAGCGGAAAATGCACGCAGTTCATTTGCTTGGATTTTTATTGAGCCTTGGGTAACTTCCACCGGACCAAAGAAGATAATCTGGTTGTTTTTGATATCCGCAGTTTGGCTCACAGCTTTAATTTTGACTTCTTGCTTTAAGTCGCCCACTTTCGCGAAAGCACTCATGCTCATAATTAGCATTAGGCTGGCAAGTAATACGTTATTTTGCTTCATATGTTCCTACTACCTGACTGGTCAATTGCACTTCTTGCGCGTTGAGGTCGGCATAAAGGCCTTGGCCTTGAATATTAAAATCTTTCCCTGTGACGTAAATGGTACGGTCAGAGGTCATTATCATAGTGTTGAGATCGAGTTCCAGATAACTGGTGGACAAGGTCTGAATCGGTTCTTCTGGGCTAATGGCATCGATAATAACATTATTTTCTAATACAACCTTGCCAGTTTCCTTGTTTAGCTTGCCCTGATCTGCCCTGAGCTGCCATTGTGCTTTACCTTGGTCTGGATAAACAAGATAAACAGGTTGAGTAAAGAAAGTTTGATTCGTTGAATCATAATGTTCCATGTGTTTCGCCGTCACACGGCTATTCACTAGTCCTTGCTCATTGAACTCAACACTGCGCAGATCTTCAACGATGAAATCTGGGGTATTTTGATCTTTTACTCTGTTATCGGAATCACCGCTGTGTTTGTTCTGGACCTGCCAGTAAAGCGCTAGTGCAGTTCCAAAAAAAGCGATAATTGCGAGTGTCACACGACTCATATACTCATTCCATGGGCCGAAGTGAATTTATTTTGACTTAGGAGTAACAGATCTGTGAGTTCACGCAGTGCACCGTGGCCACCATTGAGCGTAGTCACAAAATGGGCGTGTTGGCGTACATAGGGGTGGCCGTCAGCAACACTGACCGCTAAACCGACGACATTCATCACGGGGAGATCGACAATATCATCACCGATATAAGCCACTTCTTCTGGGGTGACACCATAAAGTGCGAGCAATGCTTCATAGGGCTCGAACTTATTGTCTACGCCTTGGTAAATATGGGTAACACCAAGGGCTGTCATACGGTTTTCAACGATTTTGGATTGACGCCCTGTGATCACGGCGAGGTTGAAACCGCTGGTGAGGAGTGAGCGCACGCCATAACCGTCACGGGTATGGAAGGCTTTGAGCTCTTCGCCGCTATTGCTCAAGTAAATACGGCCGTCGGAAAACACCCCATCGACGTCACAAATCAACAGTTTAATCTTTTGCGCGCGTTGCCACACATCATCACTGATTGGGCCGTAAAATCCTTGCTGTGGCATTAAATGACTCCTGCTTTAACCATGTCTAGCATGTTAAGAGCGCCGATAGGATGGCGGTCTTTATCAATAACAATTAATCCGTTGATGTTTTTTGAGTCCATCACTTGCAGTGCTTGGGCGGCCAACACATTATCCGTGATCGTGACGCAGTTACGTGTCATCACATCGGCAATGGGCGTCGTGCGTAAATTCACTTCGGCATCAATAACGCGGCGTAAATCACCGTCGGTGAAGATACCAACCAGCTTGCGCTGATCATCAATAATCGCCGTCATGCCTAAGCCTTTCTTGGAGATTTCGTACAGAGCTTCTGTGATGCAAATATCGTGGTTAACGAGCGGTAAGTCATCACCGCTGTGCATGACATCGCAGACTTTTAACAATAACTTGCGTCCTAAAGCACCGCCAGGATGGGACATTGCAAAGTCATCACGGGTAAAGCCTTTAGCTTGTAGTAGCGCAATGGCAATCGCATCGCCCATCACTAAGGTCGCGGTAGTGCTCGACGTTGGAGCAAGTCCAAGTGGGCAAGCCTCTTCTGGGACTTCAATACATAAATGTACTTTAGATAATCGCGCCATATTCGATTCGGGTTTACCTGTTACCGCGATAACGGGCACGCCCATACGTTGGATGACCGGCATTAAGGTGAGGATTTCGCTCGACTCACCGGAATTTGAAATCGCTAAAATCACATCGTTATCGGCCAATACACCCAGATCGCCGTGGCTGGCTTCACCCGGATGCACAAAAAATGCGGGCGTTCCTGTGCTGGCGAGGGTGGCTGAAATCTTATTGCCGATATGGCCCGATTTGCCCATTCCCATGACAATCACTTTGCCTGTGCAGTTGAGGATCAACTCGCAAGCTGCTGCAAATTCAGCCGAATCAACATATTGATAAAGATTGTCTAGGGCTGACTTTTCAATGTCGATAACTTTACAACCCCATTGGCGCAGTTGTGATTTGTCTACCATGTCTATCTCTCTTTTTGCATTGTCTTTGTCGCCCCATTGATGGGATTGGAATAGCACAATTTGGTACGCGATAAAGATGATATGTAATAGGCTTTCTGCCAAGTATTAGTTTGTTTTCAGACAATTTAGCTTATGTCTTGCTGTGGTTAATTACCGAAAACAGCAAAACAATTGCGGCAGGCTAGAGCGATTGATCCGACTCGTCAAGTTCAGCTGCGTTAGCTATTCACGCACAATAACGTGTTTAGCGGCAGAAGGTCTTGAGCAATATCATCGTCTTTGTCGTTTATTTCAATGGATTTATTCCATATCGCAGCGGGTATTACCCTATGGGATGCCTCTATTGCGCAATTGCGTATCGACTCTCCCCGATAAAAGTGGGCAAAGAGTGAGCTAAGTGCGAACGAATTAGCCAATACTGCCAATTCTGCAACCAGGTTGAAAACATTAAGTAACATTTTACCTGTGCAGAGTGAAAACTTAGGGCGCATTTTCGCTGTAAATGAGGCAAATTGAAAGTATCGCAGGGCGATAGTGTCGATTCGGTTGTAGGTTAAAGCGCAATTACGTACAATTTGCGGCTCTTCGATTGGTCAGTCTCGGAAGACTAGGATCACCTCATTTGCAAATGTCGGAATCAAGCATGACTCAAGAACAAACGCCGTTGGTTGAGATCCGTAATTTGGGGTTTAGCCGCGGTCAGCGTGTGATATATGAAGATATTAGCCTGTCCATTCCAAGGGGCAAGGTGACGGCGATCATGGGGCCGAGCGGCATAGGCAAAACGACCCTGTTGAAATTGATTGGCGGCCAATTAACGCCTGACCATGGACAAGTGTTATTCGACGGTCACGATATCCATGGCGTGAGTCGTAATGAATTATTTAGTCTGCGTAAGCGGATGAGCATGCTGTTTCAAAGTGGCGCGCTGTTTACCGACATTAATGTGTTCGATAACGTGGCGTTTGCACTGCGTGAACATTCTGGACTGCCTGAAGACATTATTCGCACTATCGTGCTGATGAAGCTTGAAGCCGTAGGTTTACGTGGTGCCGCTCAGATGATGCCAAGCGAGTTGTCCGGTGGTATGCAACGCCGCGCCGCATTGGCTAGAGCCATAGCGCTTGAACCTGAAATGGTGATGTACGATGAGCCTTTTGCAGGGCAAGACCCAATATCGATGGGCGTGTTAGTAAAGCTTATTCGTGAGTTATCCGATGCGCTGAATCTGACTTCAATTGTAGTGTCCCACGATGTGGATGAAGTGCTTGGCATTGCCGATTATGTATATGTGGTGGCTGACAAAAAAGTCATCGCCCACGGTACCCCTGAAGAATTAAAGTACGCTGATAATCCGCAGCTGAAACAGTTTATTCAAGGTGCTCCGGACGGCCCTGTGCCGTTCCATTATCCGGCAAATGATTACCAGCAAGAATTAATGGCAAAAGGAGTTGGCAAGTGAAGTTAATCGACAGTATTGCCGACTTAGGCCGCAGCGCGATTGAGCTAGTGCTCGGTTTTGGCCGTGCAGGCCTTATGCTGTGGGGTGCGATTTTTCGCTGGCCACGCGTGCGTAAAGGTTTTCCATTATTAGTGCGCCAGATTTATGTGGTCGGTGTGCAATCCATGGTGATTATTTTAGTCTCAGGACTCTTTATCGGCATGGTGCTCGCACTGCAAGGCTATAACATCTTAGTTGGTTTTGGCACCGAAGAAAGCTTAGGTCCTATGGTGGCGCTCAGTTTACTGCGTGAGTTAGGGCCAGTTGTTACCGCGTTATTGTTTGCGGGACGGGCGGGTTCAGCATTAACCGCTGAAATTGGTTTAATGAAAAGCACTGAGCAGCTTTCCAGTTTAGAAATGATGGCGATTGACCCATTAAGGCAGATTATTGCACCGCGCTTTTGGGCTGGAGTGATCAGTATGCCATTGCTGGCGTTGATGTTTACCGCTGTAGGTATTTATGGCGGGCACCTTGTTGGCGTGGAATGGAAAGGGATCGACAGTGGTGCGTTTTGGTCGATTCTGCAGGCGTCTGTCGAATGGCGTCAGGACATAGTTAACTGCTTGATCAAAAGTGGTGTGTTTGCCGTAGTGGTCACTTGGATTGCGTTATATCGCGGTTATCAAGTGATCCCAAATCCGGAAGGCATCAGCCGTGCAACGACCCAGACTGTCGTTCAGTCGAGCCTCGCTGTATTGGCATTGGATTTTTTACTGACAGCCCTGATGTTTGGCCGCTAACGGAACACTGCGGATTTCGACACAGGTTAGATGGATTAACAGAGTGGTAGCTGAACATGTTGACACGAAAAATTGAATTATTAGTGGGTGTGTTTCTTTTAACAGGATTGGCCGCTTTTTTGGTCTTAGTCTTTAACGTCGCCAATATTGAAGTGAAAAGCAGCGATAGCACTTATACCATACAAGCCAATTTTACCAACATTGGTGGTTTGAAGGTGCGTTCGCCAGTCAAGGTTGGCGGTGTTGTCGTTGGCCGAGTGAGCAGCATAGATTTAGACCCAGTTAAGTTAGTGGCTGTGGTCACATTAGTGATGGACAAGCGTTACGATAAATTCCCTGAAACCAGTAGTTTAGCCATTTTGACTTCGGGTTTGTTGGGCGAACAATTCTTAGGGTTAACACCGGGTTTTGTCGACGATGATGTCAGTATGCTGAAAGATGGCGATAAGATTGACGACACTCGTTCGGCATTAGTGTTGGAGGAGCTGATTGGTCAGTTCTTATATAGTATGGGTTCGAAGGATAAATAGGGGTTACCGCTATGTTTAAAAACTTATCTCGTTTTTTATTGCCGTTAGTGATGGTTTTAGGGGCAACGAGCGCAGTTGCCGCTGATGTGGTTGTCGATACGACAGATCCGTATGCCATGGTGAAAGCCGTTGCCAATAAAACCTTCGATCGTTTTCACAAAGATAAAGCATTAATCGACGCAAATTCAGACCATTTAAAGGTGATTGTTCGTGAAGAACTCATGCCTTATGTCGATTATAAATACGCTTCTTATAAGGTATTAGGCCAATATCTTAAGGATTCAACCGAAGAGCAACGCAATCGTTTCGTCAATGCTTTTGAAGGTTATTTAATCTCTACTTATGCCCAAGCCTTTACTGAATATACTAATCAAAAAGTGGAATTCTCACCTGGGATTGATTTCAGCAAAGAGAAAATGGTCGATGTAAACGTGCAGATCATCGAAGCCGGTCGCCCACCGATTAAACTATTGTTTAAGGCGCGCCGTTTAAAGGATGACTCATGGAAGGCATTTGATTTAGTTGCCGAAGGTGTGAGCTTACTGTCTTCTAAGCAGTCGGAAATCTCTAATCTAATTCGCCAACAGGGTATCGATCCCGTGATTAAGATGCTCGAAGATCGCACTAAAGAGAAAGTGGTCATGAAGGCTAAGTCTGGGAAGTCACAGTCGTGATTGAATTTGTGCAACAGGGGACAGTTTGTCATCTTAAAGGGCGCATAACCCAAGCCGATGTCATTACACTTTGGCCACAGCGGCAACAACTGCTAAATGAGTCAACCCAGATATTGTCTCTGTCTGGGCTCGAATACAGTGATAGCGCTGGCATGGCATTTTTGCTGGCGTTAGTGCGTGAACATCGCAGCCAACTTGTATTGAGTTCTGCTTCACCACAACTTAAAAAACTAATTGATTTATATGATTTAGATGCCTTCTTTACCGAAGAAGCGCATTGAGAATAGGGTAATAGATTTCATGGAATGCAGCTTAATTGAACAGATTTTACGTGATGCGTTAGGGCTTGAAGAAGTTCACGCTAGCTCGGATGGTAGCCATTATAAAGTGATCGCCGTAGGTGAATGCTTCGATGGTATGAGCCGAGTCAAACAGCAACAAGCCATTTATGCACCGTTGACGGCACACATTGCCAGCGGTGAATTACATGCATTAACGATCAAAACTTTCACGCCGACTCAATGGAAACGCGAAAAAGTTTTCAACATGCCTAGCTAGTGAGGAAAAGTGGATAAACTAACAATTCAGGCAAGTCCCCCGCTTGCCGGTGATGTGATTATTTCGGGTGCTAAAAATGCAGCTTTGCCTATTCTGATGGCGGGTGTATTGGCTGAAACCGATTTTGTGGTTTCTAACGTACCCAATCTGCGTGATGTGAGTACGAGCTGTAAGTTATTACGCTGTCTCGGCGCTGAAGTGACTGAACTCGGTGACGGACAGATCCGCATTTCTACCACTAATCTGAATGAGTTTTGCGCTCCCTATGATCTAGTGAAAACCATGCGTGCTTCTATCTTGATCTTAGGGCCGTTATTGGCTCGTTATGGTACGGCTGACGTGTCATTGCCTGGCGGCTGTGCCATTGGCGCAAGACCAGTGAACTTGCACTTACATGGCCTCGAAATGATGGGCGCCAAGATTGAAGTGAAAGAAGGTTATATCAAGGCCCGTGTTGATGGTCGTCTTAAAGGCGCACATATCTTTATGGACATGGTGAGTGTTGGAGCCACCGAAAACTTACTGATGGCCGCAGCATTAGCCGATGGCGAAACCGTGATTGAAAACGCGGCACGCGAACCTGAAGTGATCGATCTCGCTAATTGCTTAATTGCTATGGGTGCAAAAATCACTGGTGTAGGCAGTGCGACACTGCGTATTCAAGGGGTTGAGCGTTTACAGGGCTGTAATTACCGCGTGATGCCAGATCGTATTGAAACCGGTTCCTTCCTCGTTGCTGCCGCGGTGACCCGTGGCCGTATTCGTTGTTTAAAAGCCGATCCTGCTTCACTTGAGTCGGTTATCGCAAAACTTGAAGATGCAGGCGCGACGATTACTACCGGCGAAGATTGGATTGAGCTCGATATGCAGGGTAAACGTCCGAAGGCGGTGAATATTAAGACGGCACCTTATCCTGGTTTCCCAACCGATATGCAGGCGCAGTTTTGTGTACTCAATGCCTTAGCGCAAGGCACGGCAACCATAACTGAGACTATCTTCGAAAATCGTTTTATGCATGTGCCCGAACTTATCCGTATGGGCGCTACCATGGAGCTTGAAGGTAATACCTGCATCATTCAAGGGATTGAATCTTTAAGTGGTGCTCAGGTAATGGCGACGGATTTACGTGCGTCAGCGAGTCTAGTGATTGCGGGCTTAGTGGCCGATGGTAAGACGATTGTCGATCGTATCTATCACTTAGATCGTGGCTATGAGCATATTGAGAATAAGTTTCAAGGTTTAGGCGCACAGGTTGTGCGTATTCAGTGATCTGTTACTGACTTAAGCTAATTTTGAATCATTAAAAAACCAGCTTAAAGCTGGTTTTTTTGTTTTCTGCATTTGAGCTCGTAATACTGAGTGACACTCTAGTTATCGATCACAACCTTCTCATCGATAATCACAGGTAACTCTTGTTGTTTACCTTGGCGTATCACAGTCATCATCACTTTTTTACCCGGTGTGGTTTCAGCTATGCGGTCCATTAGCATTTCAACGCCTGGCACATCTTCACCATCGTATTTAATAATCACATCCCTTGGCATTAGCAGGGCACGGGCCGCAGGGCCATTAGGATCGACACCCGTAACGAGCACACCTTTTAGATCGGGTAGATTAAGGATTTGTGCCACTACAGGGTTAATCGGCTCGCCAGAAATTCCTAAGGCACCACGGATCACGCGACCATTTTTAATCAACTTACCCATGATGCTGTGGGCTAATTTAATCGGGATAGCGAAGTTAATCCCGTGGCCGCCGCCTTCTTCACCCACTTGGAATGCTGCGGTATTGATACCGATAAGGCTGCCGTTAGTGTCAATGAGTGCGCCACCCGAGTTACCCGCATTAATCGCTGCATCGGTTTGTAGGAAGTCTAAGTAACCTGAACTTAAGCCGTTACGCCCCGTGGCACTGATGATGCCTTGGGTAATGGTCTGGCCTAAATTGTAGGGATTACCAATAGCGAGTACGACATCACCGACTTGAGGCGGACTGTCGAGATTAACGGGGACAATCGGTAAGTTATCGCCTTCAATTTTAAGTACCGATAAATCGGTTTCAGGATCGAAGCCAACCACTTCAGAGGTAAATTTGCGTCCATCTTGCAGGGCGACAACAATCTCATCGGCTTTCTTAATGACATGATAATTAGTGAGAATATAACCTTCTTTACTCATTATCACCCCAGAACCTAGACCTTGAAGTGAGCCTGAATTAAGCGGGCGGTTCTGATCTATGCTGAGGCTATAAATATTCACAACCGCAGGAGCTGCACGGCGTACCGCCTTGGCAAAGGATAGCTCGACTGTGTTGTTGGCACGGGTTTGTAGCAGACTACTACCGAGGGATTGGTTATCGATATAACGTGTCACCAATAAAAACATGGCCGCCATGATAAGGCCGAAAAGGGTGGCTTTACCGAGATATAACAGAGTGTCTTTTATAGTCATGGCAGGATGGATCTAGAAAAAGGTGAGTTAGATTAACATGTTTAATCGATGTAAGCATAGGGAACCTAAGCTCCCTATGCTCATCTATGGCAGAAAAAATGGCCTATTTTGTCGATTAACGTAGGACTAAATACAACATGCTCTTATCACGCATTATCTTCAGTGCCACGGCACCTTCTTGATCTTTAAGTTGTGCTTTAAGTGTCTTAAGATCTTTAATCGCAGTACGGTTAATACCGACAATCACATCTCCTTTTTGTAAGCCACTCATGGCCGCGGGTGAGCCTTGTGCGACATCGGTAATTTCAATGCCCTTAGATGAGTTTTCTAAGGACGCGCCTTGCAGCATAGGATGCACGGCACCAGCCGCTGTTTCACTGGTTTGGCTCGCTTCACCTAAGGTCACTTTAACTGTTTTCTTATCACCGTCACGGATGAGTCCTAACTCAACGTTAGCACCTGCACCCATAGTGGCGACTTTAGCCCGCAGTTCTTGGAATGACTTAATACCACGGCCATCAACGCTGATGATAATATCACCTGCTTTTATACCGGCCTTCTCTGCGGCACTGCCCTTGGCTACTTCATTCACGAAGCCGCCGTGTTGAGTGTCTAAACCGAAACCTTGGGCGAGTTGGCTATCGAGATCACGTCCCGAAATACCTAATACACCGCGGCGTACTTCTCCGTGTTCGGCAATTTGTGCCACGAGGTTTTTCACCATATTAGCAGGGATGGCAAAGCCAATACCGACGTTACCGCCGCCCGGTGCTACGATTGCGGTGTTAATCCCAATTAACTCGCCGTTAAGATTGACGAGTGCGCCACCCGAGTTACCACTGTTAATCGCGGCATCGGTTTGAATAAAGTTTTCCAGCATTTCAATGCCTAAGCCGCTACGGCCTAAAGCACTAACAATGCCCGAGGTGACGGTTTGACCTAAACCGAAGGGATTACCAATGGCAACGGCAAAGTCACCTACGCGTAAATCATCGGAATCAGAGGATTTGATTGCGATGAGATTTTTCGCTTCAATTTGCAATAATGCGATATCTGACTCTGAGTCAGTACCAATCAGTTTTGCTTTTACTTCACGGCCACCGTGAAGACCAACTTGAATATCATCAGCACCGTCAATCACATGGTTGTTCGTGACGATATAGCCTTTTTCTGCGTCAATAATGACGCCTGAGCCTAAGCCTCTAAAAGGACGCTCTTGCACTTGCTCTTGTGGTGCATTAGGGCCGAAAAAGTAACGGAAAACATCAGGTACTCTTTGCTTAGAAACATGAGTCCCCGTTACCGCTACTGATACGACTGCGGGCGTCGTACGCTCAAGCATAGGCGCAAGACTTGGAATGGATTGTCCCTCAACCGTCTGTGGAATGGCGGCCTGTGAGACGACAGGCATTATAGTCAGGGTCGCGGCTAACATTGCGGCTGAAAGTACAGATAATTTTGTTTTCATCTATTCATAACTCCAAATAAGGGTTGAAAGATCTGGATGTAATGCATCAGCAATCGTGCGAGTGCCAGATCAAATCTGTATCGGTACCGGCTATTTGCCTAGGTAATCACTCTGACTCGCACCTTATTGAAAAAGTTCATTATATTAATAAATGTTAATTTTTTTAGCCTATTTTTTCGGCTGTTTCATACTTGTTTCTGAACATAAATCTGTGGGCGATATTAGGATTTTTCAAGCCCTAATATAAGCAGATTTTGCCGATTAAAATGACCTATAGCATAGAGGCTTATTAGACGTTTGTATGCAGTTTAGCGTTAAGGTAAAAGTCGTATTCTGCATTAATATATCCTGCGTCATATTGGCCGTGCTAATATCGTCACAGTTTTAATAAAGGACATAAGAGAATTTAAACGTGCCTCAGTTAAGCCCTTGGCAGCATTATCAAAAAGATCTTACTCGTGATGGTTTTTCCCATGATCCGGCTCAAGAAATTGCCGTTAAGGCGTTACAACGCGTCTATGAAGACTTAACTACGGCAGAAGAGCCGAGTTCTATTGTGGGGAAATTGTTTAGCGCATTAGGCTTAACATCGGCACCAGCATCACCTAAAGGCCTGTATCTTTGGGGCGGAGTAGGACGCGGTAAAACTTACCTGATGGATACTTTTTTTGATGCCTTGCCTGGTGAACAAAAATTGCGGGCTCACTTCCATCGCTTTATGCATCAATTGCATTTAGATTTGGACGAGTTAAAAGGCGTTCGCGATCCTTTGTTGGTGATTGCGAAAAAGATGGCTGCAAAATATCGCGTTATCTGTTTCGATGAATTCTTTGTCTCTGATATTACCGATGCCATGCTATTAGGTACGCTGTTTCAAGCGTTATTTAAAGAAGGCGTTGTACTGGTTGCAACTTCGAATATTATCCCCGACGACTTATATAAAAATGGCTTACAGCGCGCACGTTTCTTACCTGCGATAGCCTTAATTAATCAACATTGTGAAGTACTCAATGTGGATTCTGGCATTGACTATCGATTGCGTACCCTTGAGCAAGCAGAGATTTATCATCATCCGTTAGATGCACAAGCTGATGCCAATCTGATACGTTATTTTAGTCAGTTAGCGCCTGAGTCTGAGGTGCTTACTGGTGACATCGAAATAGAAGGCCGCAGTATTAGTATTCGACAGCAGGCGCAGGGCGTATTGTTGGCCGATTTTAGAGCGCTCTGTGATGGTCCACGAAGCCAGCGTGATTACATGGAACTTGCGCGGATTTATCACACTGTCCTCGTGAGTGGCATAGAACAAATGGGCGCCTTTTTGACAGGCGATGACATCGCAAGACGTTTTTTAGCTATGGTCGACGAATTTTACGAGCGCAATGTAAAGCTGATTGTATCGGCTCAAGTGCCACTCGAAGATATTTATGCCGATGGTTTGCTTAACTTCGAATTTAGGCGTTGCCGTTCACGCTTAATTGAGATGCAATCCCACGATTATTTAAAAACCGAACACCTGCCGTAACCCAGTAGTGTAAGAGTTTTGCATTAGCTGCAGCCTTAAATCACCAGAGGCTTGTTAATCCTTAGGATGACAAGTCCGATTGGTCGATATTTTATAATTTTTATCAAAATATCAGGTGATTTTTAACTCAGCTTTGTCTATACTCCGCCACCTGCCCACGTTACTCCGCCAATTGGGCGGAAGTTGTAAGCCGAAGTCGGTGCTCGAAGGGGTACTAAAAGGCAATTTTGTGTTGTTTGCAAATGCAGACAGCATGTGAGACAGAAAATTAACTT
The DNA here is from genome assembly GCF_025653725.1 of Shewanella sp. SM74. NCBI lineage: Bacteria > Pseudomonadati > Pseudomonadota > Gammaproteobacteria > Alteromonadales > Shewanellaceae > Shewanella > Shewanella sp. SM74. The sequence goes on along the minus strand of NZ_JAKKRZ010000007.1, from coordinate 65,485 downwards.
TGGGTTTTTGTAATAATGAAGACTTTTACTGCTACACCAGAAACTGTAACTCGTGACTGGTTCGTCGTCGACGCAGACGGCAAAACTTTAGGTCGTATCGCTACTGAAATCGCTGTTCGTTTACGCGGTAAGCATAAGCCAGAATACACTCCACACGTTGATACCGGTGATTACATCATCGTTGTTAATGCTGAAAAAGTGACTGTTACTGGTAACAAAGCGAAAGGCAAAACGTACTACTCGCATTCAGGCTTCCCTGGTGGCATTAAGCAAATCAGCTTTGAAAAGCTGCAAGCGCAAAAGCCAGAAATGATCATCGAGAAAGCAGTTAAGGGTATGTTACCAAAAGGTCCTCTGGGCCGTGCCATGTTCCGTAAACTGAAAGTTTACGCTGGCGCAGAACATAACCACACTGCACAACAACCTCAAGTTCTTGATATCTAAACGGGATTAAGCAAATGGCTGCAACTCAGTACTACGGCACTGGCCGTCGCAAAACCTCTACAGCTCGCGTTTTCGCTAAAGCAGGTAGTGGCAACATCGTTGTAAATCAACGTCCTTTGGATCAGTATTTTGGTCGTGAAACTGCTCGTATGGTTGTTCGTCAACCTTTAGAGTTAGTTGAAATGACTGACAAGCTGGACATCTATGTAACTGTTAAAGGCGGTGGTATCACTGGCCAAGCAGGCGCAATCCGTCACGGTATTACCCGTGCTCTGATGCAATTAGATGAAGCACTGCGTCCATCTCTACGTTCTGCTGGTTTCGTTACCCGTGACGCTCGTAAAGTTGAGCGTAAGAAAGTGGGTCTACGTAAAGCACGTCGTAAGCCACAATTCTCTAAGCGTTAATTCGTTTTTGGAATATCAAAAAACCCAGCCTATGCTGGGTTTTTTATTGGCTAAAAATTGACGGTATAAGAAAACTCTTTGGTTGGAGTATGCTGATATACAATAAATTTATATTAAGCGAGTGAGTTTGAGGTAAGCATGACTTTTCAAATTTTTATGCTAGCAGTGGCACTTGTGTTGGTTTTGGAAGGCCTTGGGCCATTATTATTCCCAAATAAATGGCGTCGTTATTTAAATGAACTCTCCCATCAAAATCAGCAAGTTATCCAGCGACTTGGTGGGGCATTAGTCACGGCTGGAGTCGTTCTTTGGGTTATTTTTGCATGAAAAATAGCCTGCTTGCCCTTATTAACTAAGATCTGTTAAAATTCTTTTTTAACCGCAACCTTGCAGCAAATAATGGGCAAAAACGTAGTTGTTCTCGGCACCCAATGGGGTGACGAAGGAAAAGGTAAGATTGTCGACCTTCTAACAGAACAGGCAAAATATGTAGTGCGCTATCAAGGCGGCCACAATGCTGGTCATACCTTGGTTATCGACGGTGAAAAAACCGTTCTTCATCTGATCCCATCGGGTATCCTGCGCGATAATGTGAAATGCATTATTGGCAACGGTGTGGTGCTTGCACCTGACGCCCTGATGAAAGAGATCAACATGCTGAAAGATCGTGGAGTTCCTGTTGAGGAACGTCTGTTGATCTCTGAAGCGTGTCCGCTGATCCTTCCCTTCCATTGTGCCCTTGATATTGCCCGTGAAAAAGCGCGCGGTAATAAAGCTATTGGTACAACTGGCCGTGGTATTGGACCTGCGTATGAAGACAAGATCTCTCGTCGCGGTCTGCGAGTAGGCGACCTGTTCAATGCTGAACTGTTTGCTGAAAAGCTGAAAGAAGTTATGAAATACCATAACTTTATGCTGACAGAGTACTATCAAGTCGAAGCGGTTGATTACGAGCAAACGCTAGCAGATGCGTTGGCTATGGCCGATTATCTGAAGAGCATGTGTGTTGATGTGACTGAACTATTGGATACTGCGCGTAAAGCCGGTGAGCCAATTCTGTTCGAAGGCGCTCAAGGTACATTACTCGACATCGACCACGGAACATACCCATTTGTAACCTCTTCAAATACCACTGCCGGTGGTGTTGCGACGGGTTCAGGTTTTGGTCCGCGTCACTTAGACTATGTCTTAGGTATCATGAAGGCTTACACCACTCGCGTAGGTGCAGGTCCATTCCCAACTGAACTATTATGTGAAGTCGGCGATCATTTAGGTACTAAAGGTCATGAGTTTGGTGCAACAACGGGTCGTAAGCGTCGTCCAGGTTGGTTGGATGCTGTAGCAATGCGCCGCGCAGTTCAAATCAACAGTGTTAGCGGCTTCTGCTTGACTAAGTTAGATGTACTTGATGGTCTGAAAGAAGTGAAGATTTGTGTCGGTTATCAGAATCCTGATGGCACTATCTCTAAAGTCACTCCGCTTGCCGCTGAAGGTTATGAACTGGTTACGCCGGTTTATGAAACTATGCCGGGTTGGAGCGAGTCGACTTTTGGCGCGACATCAATTGAGCAACTGCCTCAAGCAGCGATCAATTATATCAAGCATCTTGAAGAGTTATTAGAAACACCTATCGACATTATCTCTACGGGTCCTGATCGTAACGAAACCATGATTTTGGTTAATCCGTTCAATTAAGATCTGTTAAGGCCGTGTTTCACGGCCTTTTTCTCTGCTTCTTTATGCCTTTCTCTGTTTTATTCTGCGGTTAGAAATTCAGCTCAAGCTCAAGAAATAGGTTATACTGCCGATGCAAGTATTCATCCTACTGTCATTGAGAGTCGTTATGCTACGTACAGCACTCGTTGCGCTACTGCCTTTAGTATCTTCAATGTGCTTTGCTGAAACGCAGGCGGTGGATATTTATAGTCAAGATCAATTGCTTGATTTGATCCGTAGCAATCAATACTTAGCGAAAGTGAAACGTGATGATTGCCAGTTAGTCCAAGACATTGAGGCGCGAGCCCAAGTCTTAAAACAGCCTTTATATCAATTCCTTTGGGGCGAAATGCTCAATCATGGAACGTGTGTGAAGGCTAACCCTGTGAAGGGTATTGCTTTGTTACGTGACTCGGCCGAACAAGGTAGCTCAGAAGCGATGTTAAAGCTTGCCGAGTATTATCAGAGTGGGAAATTTGTCATCCGCAATAAAGACAGAGCAGTGCATTATTTACTGCCTGCGGCTGCAAGTGGCAGTTTATCCGCTCGTATGATGTTAGTTCGTTTATTCGGTGAAGGTTATGGTAGTCCTAGGGATTACGAGATGGCCTATCACTGGTTATATAACGATGTATTTGCGGACGAGGCGACTAAGAATAAAGCCTTGTCTTTACTGCAGGTGTTAGCAGCTAAAATGCCCCCCAGTGCAGTGGCGCGGGCCCAGCAAGAACAGTTGCGAACCCGTTAAGTGGTCTCTTAATCTAGAGACACATTATTTGGATATTGAATGATCAAAGACCCTCATTTTGAGCGTGAACAGGATAAGTACGAAAACCCTATCCCAAGCCGTGAGTATATTCTCGATTACTTACGTTCTCAAAAATCACCTATCACCCGTGACAGCATTGCTGCGGCGTTAAACATCCAAGAGGAAGAACAACTTGAGGCCTTGCGCCGTCGCCTACGTGCGATGGAACGCGATGGCGAACTGGTGTTCACCCGTGGGCAAAGCTATGGCTTACCCGAGAAAATGGATCTGATCCCCGGCACTGTGCTCGGACACAGAGAAGGCTTCGGCTTTTTCAAACCCGATGAAGGCGGTGATGACTTATTTATTTCGAACCGCGACATGCTGATGTATTTCCACGGTGATAAAGTGCTGGCGCAAAAAGCGGGCACAGATCGTCGTGGCCGTCGCGAAGCGCGTTTGGTTCGTCTGATCCAGCCGCGAAGTGCCGCGATTGTTGGCCGTTATCATGTCGATAGCGGTATGGCATTTGTCATTGCCGATGATAAGCGTATTACCCAAGAAATTTTAGTCGCAAATGAAGATCGCAATGGCGCCCGCCAAGGCGATGTGGTTGTGGTTGAATTAACGCGTCGCCCTGGCCGTTTTGTTAAGGCTGCGGGTAAAGTGACTGAAGTGCTCGGTAAGCAAATGGCGCCGGGGATGGAAATCGAAATTGCCCTGCGTAATTATGATTTACCCCATACTTGGTCACCTGTGATTGAGAAGAAACTGCGCCGTATTCCCGATGAAGTAACCGACGCCGATAAAGTTGGTCGTGTAGATTTACGTCATCTGCCATTAGTGACTATCGACGGTGAAGATGCCCGCGATTTTGACGATGCCGTGTACGCGGAGAAAAAAGCCGGTGGCGGCTGGCGTTTATGGGTTGCGATTGCCGACGTCAGTTATTATGTGCGTACCGATTCTGCCTTAGATACCGAAGCGCGTGCCCGTGGTAACTCAGTGTATTTCCCATCACAAGTGATCCCTATGCTGCCTGAGAAAATCTCCAACGGCCTGTGTTCGCTTAATCCCCACGTCGACCGTTTATGTATGGTCGCCGAGATGACCGTATCGGCTAAAGGTAAGTTATCAGGTTATAAGTTTTATCCGGCTGTGATGTATTCCCATGCCCGTTTCACTTATACCCAAGTGGCAGCAATGTTAGAAGGCGGCCCCATTGCGCCTGAGCATGAGGCTTTGTTCCCGCATTTGCAGTGTTTACAGTCATTGTATTTAGCGCTCGATGAGCAAAGGGCCGAGCGTGGTGCGATTGCGTTTGAAACCATGGAAACGCAGTTCATTTTCAATGAGCAGCGCAAGATTGATAAAATCGTGCCGCGTGGCCGTAATCAAGCCCATAAAATTATTGAAGAATGTATGATTTTAGCCAACGTTTCTGCAGCTAAGTTTGTGAAGAAACACAAAGGCGAAGTCTTGTATCGTGTGCATGAAGCGCCATCCGAGCAAAAATTGGCGAACTTTAAAGAGTTCCTTGCTGAGCGTGGTTTAAGCATGCCCGGTGGACTTGAGCCTACGCCGTCAGATTATCAGAACGTGATGCTGCAAATTGCCGACCGCCCTGATGCTGAACTTATCCAAGTGATGTTACTGCGCTCTATGCGTCAGGCAATTTACACTCCGGATAACGAAGGTCACTTCGGTTTAGCCTTAGAAGAATATGCGCATTTTACCTCACCCATTCGCCGCTATCCGGATTTAGTGTTACATCGTGTGATCCGTTATTTACTGGCGAAGGAAAGAGGCGAAGCCACTGAGAAGTGGACGCAGGATGGTGGCTATCATTATCAACTCGATGAGCTCGACCAATTAGGCGAAGAGTGTTCAACCACAGAACGTCGTGCCGATGAAGCGACTCGCGATGTTAGCGATTGGCTGAAGTGCGAGTTTATGCAAGATCACGTCGGCGATACCTTTGAAGCTGTGATTGCCTCAGTGACCAGTTTTGGTTTGTTTGTGCGCTTAAATGAACTGTTTATCGATGGCTTAGTGCATATCTCAAGTCTAGGTAGCGATTACTACCAATTCGACCCTATGCGTCAACGTCTTATCGGTGAGCACACAGGTCAAGTTTATCAAGTCGGCGATCCTGTGACGGTTAAGGTCGCTGCAGTCAACTTAGATGACAGACAGATCGATTTGGTTATGCTGGGTGATGACGGCAAAGGTGGTAAGCGTAAAGCATCTGCCAGCCGTGATAAGCCGATGACAGCCCGTGAGCGCGTTAATCGTGAAGGCGCTAAGCAAGGTAAAGCAGCCAAAACCGCGGCATCTAGCGCCAAGGCTGAAACAGGCAAAACCAAACCTAAGGCCAAAGCTGGCACTAAAGCTAAAAAAGCAGCAGTAAAAGATCCGGCTAAAAAGCCAAAAGCCGCTAAGCGGAGCACGAGAAAGAAATAAATGAAAAAACAAGATATTATTTTTGGGATCCACGCAGTTGAAGCCCTGTTAAAACACAGCCCTGAGCGCATTATTGAGTTGTGGCTGTTACAAGGTCGTGACGATGAGCGCTTAACTGTGCTGGCCGATCAGGCCAAAGCCTTTGGCACGACGATTCAAGTCGCTTCTCGTAAAGCCTTAGATGACAAAGCGGAAAGCAGCCAACATCAAGGCATAGTCGCGCGCGTTAAAGCGGCGAAAGTATTGAATGAGCAAGATTTAGATGTGCTGCTTGCTAACACTGAGCAAGCATTCCTGTTGATCTTGGATGGTGTGACAGATCCCCATAACTTAGGCGCTTGCCTACGTAATGCTGATGCGGCGGGCGTACAAGGTATTATCGTGCCTAAAGACAATTCAGTTGGCTTAACTGCGACTGTGAGTAAAGTGGCATGTGGCGCTGCGGAAACAGTGCCTTTATTCCAAGTAACTAATCTTGCGCGCACTATGCGTCACCTGCAGGATAAAGGGGTGTGGATTGTGGGCACTGCGGGCGAGGCAGATTGCGAGCTTTATCAAGCCGATCTCAAGGGATCATTGGCGATTGCCATGGGTGCGGAAGATAAAGGTTTACGCCGATTAAGCCGTGAGTCTTGCGATTCACTGATCTCTATCCCTATGGCCGGTAGTGTTTCTAGCTTGAACGTATCGGTTGCAACGGGTATTTGCTTGTTTGAAGCAGTGCGTCAGCGTCGTAGCTAATATGCTTACGTTTACCTGATCTCACATATGCAGTATCAGGCTTGAAGTAACAACCTGCAGTAACAACTGGTCGTAATAAAAAGGCGGATTAACGATATAAAGTTAATCCGTTTTTTATTGGCCTTTTTTACGCCATCGCTTTGTCTAGGTTAACCTGATTGCTATCAGTTTCATCTATTTGAGCGGCTTCAGGCTCTGCTTGCTCAATATCGAAACTAAAGGCGAGTTGTTCCTCATCACTGTCATTATCATCGATAATATCGTCATCGACGCCATCGGCCCCTAAATCATGCTCCGATTCATCTAAGTTAGCGCTTGGCGTCATATGCTCTTGAATTGATTCAACATCAACCCGTGGGTCCAACGCTGCCGCCAGTGGTGACGAGACTAAGTCGCCCGTCGCCATTATGTAGTCTTGTGTGACATTGGTTTCGACTTTTTGCTGTGAATGTACATAACGTAAACGCACAAAGAGTATTAAGGTACAGGCTGACATAAAGCCATATAACATGTTATTGCCAAACCATTGCATTAATGTCGATGCGATAAGCGGACCTATACTGGCGCCTAAGCCGAAGGTTAATAGTATTGTTGCTGATAAGCCGACTCGCTCATTTTGCTCTACTCGAGAGTTGGCAAGCGCTGTGGCAAGCGGATAAAAAGTGAAACCTAAAATACCAAATAGGAAAGTCATCACCAGTGAAATCACCGGATGATAGGGGGTTAAGGCGATAGCTAAGGCTAAGATACCGAGCAATATACAGTTGATACGGATAAGGCGACTGCGGGACATAATGTCGGACAATTTTCCCATTGGCCATTGTGCCAGTAATCCCGCTAAAATCGTTGCCGTCATATACGTGGCGACTTTTTCAGGTGGTAAACCTAAGTTACTGGCGTAGGCGGGAGCGAGACCATAAAACGAACCCACTATCATGCTACCAATCGCGATTGTCGTGAGTGCTTGTGGCGCTTTTTTCCAGTAATAGGCAATTTTGAGTGGGGCAGGAACTAAGGGCGCAGGGTGAAGACGACGCGTGAGTGAAATCGGTACGATACAGAGTGAAAAACAAATTGCGATAAGCAGTAGTGGCTCTAGTCCTAATTCGGGGAAAATACTGATCGCACCTTGGCCCAAGATTAAGCCGAAGTAAGATACGATCATATAACTCGCAAACACTGTGCCCCTTTGATTACTTTCAGCTTGTTCGTTAAGCCAACTTTCTAACACCATGTATTGGCACATCATCCCCATGCCGACCACGAGTCTGAGGAGCAGCCAAACCGCTAGCTCATCCACGAGTGCATGGCCTAATGCCGATGCAGCGACTATGCCTGCACTGGCGACAAAGGCGCGGATATGGCCCACTTGAGCGATAAGTCGATGACCAATCTTAGAGCCAGCCACTAGGCCAACATAGTAGGCCGACATCATGCCGCCAATCCATATTTGTGGCACATTCATTACTGAGAGCCTGAGCCCAAGATAGGTGGTAAGCAAGCCGCCGGCTAATACCATTAATAATGTGGTGCTATATAAAGAGGCGAAAGTGCGCAGCGGATTAGTCATATACAACTCCGAAAACACAAACTAGATTGATAATGAGGAGTGAGTATATCAGGGGTTAGTGTTTATGTTGTGTTGCAAATTGTTGGTAAATCTTGATTAATTGCGCATTTCTGCTCAAAAAATCACTGAATTATGTCGGAACAACTCAAGGGGATGCTTGTAAAGCATTCACATAGACGCCAGCCGAGTAGGCTATTAGCGTCATGTTAGTCTATGTATTTCGTCGTATTTTTTAAAAGGAGTTATCTAAAAGTGTAAAGCAAGTTGAAGGTGGTGATGGTATCCATAGGTTGGCTTCCTTCTGGTACCACTTCAGTGTATTTGATGTTCATACCGATCTTAAATGCCCAATCTTGGAACACCAGATTTTTATAGTTCATATCTAAGGTGAGGGTGTTGTTGTTCTCGCCCACTTCCGCGGTGAGATCGGCATTGAGACTGCTGTATTCCTGTAGTTTTTGAGAGAATTTGGCAGCGGTACGAAGAATGACATCTTTTTCGGCATCAGGGCTGGGGATAGTTACCGATTCTGCAGGTAAGTTATATCGATAACCTGGGCCGAACTCGAGACTGAGTTTTGTTTTATAACTACTGATAGCATTGAAACCGTAACCACTCGAAAGAGTCGATATTTGTGTGTAACTACCGAATTGATCCCAAGTAAAATCACCACGTCCGAAGACATAACCCTTAGTAAGTTTATAGTTCGATTGTAACTGTAGCTCATATTTTTCGGAGGTTGTTTGACTTTTTTCTGAGGCAAAATAGGCTTTTAGTGTGGCTTCTTGCTTGGTTTGCTTTGTATCGTAAATCAGTTGGGTTCGACCATTAAAACTGCTGGATTCGGTATTGCCTGTGTTCAGTTGCAAGCCAGCTTCGATTTCCGCGGTAAAATCGCTGGGCGGTTCCTGATAATCAGGTGGAACAAGCGCAAGCGCAGGAAATGAAAGGAAAAACAAACTGATTGGCGCAATAACTTTTAGCATTATGTTTTATTCTTGGTTAGCTGATTTCAGACGTCCGAATGTAGGCGAGCCGCCATCATACCTGTATTGATTGGCGAGGCAAAGTTATTGCTTGAGTTTCTGGCTTGCTTTCTGTACTATCTCGCGCTCAAATCAGTCACTATTTTTCGTTCCTTGCCTCCATTTGGTTTGACTGAGCCAATACCGAGGCTACATAACCGTAAGGAGCAATAAATGCGTCATTACGAAATCGTATTTATGGTTCACCCAGATCAAAGTGAACAAGTACCAGGTATGATTGAGCGTTACACAGGTGTTATCACCGAAGCTAACGGCACAATCCACCGTTTAGAAGATTGGGGCCGTCGTCAACTGGCTTACCCAATCCTTGACCTGCATAAAGCTCACTACGTTCTGATGAACGTTGAAGCTAAAGCAGAGACGATCGAAGAGCTAGAAACAGCTTTCCGTTTCAACGACGCAGTTCTGCGTAACATGGTAATGCGTACTAAAGTTGCCGTTACTGAAGCATCTCCAATGGCTAGAGCTAGAGATGAGCGCGATTCACGTCGTGGCCCAGCTGGCGAACGCTCATATGATGAAGCTCACGCTGAAGAAATCGCTGAGTAAGGTAATCTGTGACCACCAATAACTTGGTGTTGTCAGGAACGATAACTCGTTCAAGACGCTTTAAAAGCCCAGCAGGTATTGCACATAGTGTAATTATGTTGGAACACAAATCGCAGCGTTATGAAGCCGAAATGCTCCGCAACGTCTACGTACAAATTCAAGTGATATTGAGTGGCCCACGCTTTGAAAGCGTCGCAGAAGATCTGAAAGCAGGTGTGGAAGTACAAGTGCAAGGCTTTATGACGCTTCAACAGGGGCGTAATGGTCAGAACCGCTTAGTCATCCATGCCGAAAATGTCGAATTGAAAACTTAGGAGACTGTCAACATGGCACGTTATTTCCGTCGTCGCAAGTTCTGCCGTTTCACCGCTGAAGGTGTTGCAGAAATTGATTACAAAGATATCGTTACTTTAAAGAACTACATCACTGAAAGCGGCAAGATTGTTCCTAGCCGTATCACTGGTACTAGTGCTAAATATCAGCGCCAACTAGCTCGCGCTATCAAGCGTGCTCGTTATCTTTCTCTACTGCCATACACTGATTTACATCAGTAATTGCAGTATTCCTAATCGAATATAGAGGATTTGATAATGAACGTTATTCTGCTTGATAAAATCGCTAACCTAGGCAACTTGGGTGACCAAGTTACTGTTAAAGCTGGTTACGCTCGTAACTACCTTTTGCCACAAGGTAAAGCTGTTGTTGCTAACGAAAGCAACGTTAAAGTATTTGAAGCTCGTCGCGCTGAATTAGAAGCTAAATTAGCTGCTGAATTAGCTGCTGCTAACCTACGTGCTGAGAAAATCACTGCACTGGAAGCTGTTGTTATTGCTTCTAAAGCGGGTGATGAAGGCAAACTGTTTGGTTCAGTTGGCAACCGTGACATCGCTGATGCAGTGACTGCTGCTGGTGTTGAACTGGCTAAATCAGAAGTTCGTTTACCATTAGGCGCTCTGCGTACTACTGGCGACTTCGAAGTTGAAGTTCAGTTACACACTGAAGTTAAAGCTGTTGTTAAAGTTTCTATCGTTGCAGAAGCTTAATTACTCCTTGCTTTAATCTTAGCTTGTATTAAGAGAAACACCGCTTCGGCGGTGTTTTTTTATGGCTGAAATTCAGTATTTAGCTGTGGTCAATATGGTTTGCTATGGATTAATGCGGCAAGTGATATGTCTACTCATTCAGTCTCAAAGCGTATCCGCGTTTAAAATACTAGCCCAAATAAAAGCCGCTTACTGTCATGACAGTGAGCGGCTTTTGACTAGATGGGTTAAATCCGTGTTTGGCTCAGAGTATTAATTTCTCACTAAATCCAATTCTTGGATTAAGTTATCGGCATGATCGACTTCATCCATCATCCACAGGATATAGCGAATATCCACGTGCACTGCACGGGTGATGGTTGGGTTGAAGAACCAATCTTTAGTGATAGCTTCATAGGTTGAGTCGAAGTTAAGGCCCACTAACTCACCTTTTCCGTTGAAGACTGGTGAACCGGAGTTACCACCTGTGGTGTCCACGCTGGATAAGAAATTAACCGGTACTGAGTTAAATTCCTCTGGTTTATCTAAACAAGAGAAGAGTCTGCAAATCCAGCCGCGGGGATCTTGATAAACCGACTTCACCAGATGATCGCCAAAACGCTGTTCGCTAATCGCATCGAGGAGTTTTTTTGGCGCATTATAGGGCTCAACGCCTGTGTGTTTTGCGACTATGCCATCAAGACGAGTAAACGGCTGTTTATAGAGCGCATCACGTGATTGATAACCATCAACCATGCCATAGCTGATCCGTAGCGTACCGTTGGCGTCAGGGTAGACTGGCCAGTTGTTTGCTTTGTAGTATTCGATCACGGCCGCCATATAATCAGGGCGAGCACTAGATAGCTTGCCGTCTAAGATTTTTTCTGATTTTTCCTGTGCCATATTCGTGTCGTAAAGTGCTACGGCTAAACGAATAAAGGGATCTGCACTGGTTTCGAAAGCGCTAGCATCGGCATTCATCCACGCAAGGCGCTTAGCTTGGTCTGTGAGCGTAGTGAGTGAGTACAAACCATCGAGTTTAGCTGCTAGATCGGCATCTTTAGTGTTCACACTTAGCATTTCATCGAGTGCTGCTACGCGATTTGATTGGCTAAGGTAAGCATTTAAATCCTGTAGCCACAAAGTCTTATCAACAGTGACATCAAAACTTGAATCGATACGTTTAAGACGTGAGCTTAACATAGCAATATCACGTTCTTGGTAGCCTTGCTCACGCTCGGCATCGGGCTTTTGTTTTTCTTTAGCAAGACGGTAGAGGCTGTTTGCTGCGGTTAACAATGTGCTAGATTGGGCATTGGTAAAGTAGTAATTACTTTGGAATGCTTGTTGTTGCTCGGCGAGTAACACTTCTAACTCAGCAATGAGATTTTGATTTAGCTTAGGGTTTTGTTTAAGCCAAGCTAAAAAATTATCTTCACGGCTTTGCTTAATCCCAATGATATCCGTTGCTTTAAAACCCGCTAATAGGCCGTTGAGTTTCTTCATCCGGTTGGCCATTGAGGCCATATTACCTGCGTACTTAATGGCGATATCGGCATCTTTTTGTCCCATAGCCTCGATAGTATCAATCTGTAATTGATAGCGCTTAGCTTGGGTTGGGTATAACCAATCACTGGCAAATTTAAGTTCACTGGTCAGGTTGTAACGGCTAGTCGTGCCTGGATAACCCGCCACAAACACGCCATCACCGGCTTTTACGCCATCGGCATTGACCTTAAGGTAGCTCTTTGGTTGGTAAGGAATGTTATCGTCGCTATACGCGGCGGGTTTGCCATCTTTTCCGACGTAAGCTCGTAGGAAGGCAAAGTCACCCGAATGGCGTGGATATTCATAGTTATCAATATCGCCACCATAGCCCCCAACACTTTCCGGTGGTGCATACACTAAGCGCACATCGCGGATCATCAATTGCTTGATTAAGTAATATTCTAGGCCGTTATGGAAACTGCGGACATTACAGCGATAGTTAGCATCAGCTTCACAGCTCTTGATCAGTTCTTTGCTGTGATTTTGAATATCTTCGTAACGGCTCAGCGGATCTTGGCTTAGGCCTTGATTGATTTGGGCGGTGACATCGGTTACTGCCTCTGTGATGTATAAACGTTCGTTAGGACCGGCAGAGGGTTCCTTGTCCATTGATGTCGCTAAAAAGCCTTGTTCGAGATAGTTATGTTCTTTCTTAGTGTTATATTGTATCGCCTTGAAGGCACAATGGTGGTTTGTCACAACTAGCCCTTGGGGGGAGACAAAACTGGCGGTACAATAGCCCAGCCCTACAACGGCGTTCATTGGATAACTTGTCAGATCGGCCAGTTTTTCTGCAGGAATATCGATTCCGCGTTCACTGAGTTTGTCTGCAATAGAAGGCATTTGATAAGGTTGCCATTGTCCTTCGTCGGCAGTTGCTATGCCGGATGTCATTACTAAGGCCGCAACCAATGCAATACGCATGTTCTTTCCTTATTGATTATTAGAGTGTCCGTTGGAATGAGATAACAGGCGAGTGTAAACATCCTGTTTGCTTGACGCGGGTTTTATATCATATTTTGTTAAGTTGTTGGAAATCGGGAGCGTTAATGTCACAACAAGGTGCTTTTAAGCCTAAAAGTAAGCCAAGAGATTTGCAGCTTGATGGACTCAAGCTGCCACCACATTCAATTGAGGCTGAACAATCGGTATTAGGCGGCTTGATGTTAGATGCCGAAGCGTGGGACAGGGTCGCTGAGGCCGTCGTAAAAGATGACTTTTACTCTCGCTCACACAAGATGATCTTCTCTGCCATGCACAGATTGGTCGATCTGGGGCAACCGATCGATTTGATCACGGTTTCTGAACAGCTCGAAGTTGAAAATCAATTAGAAGATGCCGGCGGTTTTGCCTATTTAGGTGAGATTGCGAAAAATACCCCAAGTGCGGGTAACATTTTATCTTATGCCGAAATCGTCCGTGAACGCGCCGTAGTGCGTGACATGATCCGCGTAGCGCACGAAATTGCCGATGCAGGTTACAACCCAGAAGGCCGCGATTCGAGCGAATTACTCGACCTTGCTGAGAGTAAAGTCTTCAAGATCGCTGAGATGCGAACCAATGCCAACGAAGGTCCCGAAGGCATTAAAACCATTCTGGAAAAGACCGTCGATAAGATTGAGCAGCTTTATAATAACCCCCATAACGGTGTGACTGGGGTTTCGAGCGGCTTTAACGATCTGGATAAGATGACCGCTGGCTTCCAGTCCGGTGACTTGATTATCGTTGCTGCGCGTCCTTCTATGGGTAAAACCACCTTCGCGATGAACTTGTGCGAACAAGCCGCGATGAATGAAGACAAGCCGGTGCTTATTTTCAGTCTCGAGATGCCGTCAGAACAGATTATGATGCGTATGTTGGCCTCCTTGGGCCGCGTTGATCAAACCAAAATCCGTACCGGTCAGCTCGATGACGAGGATTGGGCGCGGGTTTCATCGACCATGGGTATAATGCTTGAGCAAGGCAAAATGTATATTGATGATGGTTCGGGATTAACCCCGACAGAAGTTCGCAGCCGCGCGCGTCGTATTGCCCGTGAGTACGGTGGTTTATCTATGATCATGATAGATTACCTGCAGTTAATGCAGGTGCCCGCCTTAAAAGATAACCGTACCTTAGAAATTTCTGAAATTTCACGCTCGCTGAAAGCATTAGCCAAAGAATTGGAAATCCCGATTATTGCCCTGTCGCAGCTTAACCGCTCGCTCGAACAAAGGGCCGATAAACGCCCTGTCAACTCGGATTTACGTGAATCGGGCGCTATCGAGCAAGATGCGGATCTCATCATGTTTATTTATCGCGATGAAGTGTATAACAACGATTCTCAAGATAAAGGCACGGCAGAAATCATCATTGGTAAGCAACGTAACGGCCCCATTGGTCGGGTGCGGCTCACTTTCCAAGGGCAATTTTCGCGTTTCGATAATTATGCTGGGCCGCAGTTTGAAGAAGATTAATTGACGTTAAAAAACAGTCAGTTTGCGTTTGCAGAAGATGAGCTGTATTGATGTATTTTTTATATCCGTGACTTTTTATTTCCTGAGTAAACAAGGTAAATTTTGAACCCTTTTCCCCGTGCAGAAATTAGCAGTAGTGCACTGCAAACCAATCTCGCTGCGTTGCGTCAACAGGCACCAGCGAGTCGTGTGATGGCCGTCGTTAAAGCGAACGGTTATGGTCATGGATTATTGAATGTCGCTAATTGTTTAGTTAGTGCCGATGGCTTTGGCCTAGCACGATTGGATGAAGCCTTAGAATTACGAGCGGGCGGCGTGACAGCGCGTTTATTGTTGCTGGAAGGTTTTTTCCGTGCCACCGATCTTCCGTTACTCGTCGGGCATGATATTGACACTGTAGTGCACCACTGTTCTCAGCTTGAGATGTTAGAGCAAACTGTGTTGTCAAAACCTGTCACTGTCTGGCTTAAAGTGGATTCAGGCATGCATCGTTTAGGTTTTACGCCCGAACAATTTTCAACGGTTTACGCAAGGTTAATGGCCTGTCCCAATGTGGCAAAACCGATCCATTTGATGACACATTTTGCCTGTGCGGACGAGCCTGAAAACACCTATACCTCAGTACAGATGGCGGCTTTTAATACGTTAACGGCAGGCTTGCCCGGATTTAGAACCTTAGCAAACTCTGCTGGTGCCTTGTATTGGCCTCAGAGCCAAGGCGATTGGATCCGTCCTGGTATCGCACTCTATGGTGTATCTCCTGTTACTGGTGATTGCGGTGCGAATCACGGGCTAGTTCCTGCGATGGAATTGGTATCACAGTTGATTGCGGTACGGGATCATAAAGCCAATCAGCCAGTGGGCTATGGTTGTTTCTGGACCGCGAAGCAAGATACTCGTTTAGGCGTAGTGGCGATTGGTTATGGTGATGGTTATCCTCGCAATGCACCGGAAGGCACGCCCGTGTGGGTCAATGGTCGCCGCGTACCCATAGTCGGCCGTGTTTCTATGGACATGTTGACTGTTGACTTAGGCCAAGGGGCACAAGATAAAGTTGGGGATAGTGCATTGCTGTGGGGTAAGGCATTACCCGTGGAGGAAGTCGCTGAACATATTGGCACTATCGCTTACGAATTAGTCACTAAGCTTACGCCAAGGGTTGCTGTTTGCTTAGCTTAACCCTGACAGATGGAATTATTCTGGGACACTTTTTAGTAAGAAAAGGGTGATTAAACACCGTTTTCTTTTATGTAAAGTGTCAGGATGAATAATTGTCACTACACGAGTGGTTACTGCAAATAACACTATGAATTATATGTATTTATTAGCGGGAGAAGTGTCGAACCAGTAGGGCTGAGATAAGCAAAATAGTGGTTTGTAGTTCACCGTTGGCGACGCAATATGTTTTGGACCTGAGGATGAAGCTGTGCTGAACTGGTGTTAGGCGGCAAAATAGACGATAAAAATATCTCAATTCAGGTTACGGTAAACCAGCCGTTCTGATCTTTGTTATCTGGCTTTAAATAAGCGAATGAAACATAAGATCCAGAGCGACAGGATATTTAATGTATTTTGAGCTGACTGGCTTGATGCATTTAAGCTATTAGTTTTCAAAACATATTTCAATATAAGCAGTACCATGCGGGCTTGTAAATGGCATGATAATCTTAGTGCCATTAGCTTTATGGGAAATAGTATGGCCTTTTCCTGATACGACCATAGGAGTGGCCATTTCAAATTCATAGCCTTTTTGACCCAAAAGATTTTTTGCGCCACCAGTCACCATATTCGTAATTTCGCCTACTAAGTCAGTCACTTCCTCGTTAATTTTACCCGGGTTTTCGCCCAGCATATTCTGCATTATCTGCAAAACAAGCTTTTGTTCGAAGGTAATCGACAGTGATCCTTTTGTTTGGGGTCCAACAAGACCTATTAGGCCGGATACATCACCCTTAGCTAAGTTATCTACTTTGATTTGGGGTTTGCCCGGCGTCAAATCCATGCTCGCCATCGTAGATATGACATTGAGCAAAGATTGGAGGAAAGGATTAATAAAATTAACGTTCATGCCTAAGTTTGTCCTCTTTTGAGCCTAAACCATGGAGTAATGGCATTGCTTAAGGCTATTAGAAAAGTTGCTTATCGACAGCAATCTTGATCACACTCTATCAGCTTAGATGAGACAGCTATAAATGTGAGGCTAATTTAAAGATATTCTTATCATTTATCTGAGTTATAGGCCGCTAAAGCTCCATATAACCGTGTCCTTTATTGTTTAGACCGTTTTGTAGATGGTTCATAAGTTTGCTTGGAAGACGCTTATCGTCAAATAGCGTTGTTTTACGTCTCATACATACAAAAAATGGCAATATATCGGCTGCATTAGCCCCATTCATAGTGGCTCATGAGTGCCGATGCTGCAAAGTTTTTTAGCCTTTTTATGGAGTAACTCGACTTTTATTTGCACTTGAACTTGTGAGAAGGCGTTGCTACTCAACTCTCTATCCCATCGCGTCTTACGTAATCCCATTTTATATGGCTATTTTCGGCATTGTGGAGTGCTATCAAAAAGGCGTCTTGGCCTTGAGTGTCTTAGCTGACTTTGTAAAAGTACGATGTTCGCTGTAAACTGTCTCACTTTTTTGCTTCACCCTAACGACGCATTTGTAGTGTGTTGTTCAGTACGTGTTTGCGAGTCAATTACTGGGTACTGGGAACACCATCTTGGGTGCTTAATCCAATAATTTGGGGTACCTCACAGGATACCCGGCAATTAGAAAAATGCACAGATGTGTGAAAACCGCTTAATAGAATGTGAGAGTGATGATTCAATCTAAAATGAGTAAACCCCCTGTTATATCAGCTATTCCAATCGATAGAACATTTTTCCATTGCGCCCATGTTGGATTGGTAAGATTTTAATTTAACCATTTGATTTATATAAAGTGGTTAAAATTGTGGTTCACCATAGGTTCACCGATTTTAAAAAGTTGTTTTGTGGTTCCCCGCTGGTGATATGATTGAGTGATTAACATTGAGGTGATCTATGGATAGAAAATCTTTAATAATACTCGCGCTGACATTAACGATCGGTCCTACTTTTTCGGCTAATGCTGAAGTCTATAAATGTGCTGATGGAAAGTATCAAGCCGATCCCTGTGATGAAAACAGTCAGCCAGTTGATTTAAGTGGCGTCGGTAGCTTTATTAAAAGCAGTGACAGCATTTCTCAATCAAGCGTGGGTTCAAACGCGACTTCTGATAAGAAAAAAGAAATCAGTACCTATATCGAGAAGCAACGTATTACTCGTGAGATCACTCGGCTTGAGGGTGATCGTAAGCGGGTAATTACTGCTCGTGATCAGCGGTTGCGTAACCTCCGCGAAAGCAGGCAGTATGCGAATAACAACTTAGCCGGTGCAACATGGCAGCAAAGCTTAGCGCAAGAACAGGTGGCCGCAGCCCAAGAGGCTGACACACTGGTTTCATCTATCGATAAACAAATTGAGCAGCTTAAAAATGAGATAAAATAAAAGGGCCGTTTGGCCCTTTTATTCATTTCATCCCCATTCTATCTAATCGAGCAATTACTTCTTGCTCACGGCCATGTACAGTTGATAGATCAAACTCCGGGCGCTTACTCAGAATTGCTACTTGTTGCTCGAGTTCGGTAATTCTGGCCTTAAGCTCGGCGTTCTCTGCGATAGCTAGGTTGAGTAAGTCATTCATCTTCATGCTGCACCTGCCTTAAACAACCTTCATTCTCATCTTCTTTCCATTCACCTGAGTCGATTAATGCTTTAGTGCATTGACTGCAAATCTGATGGGTACGGCCGCAATGTTCGACAAAGGTTGGTCTATGCGCTTCACAGAAATAACCCTCGCAGCTGATCTCATCTTCTCCGTGCATATCGCCACACGCATAAGAAAGGCCACGGTCGATTTGTTTGTGACAACCTGGATGATCACAGGTTGCTGCGAAGGCATAGCCAATTGGTCTGCCGTTACTATCTTCACCACAATTTGACCAGCTCATCACTCACCACCCTTATCTATTCTAGGAATGGGCCGCCACCCAACTGGATTTTTTTCGTACTCATTTTCAAAGTACATATCGTGACCTTCGCCGTCATTGCAGTTAATTGCCGCGTAAACCCAGCATTGTTCTGTTTCGTTCCAGTGTCCTGCTGTTAAAAATCCGAATCCGGCATCAAGCATAATCATGTCTGATTTAGGCGCAGTGGATATTGGCTGCAATTCAGTTCGCAGTGCTGTTGCGTCATCGTCATCCCATGGCTGTGTGTCATATCCATAGTTCTGTTTTACATGGTTACGTGCCGCCTGATAAACGTCATAGACGGTTAGTTCAGCAGTGACGAAGCCACTTAGATATGCGCCGCGTGGTACTTCTGCAAAGTTCATTACTGCCTTGGCGCGGATATCGGCAATTGATTTTGAATAGCGGTGTTCAGACTCATACCGCTCTGACCATTCAAGAACATCACTGTCATTGACTGTATCAATATCAAAGTGCTCGTTGCTTACATCCTTTTTGCAAGCTAAATACCCGTCATACCAGCCATCACCGAGTGCATCGACGTGCATAGCTTTAAGTTCTTCTGCCTGTGCCGCTAGCTGGTCGCGTTCTGCGGTGAGCGAATCAATTGCTTGAGCGGCTTCTGCTGCAAGGTTCTTTTCACCACGACGAGATAAATCATCTTGATCTGTAGCGAACTGGTTTAATCGTTCTGATAATGAAAGTGGCTTCATCACTTACCTTCCTTTGCCAATTCCTCGGCGAGTCGTTTTAAAAACTGTTGGCAGCTGCCAGCTTGTTCGCGTGGCATTGCGTACCAACGCTTAAGCTCTTCGCGGATTGCTTTAGATTGCTTCATGCTGCTTCCTTGGTGCGTTAAGTTGTTTCGCAAAAATGGCCGCGTCTTCCTCGGTGACGTTACCTAGTTGAAATGGGCCAGACTTGCAGCTATCGCAATACCAGCCGTTCTTTTTGAAAGCTGCCCCGCTTGGTACGTGTGAAAAGCAGATGTGACGCATCGAATCTGCTTTACATTGAGGGCAATTTGGAGGTGTCCAGTCGGTTAAATTCATACTGCCTCCTATGCCGCTTCGGCGGTTTGAGTGCAAAGCTCGGGTAGATTTGCGCGGGTGAGTGCTTCGGCAAATTGTGGCGGTACGCTGTTACCAACACGGGCGACTTGCTGCTTTTTGGTCGATTTGCCGTTGTAGTTGTTGATGATGTAGTCAGGGGTGAAACCTTGGCAGGCGAATAGCTCATGGGGCTCGAGCATGCGCATACCGATATCGATTATTTGATAGGGTTCACCCTTGATCATCACTAGGCCAAAGCGGTCATTGGTGGTGATGGTGTGCAGTGGTTCGTTACATGCCACGCCGTCTTGCTCGTTGCCGTAGTATTTGATGAAGAACGCGCGCACTTCGCCGAGGTGTAAGCCGCCAGCGGTGATCGTGTGTGCGGGTTCGTCCATTGCAAAGCCGAGGTTAGTGCCACGTAATTTAATCATGTGGCTGGTGATCAGCGCGTTGTGATCAACCGTTGTCACTGTCGGCAAAGGGTTGTTTAGGTCATCACCTGGTCCCGTATAGTTGCCGCCGTAATGCTTGCAGATGTTGGCGGCGGTGCGTGGCTCAAGTAATTCATCATCTCCGTAAAGCTTTACGTATTCCTCATAGCTACCACCAAAATCCTTCGTTTTGGCAAACCATTCTGTGAAGGTTGGGATGGTTTCGTTAACTTTCTCGATCACAGGTTGCACCACAGCAAAGTGACCGCCTTTGACTTGGGCGCAGATAGTGCGCAATGGCTCATCAACTGGCATATTGCGTTGATTGCTGGCGTTAGCGTGCTCGGTGATGAAGGGCGCTAATTTGATGTTTTGCGGCACAATAAACGGCTCTTTGGCATCAATCACAAAACGCTGAATACCTTTAGCAATGCGCTTCATGGTGTTTTCAGCCAGTGGCTTTTTACGACCAAATATTGATTTGCAGGGCAGTGACCAGTCGATGCACTCGGCGGCTGTGCGCCACGGTAGCAGCTTGCCCGATTTAACCACTTCGCTATCCGGTGCGCCGTGGGTAGGCTCAGGCCAAACGATTGGCTGACCATCACAACGGGCAATCATGAATAGTCGTTTACGGATAGTTGGGGCGCCATAGTCACAGGCCCGTAGCTCGCGCCACTCGACCTTATAACCCAGCCCTTTAATCAGTTTAGCGGTATCGAGCAAGCCTAAGGTTTCAACACATTCGGCAAGTGCGGGGTGATCTGCATCTATGCCAGTGCTCAACATACTGACAAAAGCGTTAAAGGTTTCGCCTTTTCTATCTGGGTCAGGGCGTTGGTCTTTTGTATCTATTCCTATCAATGGCCCCCACGTTTTAAATTCCTCGACATTCTCAAGCATCATCACGCGAGGCCGTACCTTCATCGCCCAGCGAACCGTTACCCACGCTAAGCCGCGAATCTCTTTATTGACTGGCTTGCTACCTTTGGCTTTTGAGAAGTGTTTGCAGTCTGGTGAGAACCACGCCAGCGCAACCGGCTTACCTGCAGTCGCTTGCACTGGGTCGATATCAAATACCGACTCGCAATAGTGCAAGGTGTCAGGGTGATTAACTGAGTGCATCGCAATGGCGTCAGGGTCGTGATTGATAGCGATATCGATGCTGCGACCGATTGCCCAGCCCATGCCAGTGGAAGCACCGCCACCACCTGCGAAGTTATCTACGATTAAGCCTCTCATGCCATCACTCCTATTTCGCGGTAGCGTGCTTCAAACTTTAAAACTCGGCATAGATGGCTTATTTCAATTTCCATCTTTTCGGCGATTTGGAACGGACGTAAACCTTCTTCATGCAGCTGGCGACACAGTTCAATATCGTGATTTGAGTGCTTGGCTAATGGGCTATGCTCGCCAACTTTCATAAAGTTGATGCCAAGTGAGTAGGCTTTCCCCTTAACTGAGTGCTCCGTTCTGCCGAGTCTCTGCGCTATTGCAGCTGATGTATGCGTGACTGATAAAACATGTAGCTGCCTGATTTCTTGATCTGTCCATGGCTTTTTAGTCGCTACGGGTTTATCAAATGCCAGTGATATGCCCCTGTATCTGGCTGCTGCTCTTATCTGTTTTTCACTTATGCCGTACTGAGTGCAAATGTCTTTTACTGACATTTCACCTGCATGCTTAAGCGCCAGATCATTAACAGGATTCAGCTTGAATTGAGTGGTTGATTTCATGCTGCATCCTCCACGCGCTCGCAACGAGTGAGCATGCTGTTAAGCTCGGCGATAATGTCGTGTTTAAGGACGTTATTGAGTAAGCGCTGGTTTACTCGCTCGCATAGCATTTGCTGGCGCAACTCGGTTTTAGTATTGGGGTTAGTATTGAATGCTTGCTCTACTAAAGTGAGCACTTCAATCGGCCATACGCTATTAGCTGGCTCAGCTAGCACCTTCGCTATTTGTTCCTCGATATCAATCTGTGCACTGACTTGAGGCGCAATGATTGGCTCGCCTTGTACTGCAGTCTCTGGGCGCGTTTCAATGGTCCCAGTGATGTAAGTTGCGGCTTTTTTCTCGGCTGCGGCTTCAACCATATCGAGCAGCTTTTTACCTTGAGCGCGGAGGCTGTCGCGGTGAATGTAGCTGATAGGACCGCCGCGCCACTCTTTATCAAAAATGGCAATCGCACCCGCGAAGCCGGCACTGCTGGCTTTTTGTTTGTCATTGGCTGGTATAAACCAATCAGGTAGTTTGAAACCCACACGACCTTTGATGAAACAGATGTGATCTGCCAGTTCTGGCCACCATGTTTCGGACGGAACGCCACGGATTAAGAACGCCAGCTTTGCCCCTTGGTCGCGCTCAGTTTTGGCTTTGTTCATGATGGTGATCATGCCCGTCATGTCGTTGCCATCTTCGTCTTTACATGGGCGAGAGTAAGGTGGGTTGGCAAAGCCTTTGCCGCCGTTTAGGTCTGCCGTCCAATCTTGGGTGAGCGCGTTATCTTCTGCGGTGTAGTAGCGCGCACAGTGGGCGTTATCTCCGTCTGTAAATAGGTCCATGTCGAATGGGCCAAAGACAGCATTAATCCCCCAAAACAAATCTTCAGGTGTGCGCCATTGATCACCGACTTCTTCCAGCAAGTGGGCTTGTTTGGTTTTGAGTTCGCGCAGGGCGCTGGCGTATTGGCTGTTGACGCTCATGCAACTTGCTCCTGTGGGATTGAATCAGTTAACTGATAACTGGCTAATTGTGTTTCTAGCTGTGCGATGCGCACATTGGCTGCGGCAAGTTTGGCTAGGTGTTTTTCCCAGTCGATTTCTTTGATGGCTTCAACAACGCCCATAGTGTTGTTGAGCGTGGTTGTGGCGCGCATCAGGTTTGATAGCTCGATAAAGTGGCGAGCGGCGCAGCGTTCTGGTTCCAAGCCTGTGGTGTAATGCAGCTTTAGGGCGGCAATAGTGGGCTCGGATGTAATGCGCGTTAGCGATAGCAGTAAGTCGAGTTTGCGCTCTGACTCACTGCCAGCGAGTAAGTAGAGCATTTCGCGTGTGGCGGTTTTAGTCATGCTGCCGCCTCTGGTTTAGTCAGTGACATGATCCAGTTGCGTAGCTCAATCATTTGAGGGCAAAACACCATTGATTCGACGTAGGTGTAAAGCTTTGGATAGTCGTGTTGCTTGCGCGCAATAAAGGCCAGTGCATCGGCTTCTGTCAGGCAGGTTTTTACGACTTCTTCAGTTTCTTGCAGGTGAAACTTTTTAAGCTGTTCAGGCAATTCGTCATAGTTATCTTCAACATCGAAATCTTCGATAAATGCTTGAGTGAATACCTCGTCGAATGATTTGACTACATCATGATAAATTTCGATTATGTCGTTATCGAATAACCACGTTCTGCACCATTCGTGGTCATTATCAGCCAACCAATTAGCCAGCGCCGTCTTATCACAAATTAGCGAGTGATAAAGGATGTCGCCATCCTCAGTATCGACAATCTCCCAGTGATGGTCGTTGTAACCTTCATCAGTGATTAGGTATTTTTTAAACCTTACTTGCCACATTGGTTCTGCAGTGCAGCGGTTATGCTGCTGGTGCATTTGCTGCGACATTTCAAGCAGGAATGCGGGGACTTCGATTAGCTGGCTCATGCTTGCTCTCCTTGCTTGATGATTGGCAGTTGTGCGGCTGCGGCACGAACAGCGGTAGCGGCTTCTTTTCCATAACCCCAAATGTCGCCGTTCTCAGGGTTCCAACGAGTAGGCGCTATCCATTCAATCGAAAGTTGTTTGCCTTTTACGATGTAGTCACGCATGGCACAGACTAAATCGCGTAATGTCCCGCCGTGGTTAAACCCGCTCCACTGACCTCGGTAGTGGGTGTAAACCCGAGCTTTGGTATATTCATCAACCACCCAAACCTTGCCGTTTTTATCCAGCTCAAGTGTTGCTAAAGCGCCTTTGTGCTCGAAGAATTTACGGCCATGCTCAGATAAGACTTTGATGAGGGCGTTAGCGTGTTCTACGCGCTCGGTAATGATCGGCTCTGGTAAGTCATAAAAAGTGTCGCAATGATATTTAGGGCAAATGAAAGTTTGCATGCACCCTTCATCACGCTTTGATGCTGTTGAGTAATTACCAGTCCAGCGGCAGGTGCGACGACTGCATTCGATACGTTGTGACATGCTCTATTCCTTCTTTCGTGAATAACGTGCTTACGCGGCGCTTGATTGTTCTGCGGCGGTGGTTGGTGTGTTGTTTGATGGTTTCGATTTTGCGGGTTGCTGACGGCCGCAGTGATGAACAAACGCAGGTGGTTTGTGCGGTCTGATTCATCGAGTCGCATGGGCATCATCATGACGACGATTTCACGTTGGGCACCCATTACTGCTACAGCTGCAGAGTCAGAACCATAAAAACAAAGATTGGCACCGGCTAACTGGTTGTGTTTTAGCTTTATTAGGCGGCTAAAAAGCTCAGGGTTGATGGCGATTTGACTAACAGATTTAGGTTTGTTGAGGCGATCGAATAAGCGACCAGCATTAGGATATTGGGCGTCTATTGGGTTGATAAATTCAAGGTATGTAACAAATGTTCTCGCGGCCCATTCATTGATATCGTCAAAGTCATTTAGCCAATCTTGAATATCATCAATACCCGTTACCATGGCGATGCCGTCGATGATCACCACGTTTTTAGTCGGCATCCTGTATGACGGAACTTGCTTTCCATTTGCAGCTGATAACAGTGCTTTGCTGATTGGGAAGATGTATTCGCCGTCGCTAATGCCATCAGCATCGTGAATGGTAACGAGTGTATGGCCGTCGGTGGCGGTGAGGATTACGCCCTTTTCAGGGTGCGGCTTTACGTGAAAGCCGTTGAGGTAATAGCGTACGTCTTGCTTGGCTGCAAATGCGGCTAACATGGCTAAATACTTGTTGTTGAATATGATTTTCATGGCTGCTCTCTGCTCTGTTTTCACTGCACTTAGGGTTGTGTTACGCGGCGATTTCGCCGTTGTAGACTTGCCAAGAGATAATTTCTTTCTTGGTCTTGGGGTTAACCTTGCCCGTGGGTTTGCGATAACGAACATGCAGGTCGCGGCATTGGTCCTGTTTTTTTTGCTAGCTCAATGTATTGCGCGCAGAGCGAAGGCGTTGAGAGCGAGTGCGACAGCTTTTGTGGCTTCATGGTTTCAAACTTGGCCTTTGCCATTTCATCCAGCTTGGCTTGGTATTCCGCTGGGCTGAGTGCGCGACGCTTCGGCTGTACGCCTTCGTATAGGCTGCACTTTTTAGCCGCTTCTTTTTTAGCTATGGTCATGGACACGCCGTATACGAAGAACATGGTGGACTCCCTCTTTTTGTTCGCTGCTTACGCTGCGCGGTTGTTAACTTGGTCTTTTGCTGCTGCGTCGCGTTGCTTGTCGAGGTAGGCGGCAAGGTCGTTGACGTTGACTAACCAAGGGGCTTTATTCCCCTTACCACTGCGAAACGCGGGGAAGGGTAATTTGCCTGCTTTGGCGTAGTTTTGGGCGGTACGTGGCGCCAAGCCGAGATATTCATCGCTGATTTCATCTAGTGGCACGATGGCTTTATTGAGCTGGGCCATAAGTAAAAATGCTGTGTTCATGCTATTTGCTCCGCTGTGGCTTGCTCTGCTGCTTGCTTTAGGGCTAGCTGTTGCAGTTGTTGTTGAGTGCGCTGCCAGCCTTTGATCAGTCGCTCGAAAGTTGCGGTTTCTTGTGGATAGATGCTGCGCAACTGTTCACATTCAGCGATTTGCTTGTCGCAATGTTCCATGGCCGCGTTCATTTAAGCTCTGCTCAAACTGAGTTGGTGCACGTTGGTTGGGGCAGTTTCATTGCTCCAAACCATCACTGAGCCGTACAGGCCTTGCTTGGGTTCGGTGAAGCGCAAGCAAAAGCTGGGGCCAAGTTCGCCAGCGTGGCCGATGAACTGGCTGTGAAAGGCTGGGCTAGGGTGGTTGTAAGCAAAGTGCTTAGTGAGCTCTGCGCAGCGCGCTTGCACTCGTTGGCAATCCATTGGGTTGGTGTGGCCCTTGGCGATTGCCATGAGGCAAGCAAAGCGAATGGCAACCAGTAGACGAAACTCAGTGCGTTGCTTAGGTGATGTTTGAACTTTTGATAGAATCATTTCCGTGTTCCTAGGTAGTGGGTACAGGGATAAAGATAAGACAACTTACTTTTGTGGTCAATAAAAAGTTTGCTTATTTTTGGTTATTTTTATTTTGGTGATTTTTACAGCAAGGGGTGATATAAATTAAGGCATTGAACTAAGGAGGGTTTATGGGTTTTGCGATTGTATTTTGGGTGTGGGCTTTGTTGCTGTTGTTTTTTCTTATCGCGCATTTATGGAGGAAAGCTTCTGAATGGGCAGAGAACGAGGTCAAACAACGCACTATAGAGCAGAAAAAACCATGCGATAAAGTAGACGCTGATGATTATGTGCCATTTGGTATCGAAGGTAGTGATGTTGTGGCGGTCAATGAACAGGTGATATTAAACAAAGGCGCACCTTTTGAATTTGTTTTTTCTAATGTCGATCTTGAGGTTGCCAATCTTATTAGAAAGGTGCTAGATGATGCTCCATTTTATGATGAGTATGAAAGCAATTACAAATCAGTTTATATCCTTTGTTATTTATTTATCGTTCACAAAGTAAAGTGTACTACTTTTGACTTGTTTTTTACTGATGCACATTGTGATCTTATGGATTATCAAGAATTGAAAACCGAATTAAATGAGCATGAATTTTTAAAGAATAAAAAAATCTGCTTAGAAATGTTTAAATTGCCAGATTTTAAATTTGAAGATAAAGAAATAGAAAAAATTACAGATTTTATTAAATCACCTAATTTTGTTGAAGATTGTTATTACTTAAAGTTTTTAATGGATAGGTATAAGTTTAACGGTGTTCATGTTGTTGATGATGAAGATGATGTTTACTATGATAAATGGCATAGAGCGGTTAGGGATGACTTCGCGGTAAGAGGTGATGATATCAGCCTTACAAAACTTGTAGAAATGCTAAGAGTAAAAGATGTAAATGAGATGTTTAATGATGTGCTCACTGAAAAGTTACATCGAGTGAATAAAGCGCATGAGTTTGCTATTAACCACCCTGAATTCAAAGAGCGTTTATTTAAAAAATGGCCTTGCGAGAATCTTTTTTGTTTAAATTTAGAAAATGGGAAAGTGCTACAGGACTGTTATGATTTCAACATAATAAAGTCAAAGATGATTATTAACACGTTTTTTATTGCTGAGCGTAATTTAAAAGATTTTGGTTACAATAGCAGAAATAAGTTAGGCATTAACAGATGTGATTCATGCAAAAGTAAAAATATTAAAACAATGCCTTTAGCGTCAATAAAAACAGCTCCACCATATTACATTGGTTGTACGTGCAGACTAAATTAATACCGAGTACCAAAACACTTTACCGATGATCTTGATGTGTTTTAGTTTTTCAGTGTCCAGATGTTCGTCTGGCCATTCTTCTGTGTTGTAGCTGCGTAGGCGCAATCCGCCCCCTGGTAACTTATAAAGCATTTTTACGCGCAACATGCCGTCGTGGTTAATGGCGTACATTTTGCCGTCGATAATATCAACTTTAGAGGTGTCTACTCCAACGGTTGAACCGTGGGGTAATACGGGTTCCATGCTGTTACCTGCCACTTTTACGCATACGGCATCAGGTGTGCTGACTCCTTGCCCCCTAAGGGTTGATTTAGCAAAGCGCAGCTTGGGGCCATAGTATTCCCCCGCTTCTGCTATTCCTGCACCAGCGGCAAGTTCTACCTCCATGTAAAAGGGTATCTCCACTTCATCATCACCTAATGGGGTATTACTGTCCCATGTTTCAAAGCCGCCAGCCCATTCAGCATTCGACTCAGGCTTTGTAGCCACCTCACCATTTAGAAGCCAACTTAAATCACATTTTAATGATTTGGCCAAAGTGAATAAGTTTGCGCCTTTTGGTGCAGTTTCATCTTTTTCCCACTGTGTAACAGCAACAGCAGAAACCCCAACTAAAGCACCTAGTGCTTTTTGGGTAATACCTAAATCTTTACGCTTTTCGCGTATGCGCTGACCGAGTGTTTTCATGTAAGTGATCTTATCTTCAGTTGACAAAAGTTTCCTTTCTTTATATCGTAAGTAAACTTATTTTTATGGTGTGGAAACCTACCTATGACTAAAGAAGAAGCGGTGAAATTTTATGGTTCTCAATCGAAATTAGCCAAAGCGCTTGGGATTAATCCTGCCTCAGTTTCCCAATGGGGTGATGACGTTCCTGAGCTTCGCGCTTTTCAAATTGAGCGTTTAACGGGTGGTCAACTGAAGGCGACTGCGTTGCAGTTAGCCAATCCAGAGCAGGCCGCTTAACTTGTTTTACATTAGCAGAGAGAGGGTATTTAGCATGAAAACCAATTCACGTATGAATGTTAGTCGTTTGAATCTATTAATGAAGTCTATTCACCGTGTGTTAGAACTGCCGAAAATGAATCGGTTTGCGTTGGCGATGGATTTTGTGGCTGCGGTTGATCGCCTTGGCTTGAATGAAGTGTTAGCCACTGAGGGCATTAGCTTTGCTCACACTGATGATGTGCACAACGATGCCCGGGTTAATGCGCAAAAGCTGTTCCGTTGGTTGGGTCAGTACGAAGGGCAACATCCACAAGCTGAGCGCTTGTTTCATGTTGAACAGGCGTTAGTGGCGGCATTACCTGAACATTTGCGGGTGCAGTATTTGAATGATGTGTTTGGTTGTACTGGTGTGACTGTGATTGCTGACTCTATGCGTGATGGTCATGTGCTTAAAGTGGTTGATATGGCTGCTATTTTGACTAAGGAAAACAGCGAGGCACAAGTGGCAGTGATTCATTTAGGGACTGAGCCAAGCCGTGAGCAGTTAGTGGTGGCGCACCGTGAGTTAAAAGAGTCGGCGGCGACAACTCAGATGAGCATGGCGGCACTTGAGTTGGCTTATCCGTTTTTGGCGCGTTCCGGTTGTGCTGATAAGTCGTCTTCTATTGAGTTGCGCAAAAGCGAGCAGGTGGGCTGATGTCGGATAACGTTGATGATGCAAACAAGTTGGCCGATTTGCATTTGAATATTGCATTGGCTAAGCGTGATTTGCCTGCGCCTAGAGCCGTTACTGGCATGTGCCATTGGTGTGAGGCTCCGGTTGATGGCGTGGTGTTTTGTGATGCCGATTGCCGCGATGATTTTGAACGTGAACAGCGGAGAGCGAAACGATGAGCTATTTCGATGAGGTTTTGATTGAAACCCCTGAGGAGCGTGAGGCGTTTGAGCAGTTACATCGAGCCCAAATGATTAAGCGTATGGCTAAGATTGCTAGAAACGCACCGACTACCAGTGCAGAGGCGATTTGCGAGCGACTTTATGACGCGGGTTGTAAATTTAATGATTGATTTGAGGTGCGATATGACTAATCAAAATCAGTTAAGTGATAAGTGTTTGGATGATTTAGAACCGATGGTTCGTAGTGATATTACCATCCTGCGCTGTAAAGCGGCCTGTTTAAAATCACAGGCCGAGACAACGGATTGTGAGTCTACACGCGCGCTTCTTTTGGCAAAGTCCAATTGTGCATTTCTTGAGTCAGTAAGAATCGAAGATCTTGCTCGGTCATCGCTCGAACATCGCTTGGCTTCCAACAAAATTTTAAGCAGATATACAGGTGCACAGCGTCTATGCCTGTCACTCCTTTATATTTTTCGCGTTCGGCCAGTGCGTCACCAAATACGTCGAGTGAGTAGGCTTGCTTACCAAGCTCTTCATAGAGTTTTTTGCTTTGTTCGTAGTGTTCTGTCGTGCGGGTGGCTTTAGTCATGGCAATTCCTTTGCGCTTAGATTTTTTAAATAAGAAACCCCGCTGTTGTTTGGCGACGATACGGGGTTAATACCTTGAGAGGCATGATCATGTTAGGTATTTATTTTGTTTTAGTCAATTTTATGCTTGGTGGTGGCTTATGAGCATGGAATTGATGGTTAAGGCGATGAAGGCCAAGGTAGGTAATCCACTGCGTAAGCTGGTGCTGATTAAATTGGCGGATAACGCAAATGATCAGGGCGAGTGCTGGCCGAGTTATAAATCTATTGCTGAACAGTGTGAAATCACTCGTCGCAGTGTGATGGCTCATGTCAAAAAGCTTGAGGAAGATGGATTTTTACGGCGTGAGTATCGCGCAGGAGAAAAGGGCAATTCGACTAATATTTTTCATATTAATTTTAGCTTTCCACAGTTAAAAACAGTGAGTGAATTAAGTTCATCGGGTGAATTTGATTCACTACCCCCTAGTGAATTAAATTCACCAGCTAGTGAACCTGATTCACTACCCCTAGTGAATCAGGTTCACCCAGAATCTATCAATCTTGAATCTATCATTGATCCTTTAAAAGACTCTTGTCCTACAACGAGTGCTAAGTCGGTTTTCAATGCGTTTTTCAAAGCATATCCAGCCCACCGCAAAGGCGGTTCGGATGCTGCTGCGTGGAAAGCGTGGAAGTCTGAAAAGCTGACTGACCAAGATTGTGTGTTGGCGGTTGAGTGGCTGAAGAACGCGGTGGCTGTTGAACCGAGTTGGGGCTTTAGTGCTAACGGCCAGTTTGTGTTGGGTATTACCAAGTTTATCCGCGAACGCCATTGGCTAACACCGTTGCCTAAGGCTGCCTGTGCGCATTTGGGTATTGCGGTGCACAGTGAGACTGGCGGGCGTTTTGATTCGATTGGCGACTTTTTTAATACGGAGCTGTGACGATGATGGATATGAGCAGCGAAGTGAGTAAGTTATTAAAAAGATTAGGGGCACCTAAGCATATTCAGCCTGATCCGCCTGAGGTTCATCGTCAAAAAATCCGCGAGTTACAACGCCGTGATGAGGTGATCAAGTCGGATGAGCATAGACGACGTTTGAATAATGCTTTGTTTGGCAAGAGTGGCCTAAATGCGCATTTTTTAAGTTGTTCCTTTGAAAATTATAAGGTTGAACGTGCTGATCAGCGTAAGGCGCTTGATGTTGCTAAGCGGTTTGTGGAGAAGTTTGTTGAGTTGTCGGCGGTGGGTAAGGGTTTTTTGTTTATCGGTACGCCTGGCACGGGGAAAAACCATTTGGCTGCGGCGATCGCCAATGCGTTGATGGCAAGGCATCACTCTGTTGTGTTGTTGAGTGTGATGGATTTATTTGCGCGGGTACGTGAGAGCTATAACGACCGTTCGCTGAGTGAGGAACGTTTGATTGCTGAATTTATGCGACCTGAGTTGTTGATCATCGATGAGATTGGATTACAGCGCGGCAGTGTTGACGAAATGCTGTGGTTAACGCGGATCATCGATAAGCGCTTATACGGCCTTAAATCGACAGGGTTTATCACTAATTTGGATACTGCTGAGTTGCAAAAGGTGTTGGGTGAGCGGGCTTATGAGCGTCTGCTTGATGCGGCTACTGTGGCAGTTAAGTTTGATTGGCCGAGTTTTCGCGGCAAGGGGGCTTAATTATGTCAACTAAACCATTAACTCAGTTGCAACGGTTGCAGAAGATCATCACGGGTAATCGTTATTGGACCTTGTTTGAAATCCAGCAGGAGTGTTTAACCCGCTTTGGTAAGTTTGATAGCGAAACTGCGTTAAGTGCGCGTTTTAGGGATATGCCGCTGGATAAGCGCTGTAAGCGGCTGCGTGACGGCACTAGGCATACGTTTGAATATCGATTGGAGGCGTGATTATGGTTAAGCCATCGAGCGGGGTTGAGGTGGGTAAGTTGAACGAGGCATCGCTGCGCCGTTGGTTACGTGGCGGTTTGACGCGGGATTTTCGTGATCCACAGTTTCCTGAGCTGCGTTTACGGGCAACGGCAGATAGGTCTAAGGCGAGTGTGCATTTGGTGATTAATGAGGGTGATAAAACGGTTTGGAAGAAGCAAGGCGTGTGGCCAAGCATGTGCATTAAGACGTTTTTAGCGGATTTACCTGTGATGTTGGCTAAGCGCAGTGCTGGCGCCGATGTGTTGCGCGGTGAGTTTGCGACTGTGACTGATTTGCTGGTTTGGTATCGCAATCATTTAGAGGGTAATACGACCTTAAGCCAGAGCTGGCGCGATAACTGTAAGTCGATTATGAGTAAGCAGCTGTTGCCTAAATTGGGTGATCTGGCCTTGGCTGAGTTGTCGTTTTTGCTGGTTGATAGTGCATTAGTGAAGGTGATGCTGAATGAGGGTTATGCGCCGCATTACATCCGTTTGTGTGTGAATGTGCTTAAGCGGGCCTTGAGTTTGGCCGCTGATTTTAGGTTGTTATTGCTTAATCCGTTGATGGGGTATCGAGTGACGATGAGTTTAACCATATCACCTAAGCCTGATACGCGCTTGATGGAGTCTGACTTAGGCCCGTTGTTCATCGCTTTGCGTGATGCGCTGATGCCTGTTGCGATGCTGTTTATGCTGATGCTGATGTTCGGTACCCGCATTGGTGAAACCCGTTTGGCACGATGGGAGCATTTTGCGGGTGAGTATTGGTTTATTCCTGCAGCGAACGCCAAGAACCGCCAAGAGCACCGGCTACCGTTAACGCCTACAGCTAAGGCGCTTATTCAGCATTATTTTCAGTGGCAGCTTAAAAATGTGGGTAAGCGGGCGTTTTTGTTTGCGGGTGATGTGGGGGCTATTAGCCAGCGCACTGCGCATTATTGGAGTGAGACGATTCGGTTTAAAGAGTTTACCTCGCATGATTTGCGCAAGCTTTGCCGCACGATTATTCAGGACATGGGTGTCGATACTATGGTGGGTGAGCGGTTGCTTAATCATGCCCTGCCTGTGCTTTTGCGTACCTATGTTCATTCGACGTTGGATAAGGGCATGTTGAGTGCGCTTGATGCATATCACGCTCATTTAATTTCGCTCGGTTTTAGTGAGGTTGCGCCCGAGATAATCCCTAGATCGCCTGTGGATGTTGGGAGTGTTCAAACCCTTGGTGTGAGTGGGTGGCTGTGATGATCGTTGCATCAGCCTCAGAAGAGTATGCAATGGCACAAATTAAGGTGGTTTTATGAGTCATCCAGCTGCACAAATTCTAAAAACAGGTAGGGCGATTAAGGGGCTTTCTCAGGACGAAGTGGCTGAGTTTTACGGGGTAAGCCGCAGAACGTATCAGCGTTGGGAGAATGGCAAGAGCAACGTGCCTTATAACCACCTGCGCTCAATAGTGGATGATGTATTTCATTTATCGATAGACCAGATCACGGAGGTGGCGAATGCGGTTATGTGATGCGCAAGAGCAAGTTATTAACATGAAAGCCCTTCGTGCAGGGCTCAATGCCTGGGGGCGGTATTGGGCATTCCAAGAACTCGGCAAGGGCTTCGCCACTCGTAGTGCATGCGATAAGTTCGGCGAGGTGCAAGTGTATGGCTGCTCAGTCGCTCATGAGCCTGATGTACCCAAGCATGTGGCACAGTTTGATTTAATCATCAATGTGTTATCCATTGATTGCAAGCGCGCAATCCGCACCTGTTACGTGTGCAAAGGTCAGTGGGCATTGATGGGGTTCGATAGTAAGAAGTCTTATATCTACTGGCTTAGACGAGCAGAAATCCAATTAGCAAAGTGAGGTGAGTGATGGATAACGTACAACAAGAAACTAAGCGAGTGTTTATTGGCACTAACTGTAATATTTCGCTTTTGGGGAGTGATGGTAAGGAGTGGGTGAAGGTGGGCGGGCTGGTTAGCCATCAACCACCAAGTAGCCAGCAAGCAGATGCACAATGCTTTCACGTAACACGTAATGGGTTTGACAAGCGTTTTGAGGCAACAGAAGGCACTCTTTTGAGCAATCTAGTCGCATCTTGTTCGATTCAGTTTACGCTCAGACAACTGCCTGCAGAGCAATGGATGCTGAAAAATTTTTATTACAAAGGGTTTACTGCTCCGAGGGGGAAGATGTTTCGCAGCTTCAACCGCAAGCCAGCCAAGGCAAGGCCATGCTCGACCAAGGCGCGGTATTGATAACTGTTATCAGTTGCGGTCAGGGATGATCGCGGGTCCTTCCGGCCGCCTTCACTGCGGGGGCAGTGACGCGCAGTGCTTCACTACATATGAGAATTTTTAGGAGGTTGGTTGTTGTTTTATGAGACGCTTTTAATCTAAAGAATTATTCGCAACAAATATTTAACCTATCTTTATGATTTATATGTAAATTTACTATCGTTATTCTGGTCGTATTTGATGGGCTGTTTGTACGACTGTATATACCAACTTTGCTAGATCGTTTTTTGATCTTCCGATCATCTCGTTTTCACCTATGTGCTTTTTACGTGATGACCATTTTCTTGGCCTCGGGAAAATGGTTTTGATGCCTTGTGTTCTTAATCTATTTAAACGACTAAATCAGTTAAGTGATAAGTAAAAATATAAAGCTAGGTGAATGGTTTTATATTCAAATCAGTTAAGTGATAAGTAAATCAATAAGAATCATGTGATTAAGTTTTCACATATCACACCTTTACAAATTTGTCAGCGCCACTTTTGTCGCTTTTAGCGTCACTTTTGGCGCTTTCAAGGCCATTAAAATCGAGTACATTTATATACGCTTACTAAAGCTTCGTTTCTAGGCTGCACTCTCTCCCGCTCAAAGGGCTCCGTTTGGAGCCCTTTTTATTTGGTGTATTTATGGCTCGTGTCTCTTTGCGCAAAAAGGTTTATATCGCTGGCCCTATGTCTGGGTTGATTGATTGCAATCGCCCTGAGTTTCATTTGGCTGCCGATGTTCAGCGTGCGCTTGGGCATGTGGTGTTAAATCCTGCAACGCTGCCTGATGGTTTAACGCAGGCTGAATACATGTCGATTTGTTTGCCGATGTTGATGTGTTGCGACCGAATCTATTTGCTCGACAACTGGGCTAGTTCAGACGGTGCCAAAGCGGAGTATGCGTTAGCTAAAAAACTGAGCTTAGAGATTGTCTTTCAAGAGGGGATTGATCATGAAGTAGCGCTTATTGGTTTGCGTGGTAATGGTGAGGACCATTACTAAGCCGCCTGATTTCTCACAGGTGTAACCGCAAAAGAGAGTTCGCATTGCAACGCAGTCAGCGAAAGGTGGCCGATCTTGAAAAGATAACGGCATGACGCAGGTCGGGTTCGCGCCCCGTTAGTGCATCAGTAGCGCCAAAGTATTTCTGTGTAGACCAACCCCCGCTGAACAAAAGCGGCCGCTGCAATGGTGGTCGTGGTGGGTATGTGTTGCCGAGGTTTTATCAATACCTCCTCGGACGTTGAAAGACACTAAAAACATCAGCTGTTAGAGGCGGCTACCTCACCGTTGACCTAACCGTTGGCCGCGCTAAGGCTAACCTCATTTTAAAGGAGACTGACCCATGTCATTAAAGCAAAAGCTCATGGCACTGGGGCTTTCTTCTGCTGTCGCGCTGGCGGGGGCTAATTTGATTGCTCCCACCGAAGCGCCGAACGGCGAGCCCATTCTGCATACCTATCTGGATCCTGTGGATATTATCACCGCTTGCTTTGGGCACACTGGTCCTGAGCTTGAGCTCAACCAATTTTTTAGCGAGCAGCAATGCATTGAAATGTACGCCAAGGATTTAGGCAAAGCTGATCGCCAGCTGCGGCGGCTAACGTATCCGGTGCAACTTACTGAAGGTGAACACGCTGCTTACCTCAGTCTGATTTACAACTTTGGTGCGGGTAACTTTCAAACCTCCACCTTGCGCAAGCTGTTACTGCGCGGCGAACGGGTGGCCGCTTGTCACCAGCTCACCGATGCATGCGGTAAACACGGCTGTAATGGTTTTGTCTATGCCGCTGATATCAAGTTGCCTGGCTTAGTCGAACGCCGCAAAGAAGAACGTAAAATCTGCTTAAAGGATTTATATGTGGAACAAAATCATTAATGCCACTGGCTCGCTGCACCTATATTTAATCGCAGCGCTCATCATAGTGATAGCGCTACTTGGCATTAGTCTTACCGCCGTTAAAGCTGACCTCGCGTTAAAAAGCTCGCGGCTCGAAACGGCCGCCGTTAACCACCGCATGCTGCAAGATGATCTCTCGGTTGTCACCGATGAACTGCAAGCGCAGACCATCGAGCGTGACAGGCTCGCTAAGGATTACGCCTTTGCCTTAGCGCTCAATGAAAAAGCCGATAAAGTTAAGGCCGAGATTGATCGCCAGCTTGCTGATCAGCGAGAAGCCATTAAAAAACTAAGGACCTCAGCCAATGAACAAACCCGAAGTTGGGCTAATACTGCTGTGCCTGATGATGTTAAGCGGCTGCTCAAGCAAGCCGCCTATTGCGCGCACCGTAGTCACCAAGCAGACCCAATATGTGTTACCGCCGCAATCATTAATGAGCCAGTGCCTGCCAGCCGAATGTAGTTCAGATGCTAATGCCGATCTGCCCGATTGCATCATTCAACTCTTAGCCGTGATCACCAAATGCGATACCGATTTGCATAACATCGAAACATGGCGAACGGAAAAACAGCATGAACAATCCATACATTAATGATGTTGCCACCCAAAAAGGGCTCACGTTCAGCGCGTATATATCGTCACTAATGAGCACATTGGGAGGTGCTTTTACTATGAATAATGTGGGGATCCTCGTTGGTGTATTGCTCGCCTTCCTCACGTATTTGGGGAACATGGCTTATCAAGAATCCCGTCGTCGCCGCGAGTGCCGCCAAGAACTAAAAGACGAAAAGCGCAAACAAGAACTTCACGCTGCCGACATGCAACTGAAAGCCGCCCAGCTAAAACAAGTGGAGCATCCTAATGGCCCGCATTCAACCACCGATCCCCGAGCCTGTTCTACTGAATAAAACCGACCTATGCAAAAGCCTTGAGATAAGTACCCAAGCGTTTGATAAATGGGAAGTGCCAGTGCACAGCAAGCGCGGCCGTGAGTGTTTATACAAAATGGCCGATGTGGTGGGTAACAGAGTTGCCAACGAGCGTAAAAAAACCATCACTAAACCCGATGAAGATGATCCCGATAAGCCAGATATGGACTACGAACGCTGGCGCTTAATCCGAGCCCAAGCAGTTGGGCAGGAGATTAAAAACGAAAAAGACCTCAAAGAAGTGGTTGAAGTTAGTTTTGCCACATTTGTGCTAAATCGCATTGCTGCGCAAATTGCCCCAGTGCTCGATCAAATACATATACGGGTAAAACGCAAATTCCCCGACATTCCAGAACGCACAATCGACGCTATCAAAGCGGAGGTGATTAAAAGCCAAAACACCGCCGCCGATCTTGCGGAGGGCATTGAGGGTTTATTAGATGAGTATATCGGCCGCGCAGATTAAAAATCTGAAAGCTGCCGTTGCTGCTGGGCTGCGTTCGTTCTATCGCCCACCCATGCTCACCTGTTCACAATACGCCGACGAGCACTTTTACATGTCGTCAGAGTCCTCTTACACCGAGGGCAAGTGGGAAAGTTTACCGTTTCAAATTGGCATTCTTAATGCCATGGGTAACGACCAAATCAGCACGCTTAACTTAATGAAGTCAGCGCGTGTCGGTTACACCAAAATGCTGATGGCTAACGCTGCTTACAAGATTGAACACAAAAAGCGCAACGTGTTGATCTATCAACCTCGTGATGGTCAAGCCAAAACCTTCATGAAAAAGCACGTTGAAACGGCGATTCGTGACATCCCTGTTTGGCGCGCGCTTGCACCTTGGATGGGCCGCAAACATAAAGACAGCACACTAGAAGATAAGATTTTCACCAACGGCAAAACGCTGATGGTGCGCGGTGGTACCGCTGCAGCTAACTATCGCGAAATCTCCACTGATGATGTGATCTACGATGAGCTAGCGGGTTTTGATGAATCCATCGAGCACGAAGGTAACGCCACATCGCTTGGTGATACTCGTATCGAACTGTCGATGTTCCCTAAGTCGATTCGCGGTTCAACGCCTAAAGTGCTCGGTACCTGCCAGATTGAAAAAGCCTGCAGCGAATCACCGCACTATTTTAGGTTCAACTTGCCTTGCCCACACTGCGACGAACTGCAGGATTTAAAGTGGGGTGGCCCTGAAGAACCCTTTGGGATTAAGTGGCATAAAAATGCCAAGGGTGAGCACGACCCAAGCACAGCCTATTATCTGTGTGAGCACTGTGGTTGCTGCATCGAAAACAATCAGCTCGACGATATGGAGCTGCACCCAAGCGCAGTTTGGATATGCGAAAACACCGGCATCCACACTAAAGACTTTTTAGACTTTTATGATGCCGACGGAAACGACATCACCACGCCGCCCAATATCTCGATTCATATCTGGTCGGCCTATAACTCGCTCAACAGCTGGGCGAAACTGGTTACTGAGTTCTTTAAAGCCAAAGGCGATAAAGAAAAGCTGCAGACTTTCGTCAACACTAAGCTAGGCCAGCCATGGGATAACGACAACGGCGAGCGCTTAGAGTGGGAAGAATTAGCGAAGCGCCGCGAAATGTACCCGAGTGGCAAAGTGCCTAATTGGGTAGTGTATTTAACCGCAGGTATCGACACCCAAGACGACCGTTACGAAGGCCGCATTTGGGGCTGGGGCGCAGGTAAAGAGGCGGCATTAATCGACCGCTTTATTTTATATGGTGAACCTGCAAGCCAAGTATTAACAGACAAAGTGGCTGAGCGTATCGCTAAAAGCTATAGCCGTGCCGATGGGGTAATACTTAATATCGGGACAACATGTTGGGACTCAGGCGGTAACTACACCGATGAAGTCTACAGTATGAGTAAAAAACTTGGGCTGATGCGGGTGATACCCATTAAAGGTGCCAACGTTTACGGCAAGCCGATCGCCAATTTCCCCCGTAAGCGAACAGCTAAAGGCGTTTACTTAACAGAGGTTGGTACCGACAACGCCAAAGAGTTGTTGATGTCGATGTTGCGGATTGCCCCTGATGTTGATGTGCGCAAGCCTGGTGCAATTCACTTCCCGTTAAACGAAGCGGTATGTGATGACGTTGAGCTGCAACAGCTCACCAGTGAACGAAAAGTGCCAGTGCGTAAAAACGGGCGGATCATATATAAATGGGACAACCAAAAACGCCGCAACGAGGCACTAGATTGTTTCGTTTACGCCCTAGCCGCGCTGTATATCGCGATAGAGAAATTCGGCATCAACCTCGACAAGCTTTCAAAAGTTACCCCGATCGCCATATCAAGCAACCAACCCAAAGAACCTAAACCCAAAGCCGCAAAACAGGCCAATGCGAATGCTGCTTACCTAAACGGTGGCGGTGGTGGCAGTTCTGGCGGTTGGCTGTAGTTAATGCCAATAAAGCCAAGGATAACAGCATGACCAAAACCCAATGCCAACTGATGATCGATGCGTACTTTCAGGCTGAGCTTGATGTGTTGGCAGGCAAGCAAACCACGATCAACGGCAAGACGATGACCACAGAGGACCTAGGCGAAATCCGCAAAGGTCGGCTTGAGTGGGAGCGCCGATTAAATGGCTTTAGTCGGCCACAGGGCGGGGTTAAGTACGCCAGTTTCAACAACTAAGGCCGCATTAATAGGGCACTTCTAAAAATATAAGTCGGAGCAACACATGAGCATTATCAATGATGCGCTGGCGATATTTGCCCCGCGTTTAGCATTACAGCGTGAAGCGGCAGCAATGAGCTACCGCAACCTGAAAGGGTATGAAGCTGCTAGCCCAAGCCGCACGCATCGCGCTAAAAAGGAAAGTCGCGGCGCTAACCAAGCGGTATTTGCGGCAGGTAAAAGCCTGCGTGAGCAAGCGCGCTGGTTAGACGAAAATCATGATCTCAGTATCGGCATTCTCGACCGCATGGAAGAACGGGTGATCGGTGCGCAAGGGATTGTGGTCGAACCGCAGCCGCGCAGTATTAGCGGTGAAATCCTTGATGACTTAGCTAACGATATTCAGCGCCGTTTCGGTGCATGGTCGCTTAAGTGTGACGTTACTGGTCGCTTTAGTCGCCCTGAATTAGAGCGCCTAGTGTTACGTAGCGCCCTGCGTGATGGTGATGTGTTCGGCCAGCATGTGATGGGTAAAGTGCCTAAGTTCGGCCACCCAAACGAGCAAGGCACTCAATACAGTATTGAAGCCTTAGAAGCCGACTTTATCCCCTACGAGTTAAACGAACCAGCAAAGCGGGTGCGCCAAGGGCTTGAGGTGAACGGCTGGGGCCAAGTAGTTAACTATCACGTATTGCTTGATCACCCAGCGGATCAAGTTGGCTTTCGCTACAAAACTAAAGCGGTACCTGCATCGAGCATGATGCACTTGGGCTTGTTCAAACGTTTGCACCAGCTGCGCGGCGTGTCGCTATTCCACGGCATTTTAACCCGCCTTGGTGACATTAAAGACTATGAAGAATCCGAGCGCGTAGCCGCAAGGATTGCCGCTGCGCTGGCGTTTTACATCAAGCGCGGCGATGCGACTATGTTTCAAGACGACCAAAGTGGTGAATCGTCAAGTCGTGAAATTCCTATTGCACCTGGCATGACCTTCGACGATTTAAAGCCCGGTGAAGATGTCGGGATGATTGAATCTAATCGGCCTAATGTGCACTTAGTTGAGTTTCGCAATGGGCAATTAAAAGCTGCTGCAGCGGGTAGCCGTGGCAGTTATTCCAGTATTTCCCGTGACTACAAAGGCAGTTATTCAAGCCAGCGCCAAGAGCTAGTTGAGCAAGACGAATCGAACCGCATTATGCAGCAATGGTTTTGTGCTGGTTGGTCGCGGCCTGTGTTCCGCAACTTCTTAAAAATGGAAATGCTCAACAAGCAGGACCCATTAGTGTTGCCGCCTGATCTCGACATCCGCACCTTGTTTGATGCCGTGTACTACGGCCCCACCATGCCATGGATTGACCCACGCAAAGAGGCCGAAGGCTGGGAAATGATGATAGCCGGCAACGCTGCTACCGAGGCCGAGTGGGCGCGAGCCCGTGGCCGTAATCCTGCGGAAGTGAAACGCCAGCGTAAACGCGAGGTGGAATACAACCGCGAAAACCAAATGGTCACGGCCAATGACCCAGACCCGACACTTGGAGAACAAACCAGTGAAAAAATCCAGAATGGCAGCAACGCTCGCCGTAATGCTGACAAGCGCAGCAGTGATCGCGCCACAAGGCAACAGTCAGACAGAGAGTAATGAAAAGCGCGGCTTTTATAGCATGAAAGCTGCCGCTGGCGGTGTAGCTGAATTGATTATGTATGGCGATGTTGGTTGGGATTTCTCAGCTAAACAGATCGCTACCGATTTACGTGCAATGGGCAAAATCACCCATCTAAAAGCTTACATCCAATCGGGTGGTGGTGATGTTATGGATGGGATGGCTATCTATAACATCCTCGCCCGCTGGCCTTGCCAAAAGTCGATTTGTATTGAGTCGGTTGCAGCTTCAATGGCCAGCGTGATCTGCATGGCGTTTGACACTGTGA
This sequence comes from Shewanella sp. SM74, assembly GCF_025653725.1. Lineage (NCBI taxonomy): Bacteria > Pseudomonadati > Pseudomonadota > Gammaproteobacteria > Alteromonadales > Shewanellaceae > Shewanella > Shewanella sp. SM74. The sequence goes on along the minus strand of NZ_JAKKRZ010000007.1, from coordinate 23,754 downwards.
TCATGCCATCAAATGCCTTTTTGATGATCCACAGCAATTGGGGCGGCGCAGTGGGCACTGCAGAAGATTTACGCGAGTACGCCGATTTGCTCGATAAGTGGCGCTCAAGTATGGGTAAGGCTTATCAAGACAAGGCAGCGGGAAAGCTTAGTGACGAACAGCTTGCACAGTTTTTTAAAGAAGACACTTGGTTGACCGCCCAAGAAGCGGTTGGCCTTGGGTTGGCTGACGAAGTAATTGAACCGATGCAAATGGCTGCATCAATTGATTTTAAACGATTGAAGGACTTTAATAATATGCCTAAAGCTATGCAAATCCTGTTAAATCAACAGGGAAATGTCGGTGCGACTCAAACTGCAGCCACCACAACTCAAACGACTACAGCGCCAGCCGCTGCAGTTACCACAACCACCCACGTTGCTGATCAACCTGATGCAGCAACCATTCAAGCGGCTGCGATTGCGTTTAATACTCAGCGTATGACCGGCATTAATGCTGCGTTCGCTGCGTTCCCGCAATTGGCTGATCTGAAGAATGAGTGTTTAGCGGATGCCAACATCAATGCTGAAATTGCCAAAGACCGCATTTTGGCAAAGTTGGGCGAAAACACCACACCAGCGGCGACCATGCCAAACCGTACTATTATCCACTCGGGTAACGGTAATATCGTTGGTGACTCGATTCGCGCTCACTTAATGGCACGCGCTGGTTATGAGAAAGCCGAAGCGTCAAACGGCTATACCAGCTATAACTTGAAAGAGTTAGCTCGAGCTTCACTGGGTGATCGCGGTATCGGCATGGCTGGGCTTAATCAAATGCAAATGGTCGCATTAGCGTTTACTCATAGCTCAAGTGATTTTGGCAATATCTTGTTAGATGTGGCTAATAAGTCAGTGTTAAAAGGTTGGACTGCCGCGCAAGAAAGTTTTGAGCGCTTTACCCGTAAAGGCCAGCTTAGTGACTTTAAAGTCTCTAAACGTGTTGGTTTGGAAGAGTTTGGCAGCTTACGAAAAGTCCGTGAAGGTGCTGAATATAAATACATTACCCTTGGTGATACAGGTGCAGATATTGCACTAGCGACCTACGGTGAAATTTTCTCTATCACCCGCCAATGTATCATTAATGATGATATGACGGTGTTGACTACCATCCCTGAAAAAATGGGCGCTGCAGCTAAAGCAACTATTGGCGATTTAGTGTTTGCTATCTTAACAGGCAACCCGCTGATGGCTGACGGGAAAAACCTGTTCCATGCAGAGCATAAAAACTTAGGTTCAGGCGTACCCAGTGCGGAAAGCTTAGCTGTATTGGCTGAGTTGATGGAAAGCCAAACCACGGGCGGTAAAACGCCAAGGGCACTAAACATCATGCCTGAGTTTGTTTTATGTCCACCTAATCTTAAACGTACGCTGACTCAGATCATTAAATCTAGCTCAGTAAAAGGTGCTGATATCAACGCAGGTATTGCTAATCCAATGCAAGATTTTGCGGAAGTGATTTCAGAATCTCGTCTGAAATTAGTTAGCGATAAGGCTTACTACTTAGCTGCTGGACAAGGTAATGACACTATCGAAGTGGCTTACCTCGATGGTATTGATACCCCGTACATCGAGCAGCAACAAGGCTTTACCGTTGACGGCGTAGCCACCAAAGTGCGTATCGATGCGGGTGTGGCTCCACTTGATTACCGTGGATTGGTGAAATCAACAGGCGTGTAATTGTCGCAAGTTAACTGGTATCTCCACTGTTAAAAATGGCTATCAATCGATAGCCATTTTTCTAAGTCTTGATTTAAAGATAGGAACACTCTCATGAAAAATTATGTGCAAGATGGCAAGACCATCACGTTCACCCCAACAGTTGTTGTGACTAGCGGCGCGGCATTACTAATCGGCGCTTTGCTGGCCGTTGCTTTAAGCAATATCCCTGCTAACACACCTGGCGAGTTTGTTGCCGAAGGCGTTTTTGAATTACCCAAAGCTAATACAGCAGATATCGGCCAAGGCGATGATGTGTATTGGGATGATACCGCTAAGGTGATCACTGCCACCGCGACTGATAATACGCGAGTCGGTAAAGCGTGGCTGGGTGCAGGCAATCCATCAACCACCGTATGGGTGAAGATCAATGCCTAACGTTGGCAAACACTTTGCCGAACGCGTGCGGGGTAAAATGGTGCGGCTGTTTCAGCGTTTGGCTGATCCGTGCCTTTTTACCCCAAGCGATGGCTCTGCGCCATTTACTCGCCTGGTGAATTTAGACGATAACGGTGCAGAAATTGCGGCCTCGTCTAATGAATATATTCCCGAGCTAATCAGTCGTGCCGAGTTTTTACAATCCGAAGGGGCGGTAAATTCTGGTGATGAGTTTACGATAGGTGAGGGCATTAGCGCCCAGCAAGGACGCCTCACCCAACGGGTAAGCATGGATTCAGTCAGCGTAACCTTTATCTATATTCCGCTTGAGGCCTAGCCAATGGCACGCATAAAGATTGAAGGCATGGAGGCGGTAACAAAGGAACTTAACCGCATTCGTGATGCACAAGCGCCAGCGATTAATCGGGCAATTGAGGACGCCGTAAAGTTTGGTGAAAAGGCGGCTGTAGATGCCATATTTGCTCGTTATGGTTTCCGTTCCCGCAGTTACATTGAACAGCATTTGTCTGTCAGTTTTGACCCACGCAGTTTAAAAGGTTTTATCACCGCTCGTTATCGTGCCAGCACTTTAACCCGTTTTGCCAGAGCGTTAACCCGCACCGGAAAGAACGGCGGCTCTCGTCCTGACGGTCACATGATCAGTGCGCTGCGCAATCAACCTACATGGTTTAAAGGCACCTTTACCCTGATTGGCCGCAATGGCAATCAAATCATGTTCCAACGTCAGAAAGGCGATAACAGTTGGCGCAAGCTTAAAGGACAAAAAGCGATGTACGGCCCTTCAGTGGCAGGCAGTTTTAGCAAGATCCGCGACGATATTGAGCCGCCGATTATTGCTCATCTGCGAAATAAATATGGCCAGTACGCTAATCGTTAATGCCTAAAGGATAAATACCGAAAGGACAGTCCCATGATCCAAGCAATTTTAGACCGCCTAGCGCTGGTTGACGGCGCCACTGTACGTGAAGGTTTTTATGTGCAATCGGTCGCATCTGAAAAGAAGTTTATCTTTTTGCAGCCGTATACCGATGGATTTGATAGCAAAAATGGCATCGATAAATACAAAGATGATCTAGTGCTGCAAGTGGTAGCGGGTATCAATCTAACCAAGTCAACCAATCCGACAGCCGATCTCATTAACTTGGTTCGCGCCATTCGCAGTGCGTTCTATAAAGATGAACGTAATAGCGAGAAACCAAGTTGGTTGCCATTGGTGATCAGCTTTAAAGAGTCTGAGCCCTGCAAGTACATCATGCCCGAAGCCCATGAAAAACATGGCCTAGCGGTTATCACCCTATCCCTTGTTAATACCGTTAAATTTGGAGACTCACTATGAGTGAAACAGTAACCGAAAGTTACATCGGCTCAGGCATCGTGTATGTTGCTGGCCGCGATGTTGGCAACGCCTCAGGCGTTAAAATTGCCATTGAACAAGATACAAAATCCCAACCAAACTATCGTGGCGGTGGCGGTAATGCTGCTGAAATTACCAAGGTAAAATCGGTAAAACTATCTTTCACCATGAACGATTTTAGCAACGCCAACATGGCTATGGCTCTGCGTGGCAAGGTGGAAGTGCTTACTGCTGGTGCGCTTTCTACACCTGAAACCATCAACGCAGTGTTGGACGGCTTAGCCGATACCGCCTTTATGATTGATACCACTGTTGACCCCGTTGTAACTAATACAACTGCCGCAACAACGTATGTCAAAGATACTGACTACGTTGTGAGTGCAGGCGGTATCCGTGCGCTATCGAGCGGTGATATCACTGATGGTGAAGTGCTTAAAGTGACTTACACCAAAAAAGCCGGTAACGCGATGCAAGCATTAACCGAATCCGGTGCAGTGGTGCCTGTGGTGATTGATGGCGTAAACGATGCCACAGGTAAACCTTGGGTGCTTAAGTTCTTCAAGTGGAGCCCAAGCCCTACCGCAGGCATGGACCTCATCGGCGAAGACTTCGGATCCTTCGATATTGAAGGCGGAGTATTAGCCGATACGTCAATCGTTGCCACGGGTAAGTCTAAGTTCTTCGTTCGTAGCGCTGCATAAGTCGAAAGATTTTCCCCTATAGCCCACAGCATGTGATCCATGTGTTGTGGGCTTTTTATTTTGGTTTGTTAATTCCTATCAATCGGTGATGCCATGAGTTTTAAAGATCAAGTAATCAACCTGATCATCCAAGGCCGCGACTTGTTCTCAAGTGAGGCGGCTAAATCAGAAAAGGCATTGCAAGAGTTAGCAAACCAAAGTGAAGTCTTAAACGAACGCCTAGATGATTTAAAGCAGCAACAGGCTGCGATTAAGGCGATTGATGATCTCACCGCCGCCATCACTAAAGGCGAAAAGGGTTTTATCGATGGCTCGCGCGCGCTCGAACAATTCAGCAAAGAGCAAAAGCAAGCCGCGCAGAATTTAAAGCAGCTCGAGCAGGCACAAAAAGAGGCGGCAACCTCAACCAGTAAGCTTGAAACTGAATACAGCCAAACCGTTGCTGAGCTAAGCAAATATGATGAACAGCTTGCTGCTGCCCGTGCTGAGGTTGAGCGCTTAACCGCGACGCAAGATAAAGGCGCTCAGGCCAGTAAAGATCAAGCGCAAGCCCTTGCTGCTGCGAATGCTGATTTACAACAACTCGAAACGGCGCAAAAAAATACCGCTACCAGTGCTAACCAACTGGCGACCGAGCTTGAGCAAGAACGCATTGAGTTTAAGCAATTAAGTGGCGAAGTTGATCAGGCTGGTCAGAAAAAGGCCGAGTATGCACTTAAGGTTAAAAGCGCGCGCACTGAGTTAAATCAACTCGGCTCTAGCCTTGGCCGCAATAAGGCTGAGTTAGACAAACAGCAAACCGTGCTGAATAAAGCCGGTATTGATATGAACAAGCTGGCTGATGCCAGCAAAGACTTAAAGACCCAGCAAGCCGCCGCTGAAATCGCGCTAAAGGGCGTAAACACTCGGCTTGAGCGCCACAATAAATTGCTCGATGAAAGCAAAAAATCATCGAGTGATTTTGGCGGTAGCATTAAAGCCGCCACTGGTTCATTGCTTGCCATGGCTGGTGCCTATGTTGGCGTAGATCGCCTATGGGAAAGCCTAAAGTCAATCCTTACCGCAGGCGATAAAGCGGCGTCTTTTAGTGCGCAAATGACTTCCATGATGGGCAGTATTGCGGGTGGCGAGCAAGCAACTTCGTGGATCAAGGATTTTGCTAACCGCACAGGTACCCAGCTCGATAGTGCTAAGCAAGCTTTCGCCTCGTTAAAAACCTTCGGTATCGACCCCATGAATGGGGCCTTGCAATCGATGGTTGATTACAACGCTAAGCTAGGCGGTAGCCAAGAAAAGCTAGAAGGTATCATCCTCGCCACAGGCCAAGCGTGGGCAAAGCAAAAGCTGCAAGGTGAAGAAATCCTGCAGCTGGTAGAGCGCGGCGTTCCTGTGTGGGATTTGCTGGAAAAAGTTACAGGTAAAAATACCGTCCAACTGGGCAAGCTGAGTGAAGCGGGCAAGCTTGGCCGTGATGTGATGCAACAACTGTTTGACGAAATGGGCAAGCAAGCCAATGGTCAAGCGGCATTAAGTCTTGATCGGTTAAGTGGTCAGTTAAATCTTCTCTCGAATAAGTGGGAGTCATTCAAGCAGATCATTGCTGATTCTGGCGCCTATCAAGTGGCGATTGATTTACTCAAAGACATTAACACGAGTTTTGATCAGTTAAATCAAAGCGGAAAGATTAAGGCCGCAGCACAAGATATTAGCGACTTTTTCAAAGCCATTTTAAAAGATGGCGGCGCAAGCCTTAAAGGCATGCTGGAAAACATTACTGCCTTTGCTACTGGGCTTAATGTTGTCGCGGGCTCTATAAGGCTAGTGTTTAATATTTTCACCTCTGTGGTAGCTACATTTGGCGCCGCAATAAGTGGTGTGTTCGCCCTCATTCTGCAAGGCTGGGCGACGGTTATTAGTGTGTTTGGTGGTGATGAGTTAGCGCAAACATTTCAAACCCAAGCGAACGCGCTTAAGGCTGTCTCTAAGGCTTATCTTGATCAAGTCGAGCAAGATTCCCGTGATGCAACCGCTGCACTTAAACAAATGGGTGTGGATATCCGTTTAGACTCGGATAGCACCACTCAGACCCAAGTTAATAATGCCGAGAAGATAAAAGCGGCGGTTAAAAGCCAGCTTGAGCAACAGATAGAAGCGAGTCAACAAGCGGTGGCAGCGGCCGAAAAAGCCAATGAATCTGCAACTAAAGAAGTGGATGCATGGAAGGCTCGCGAACAGGCGGCTAAAGAGCATTACACTGCATTAAAAAACTCAGGTACAGCCAGCATGGCTGAGCTTGAAACAGCACAAATTGCACTTGAAAATACAACTCTAAGATTAGGTGACGTACAAGAAAACCAACTTGATAAACAAGCTAAGCTTGCTTTGTCAAATATGGAATTGATGTGGGCAACTATTGACCTAAGGAATGAACAGAACCAACTAGCTCAAGATCAACTGACTAAAGTGCGAGATGCCTTTATTGCGGGTGAAGCATCGGTTGAGGACTATAAAACAGCCCAAGACAATGCAAAGAAAACGGCCGCTGAGTTGGCAAAGGCGCAATCTCAGCTAACCACGGAAGTTAAAAAAACCTCCACTGCAGCTGATGATTTTGAATTGGCAATGGCAATAGCGGGCATCACCACAATTAAGGTTTTGCGTGACCAAGCTGCCGAGGCTAAAAAGACATTTGATCAAGTTAAACAAGGCGCTAAGGATGGCACTGCGTCAACCAATGAGCTAAACCAAGCATTTTTAAAATATGCTGAAACCGCGCTTAAGGCTGAACAAGCGTCGTTAAAAGTAGGTCAAGCAAGTGATGGGCAGGTTGAGGCTAGCCTGAGGCAGCAAGCTGCGACTATGGGGCTTGCTGGCGATATCGATAAACTGATTGCGCAATATTCTCGTTTAAAAGATGCCCAATCTGGCCTAGGTGATAACACTCAACAAACGGCTGATAATGTAAAAAAAGGTTCTACAGAAATAGGTACCACCATATCTAATACCATGGATACGGTAGAAAAGTCAGCCGAACAAGCTGGCATTGGGTTGCAGTCTATTGCCCAATACTTTGCCGATATTGGTACCGCCGTTTATGACAACGTTAAAGCCTTAAGTGATGGTGCTGCGCGTTACTTCAACACCATTGTTTATGGTGTGCAGAACGTGAAAAAGGAGTTTGGTGATCTTGGCCAAGTCGAAAACGAAATAGAGCGGTTAACGGGTGTTATCTATGAGCTTGATAACACGTTGGCTAAAACGGTTGATTTTGTCGGGCTTCGCACCTGGGCACTTGAAACAGAGAAAGCCGGCAAAGTTGCCGAACGCGCTTATTATCGGCAAAAGCTTGAACTGCTTAATCTAGTGGATGCACTCGATAATACTGATAAAGCAAATCTTAGTATTATCAACAGTGCAACACGGGCAACTAAAGCGCTTGATCTGGTGAATGATCAAGATATGTCTTTGCTCACTTCCGCACTGGACAGCGCCAAACAGCGTATGGATTCGTTGCGCGATAGTGCCGAGTCTACGCTTAAGTCGCTGCAGGATGAGCTTGACGGCTACCTTGGCCGCCAAGATGAAATAGAAAAACGCCGCTATCAGGAACAAGTTGCCGACCTAAAGCAGCAACTTGTTGCTGCTGAACGTACAGGTGACCAGCAGCTTATTGCCGATTTGCGCGAAGCAGAACGAACGTTAAAGCAAGTTTATGAGTTCCGTACCGCTGAAATTAAAACCCAGCAAGAAGCCGATAAGCAAAGCGCTGCCGAGGCGAAGAAGCAAGCCGAAGCTAGTGCTGCGACTGCTAAGGCCGCGGCTCAAACTCAAGCAACTGCTACCGTTAACACGCAAGCCAACACCCAAACCAGCACGCAATCTGTGGCTAACACTTCAGATATGCAAGTGCTGCAACTGCAGGTTGGCAATAGCACCTTTAACGCCCAAATGAAGCGCAGCCTCGTCACTGAATTGATGAACGAGATCAAACGCCTGCAATCTGTTGGCGGTTAGCCAATCCTGTTATTCGCCCCAATTAATCAAAGGTCCCTATGACAACCATCGATAGCATCGATATCGCGGTGGATTTGCTGTGGCTAAACCGCGACAACACGCCCCGCGTTGCGGCCAATATGAAGCGCGCCTTAAACGGCGCGCCATTGGTGCAGCAAACCATTATCCCAGCCGGTATTGCCATGGAGTTAGGCACCAAATCGGGATGGATGCTGCGCACTGAGTTTGAACAACTAAAAGCCCATGCCGCCATTACGTTAACCGCCTTCACGTTGGCCTATGAAGGCGCCAGTTACAACGTGGTTTGGGATAACACTGCAGGCTCACCCATAACGGGTGAAGATTTATTTGACGAAGTTGGCGGGTTTGAAAAGCTCACTAACGTGGTTCTTAAGTTTCTGACCTTATAGGCTATCTATGGCAATCTCTCGCGCTGATTTAAAAGTATTCAAACCTGAGCAATTGGGCTCAAGCGATGATGCGGGTGGGCAACGTACCAAAATCCCAGTTGAGTCAGGTAAACTCAATGAACTGTTTCGCGCCATTTCAGATATAGACCACTCACAATCCGCTGTTGATATTGTGAAATGCTATCCAGCATTAGACACACCTGATACAAGCATTCTGCTTGACGGTCATATTTTTATCAGTCAAAGACCAACAGATGAACTGGTCAGCATGTTGATAGCTGAATCAGAAACATTGAGTGATGCCGATCGTATGACTGATATGGTTGAAATACTTGAATCATCGGTGCGTGCAGGTCAATTGATCCGCAATCGTTTAATCGGGTTACTCGCTGGTCAAGATACATTCCCTAGACCGTATTTACAGAGTATATACCAGTTCAATGGTCGTGATTTCTACGAAAATATAACATTGGTTCAGGGGCAAATCATTGTGATATCGGTAGAGTACCCCGGGGCAGAGGACGCACTATACCCTCGCTTCGAGCATTTCTGCCAAATTCATCGAACAGTGACAGGTGGTACTGGTGGGTTGGTATATTTCAAACCTGCCATACCATTTGATACCCCTAATTATGATGTAACAATCAATGGTAAAACGGGTTGTACACATTTGCGCTATACATCACAGAATGATGGTATTAAATATCACGGTGTGACCAAGCTTACGGCTGCTGCCAGCTCAGCAGTGCTAGCAGTTGAATCAACATCGGTTGAGTTACTACCAAAAGTCAAAACCATTTCAATCAGTGCAGGTAACGCACTTGAGGGTGTTGAAGATTCTCAGGGTGGTGTGGTTGGTGGTACAAGTGCAATACCCTCTATGGTATATAAAACTGTATCGGTGCCATCGGTGTCAGGTCAGAGTACGTATATTTTTGAATTATCAGATTTACTGGTCTCAGATTGGTTTAACGCTAACGCCATACAGAATGTAAAATATTCAGGTGCATGGGCTCAGAATGCCAGTGTTAGTGTTATTGGTACAACTGTCACTGTGATATTCACAGGTTACACCCCGCCTACTGGTTATAGTATTGGTGCCAGCTATATCAGTGACGACAAATATGATGTTTACTATTCAAATGTCACATTTCCATCTAACAGGTTGATGGTCAAAGATAAATTGTTTGGTGAAATAACATTTGTCAATACTACGTATGGTAAAAGCAATATTAACATGCGTACACCTGCTTTGGATATCACTGCAATACCCTTGGTTGAATCTAACAACAACATTGTTGGTTACATTGATGCCACTACAGGTGTCGTCACTAAAAACCTCGATTTCAGAGGTGATTTTACATACTTATATAATTGCCTACTCGTTGAGACTGTACCCGGTGAAGTCACGCCACCGGGCGATTTGACAGTCGAATTTATTCTGAAATCTGATTCACCAATCCTCGATACATTTTACATTACAGTTTCAACAACCAGTGACACACTGCTGAGTGCGTCAGCCAACAGTGCAGGTGTCGTCACTGGTGCTGGCGTGAGTGGAACAATAGTAAACGGCACTGTATCACTTACATTCACTCAGCGTGTTTATCTGAGCACTCTGCGATATGACATTAGTGAGACTGTCACACTGTCACCACCACCAGAACTTTACGGGCTTAATCCTCTACGGATTAAAAACGGTGGTGTAGTCAATGCGTTCACAGCGTGGAACAACATTGCAGTACAACACACTGAGGTGCAATTAGTCACCAGTCCTGTACCTGCTCAAACATACAGTGCACGTGTAAATGCACGATTTGTTGATATCACTGACACTGAGGGAAAGTCACTTTGGACGTTAACCGACACTCATTATACATGGGTTAAGTCAACGGGTGTCGTGACTGTCAATAGTGATTTTACGGGGTTCACTGCACCATTTATTCTCACAGATACCATTGGTGAAACTGCATTAGTTGTTGAAGTGAACCCTACATCACTGGTGCTCGCATCACCCTTGAGTGCCACCTATCCGCTCGGTTCTAATGTGTCCAGCATTCAGAATCTTGGTGATTTGCAAGCTCGTATCGGCACTGTGCGCGACATGACCGCATGGTCTAACAATTGGGATTTAGACGGCACACCTGCAACGGCAAACATGAACACAGTGGATTTTCCAATTGAGGTACGCAACGATACTGCTGTCAATGAAGATTGGGTGCTGATATTCACCACCCCAACATCGTTCAGGTGTGTTGGTCGTCGCCTAGGTCAAATATCAACAGGTGATACGCTGAACGACTTTGCACCTGTGAACCCGTTAACATTACTACCGTACTTCATCATTCGCTCAGGTGCGTTTGGCGGTGGTTGGAATGCGGGTGAAGCAGTTCGTTTTAGAAGTTATGCAGCGAGTAAGCCTGCAATGATACTTCGCACTGTGCAGAGTGGGCATAGTGAAATTACAACTGACCGCGCAGTGCTTGCATTCCGTGGCAACGAATCTTGATAAGGGGTATGTAATGGGATTACCAGTAACTGTTTATCGTTATACAGACGCGGGTGCACCGCAATTAACTAATGGCACACCATCGGAATGGATTAATATTTTAAAAAAAGTATTGGTTGATGGTTATGGTTCGAAAGCCCCACTCGGTTGGACATTAGAATTTGAAAATGCTGCTACATTTAAGGTTGCATTTCGTAACTCTGTTGCCGACGGTGGTAGTGGTTTTTATTTTCAATTCTGGTCATCGACAGGTGCTAATACTGCATTTACAACCATGTTGTTGAAATGCGGCAGCAGTATGTCAGCACTAGATGTTTTTATAAAACCGTTATATACCCGTGCTATGGGGATGGCATCACAAACAAAGGGGTGGGAAATAATAGGCACCAGTCGTGGATTTTACTTAATACCTCACATGACAACTACGTTGCAAATGGGGCTCTCAAACGCATCACTGTATCATCAAGCGCGGTTTATTGGCGATATTGAAGCCAATACAACGCTCGACACCAGTCCTTTCGCAATTGTTGATACCGATGCAACCAATGCCGATGTAACTAGCAATGCTGGCGCTGGTTTGAACTGGTTCTCATTGACATTCTGTGCACACATGAATAGTGCAGATGGTTCCAATGCCACTTATCTATATAACTGGACAAGGGGCGCTTTTGTATCAAATGCTACCGTTGATAGTGATGCTGAGTCGTTGGGTGTGAATCACAATATGGTTCCTGTAACAATCACAGGATCGGTAAGTGTCAATGATGCAAACGGTGTGAGTCAAGTAAACAGTCTGAAAATGCCATATTGTCGCGGTTCTGTGCCGGGACTGTATAACTCCACCTTCGCTGGTTATCGCACAGTTAATTGGCCTAAAGATTTGTTAGCAGGTGGTGTCACATGGGTATTGTTGCGCTCATTCTTCAGTCCACAACTCTGGGTTAAAACAGGTACATGGTATGATTAATATTGCATTGAATACCGTAGTAAAAGCACCGATAAGTTTACGTGCAATAGTATCGGTAGATGCTGACATAGATGCGGAACGCATTTTAATACTGAACAGAGATACTGGTGATTTATACCATTCTTTCAAACGTGCATTAGCAATTCACATGTTTGTCGTACCGTATCAACATGCAACTAATGATGCATTGTTGGTTGGCATATTAGATAACGACAGGGTATACAACTGTAAATTTGTAGATGGTGTACGGGCTGAATCTGTCAATGCGAACGCGATATGACTGTAATAACGCTTCGGTTTGACACGCCTTGGTTAAATGCGGTCAGCCCAATAACAATCAGGTTTGTTGATACACCCGTCATCGTTGATAATAGTTTTGGTATTGAGTGTGGCCTTGGTTGGTTTGCACTTGATGCCGTTGAACAAGCGTTATTGTTAAATGAAGCGGCTCGCGATCATCATGTCGCAGTTGAATTGCAGTGGTTGAGTTACAATGCTGAAGTTATGAATTTTGAATCGAAATGGGTTAGCAATATTGCGGTTGATGATGTTTGGAGTGTGCACTGGTTGTTTAATGATGAACACGTCAGAACCAATACTATCGTAAGTTGGACGTTACCCACTGCGTATCAAATAGAGACTACGTTAAATTGGCTCGTACCGAATCCGTATAATTCAAATACCACTTTGAATTGGCTCAATATTGCAGCACAACATTTGATTAGATCAATCGAGTGGGTGGATGGTAAAACTTACGATAAACAACTGATGATTAGGTATCGTGAGTTTGCAATCGGTGATGAAAAGTCGATTAAATGGGGCTTTCACGAACCGCGCTGGATATGCTCCACTAAATATCGTCCACCCGTAGGCAAAGTCACGCTCAGGTTCAGTGAGCCACTATCTACACAACCAAACCCTATTGTATTGCGGTTCACACCTTCAGCCGAATATTGCTACTGGGATGATGGCGGCGGCCTCATCGATGGCAACCCAACATTACCCAATATCGATTTTAAAATCCCGATTGAACCCCAAATCCGCAGGTACTACTTAATGCAGCCAACGATCACATGCGTGCGAGTATCAGACAGTTTACCGATTGTGATCGTAAGTTGTAGCATTAGCCAAAGCCGTGGACAGTGGGCGAGGTCTGTTAGCATTGAGTTCTCAAGCCGTATCGATGCGCAGCGCGCCCACAATGAGCTATTGCTGATCACCATCAACGGTTATGAGTTTTATGCCATTGCCGAACAGCCAAGCACCAGCAAAGCCTTTGGTATTGAAACTCACAGCAGCACAGGCCGATCACGTACCGCAGAACTGTCATCGCCTTACCTTTTGCCAATCAGCTACACCAACACTGTCTTGCGCAGCCTTGGCGGTATTATCGGTGATCTGTTGCAAAACACAGGCTGGACTGCAGAGCTAAGCGGGATACCAGATTTTAGCGTCCCTGCAGGCGCGTTCAGCGTGGGTAAAAAGTCACCAATCGACGCGATTAATGAAGCAGCAAGCCAACTGGGCTGCATGATCTTAGCCGATGATGCCAACCGTAAACTGACCATTATTCCACGCTGGCCAACCGTGCCATGGGAAATGGCAACAGCGGTACCGGACCTAACAGTGCACGATGCCGTGATCACCAATTACAGCGAATCAGTCTCCCGCAATCCATTGTGTGATGTGGTGTGGTTGCGGGGTGAACAACAAGGGATTAGCGCTAAGGTGAAACGCACCGGCAGCGCGGGCAATATTCCTGCTGCTGACATTAGCGCCCAGTTGATCGTAGATAACCAAGCGGCGCGCATCGCTGGCACCAATGCACTGGCAGATACAGGCGACAAGCTCAACGTCACGCTATCCTTTCCCGTCATGGTGGATTTGCCACCCGCAACGCCTGGCATGTTGATTGGTATTCGTGAAGGTGCCGAAGTCTTTAAAGGAACGTGTGACAGTTGGAGCATCCGCGCCAGCGTCAGTGATCGCGGTGATATCGATATCGAACAATCCATTACAGTGATCCGCTCAATCGCGTAACTCTGCTAACAGCCAGCGAGGCACTATGCTTAAACAACTTCAAACAGCGTTAGTATTGCCACGGATGATCATGACTGTAGCTGCCGTAAACGCCGATGGCACTGTCACCGCCAGCAGTGCCAGCGGCCACACTATCCGCGCCATTGGCTCAGGAACGGTTGGCGATCACATCTACGTACAAGACGGCAGGGTGCTAGGGACAGCACCCGACTTGCCATTTGTGGAGATAGAGGTTTAGTTACACGGAAATGCTTGTCTTAGAGCGGTGGCAACAATTGAAATCTCATGTTCATGTAGTTTTTCTGGATGTTCTTCCAGATACTTAATTACAACCTTAGTCACTTGACTAATCGACCCATTGTCAGGTATGCAGAATAATGGTTTTATATTTTCATTTTGTTTCGTTTCTAAGTAAACTTCATATAGTAAATTAGTATCAGTAATACCTTCAATATATCCAAAACAATGTGATGAGTTGTATAGATCTTCTGGAGATTGATTAGTTAACTCTTTCGTTGTCGATTTACAGAGTTCTAATAGTTTACCTCCATTTGCCCAGACAGTTTCCGGAACAAAAAACATTAATGCAGTAACCATCAATATAACTCTATTCACTTAAAATATCCTTATCATGTAATCGTTTAGGAAATAACTCTGTATATACCTGCCACAGTGTATTGATATTTCTGTGTCCTGTCACCTGCGCCACTTCATCAATGCTATAGCCCTTCTCAAATAGCCGGCTAGCGCCTTCACGGCGTAAATCGTGATAGCGTAAATCTTCAATTCCCAATTCGTTACGCACCCGCTGAAACCCTGCAGTAACGCTACGCTCATTGTATGGGAAAACCCGCGCATCATTCCTCGGCTGCTTTTGCAGTATCTCCCATGCCCCACCCAACAGTGGTACCAACATGTGGTTGCCTGCTTTTTTGCGAGGGTCCTTACGGTCACGAACGATCACGGCCTTTTGTGCTTCATCCACATCGTCCCATGTTATCCGGCACACTTCACCAATACGCATGCAACTCAGTATCGAGAAATCCAGCAAATCAATATAAGGGATGTGTGCAGCCCGTTGATCTGCTCTTGCAGCTAATCCGATTTTTAACCTATCAATCTCATCTGTTGTCGGCCTGCGCGAACGCTTCCCAGATTTAGCGATCAAGTCTTGGCTATACAGTGCATCGTAAGCTTCGATAACCGAAATTTGTGAAACCTCATGCCCAAAGTTTGATTTAGCGATTCGTAGCAGCCATCGGATCACGCTTACATCAACTGCAATGGTAGATGGCCCTGTGCCTGCACTGCGTCGTAATTTACAGTGGTCGATGATGTGGTGCGACTTAATATCAGTCAGATTCAATTTAGCAATATCGCAATCCGATAACAGCCGTAAACAAAAGCGCTTCGAACGACCAATGCTGTTGTCGATGTTTTCATCTGTCAGGGCTTTGCTGATGATGCTGCCCAATGTAATAGGAGCCGTATCCTCAGTAGCAAACCCGTTTGACTCAATATCAATCACCCGATCTTTACCCCATGCCTCCGCAGCGGCATATTTGGTAAAGGTACGTTGCTCCGTGTATAATATTTTGCCGTTTTTCTTTACACGAACTAGGCAGCGATGCCGCACAGTACCGTCGGCTTTTTCGCGTTTTTGAATGCTATAAGATGCCATGTTTTTTGGTTCCCCGAACCCCTCAGTCCAATCCATTGTGGATCACTATAGGTTCCCCGAGCAATGCAAAACATGCAAAAACGTACAAAAATTAGCAAAAATATTAACTTTTCGGATTGTAATGAATTTAGATAAAACCCAGCAACACCAAGGTTTAGCGCCTAAAACCCTCGATAGAACCTTTTCCATTGCGCCCATGTTGGATTGGACAGATCGTCATTATCGTTATTTTGCACGTTTGATGTCGGCTAATGCTTTGTTGTATACGGAAATGGTGACAACAGGAGCTATATTGCATGGTCGCGGTGATTACTTGGCGTATAACCAAGAAGAACATCCTTTGGCTTTGCAGTTAGGTGGCTCTAATCCCTTAGATTTGGCTCGTTGCGCTAAACTCGCTGCTGAGCGTGGCTACGATGAAGTTAACCTCAATGTGGGTTGTCCTTCCGATCGAGTGCAAAATGGTCGCTTTGGCGCGTGTTTGATGGCGGAACCTGAGTTAGTGGCTGAGTGTGTTGACGCCATGAAACAAGTCGTTGATATTCCTGTGACTGTGAAAACGCGTATCGGAATTGATGAACAAGATAGTTATGCGTTTTTAACCCAGTTTATTGATGTGGTCAGTGCAAAAGGGTGTACGGATTTTACTATCCATGCGCGTAAGGCGTGGCTTCAAGGGTTAAGCCCAAAAGAGAATCGCGAGATCCCGCCGCTCGATTATGAGCGTGTGTATCAACTTAAGCGTGATTATCCTGCACTTAATATTGGTATTAATGGCGGCGTAACAACTCTCGAGCAAGCACAAGTTCATTTAGTGCAGCTCGATGGAGTAATGATGGGGCGCGAGGCTTATCAGAATCCTTATATTCTGGCGCAGGTGGATCAAATATTGTGTGGCAGTCAAAAAGCAGTGATCAGCCGCGAGGCTGTGATTGAGGTTATGTTGCCTTATATTGAAGCGCATTTGCAGTCTGGTGGCCGGCTCAATCATATTACTCGTCATATGATAGGTTTATTTCAAGGCTTACCGGGTGCCCGTGCGTGGCGTCGTTATTTGAGCGAAAATGCCCATAAAAACGGCGCTGGGATAGAAGTGGTAAAGCAGGCTTTTCAGAATATTCAGGCTGAAGTTGTAGAGTAATTCCACTCGACTTAAAAGATGGTGAAATTTACTAATTTGAGTAGTATTTTTCACCACTTGTTATTTTACAATCCATCCCTATATCTCATCTTGTCCACATAAAATTTTTTAAAATGATTAAAATCATAATCTTAAAAATACTTTTATAAGTTGGCACGCAGTTTGTAATACTCCTTTCGTCAAGTTAATTAATCGAAAGGGATGCCATCATGTTTACGTTAACCATTAAAAAATCAGTACAAATGAGTGTGTTATTAGGCGCGTTAGTCGGTAGCGTTGCAGCACACGCAGAAGCCGCACCAATATCAGATGTTGTGGGAACTATTGAGCAAACATTAACTGCGCAGACACAAGAATTGTTCGTCAGTGTAAAGCGTGAATTTGTGATGTCATTGCAAACACAACTGGCTGAAAGTATTTATGACTTCAACAGTCAACTTAGCTTAAACGCTGAAAATAAAGGTGAATCGGCAGGTGCCGATGAATATAGCGCTAAGTAAAGGATCTGCTTATGTGGTTTGTAGCACCTTTGATGACATTGCTACTGTTACCTGTAATTAGTCTTGCGTTGTTTTCAGGCATTATTTGCTGGTTTCAGTGGCATAGTGTTAGTGATAAATAAGTTCGCGATCAACTGAGCCGAGGTTTTAGATGAAACGATTAAAAGTGCGTATGGAGAGTCCAGAGCGATTAGTGTGTGGTGTTGCCGCTGGTATGGCATGGAAATTTGATTGGTCTTGTTTTTGGACTCGTGCGGTGTGGATTGGTGCAGTTGTATTTATGCCGGGTGTGAGTTTGTTAATTTACTTTGTTTTAGCATTGTTAGTTGTCCAATGGAAAAAACCAGCCTAAGCATGCAGTGATGGCTGGTGTTGATGAGCTAATAAGTGGCTTGTTTTGATTTAAAATGATGCAGTTAAACCTATCAACAAGAGGGTACTTTGACCCTCATGCGAAAATGTATATGCATACTGCCTTGCAGACTACTTTTTCAAAAAAGCCTGAAATCTGCTTTTGGCTTCATCACTTTTTAGCCTAGCGCTAAATTGTTCAAGTTCTTGGTGCATTTGGTGTTGTACACGATTTTTATGCGGACGCATTAATTGACGTGTGATTTGTAGGGCTTGTGGCGGTTGATTTGCCAATTTTTTTGCCTGAGATAGTGCATAACTGAGTAAATCTTCATGGGCCACAATTTCGTTGATCATATTGAGTCTATGGGCCGTCTCGGCATTAAAACTTTCACCAAGTAGCAGTAACTCAGCCGCTTTTTGATAACCAATGAGTTCTGGTAAGAGTAGGCTAGCCCCCGCTTCTGGCACGAGAGCCAAGTTGACGAAGGGAAGTTGAAATTTCGCCGTGTTGTCAGCGTATACCAGATCGCAATGTAGCAGTACGGTTGTACCTATACCGACGGCGGCACCAGAAACGGCAGCCACCAGAGGTTTTTTGAGTTCGAGTAGACAAAATAAGAAACGTACTGCGGGATGATTTGGCCCTAAGTCACTATTTTTCAAAAAGTCAGCAACATCATTGCCTGAGGTGAAACAATTATCTTGGCCATGGAGCATAAAGGCACGAATGTCGTTGTCTGCTTCACCTTCGATCAGGTATTCTGTCAGTTGTTTATACATATTAAGATCAAGTGCATTGCGTTTATCAGGGCGATTAAAGCTAATAATACGCACGCCCTGATCATCCTGAACCTGTATATGACTCATGGGTTGTTTCCTTTACGACGACATTGGGTAGACATGGAGTTTAAGACATTGAAACCAATATTCAAACAGCTGTTTAATTGTCTAGTTTTATCTTGTGCATCATTTTCAGCGTTGGCGAACGTAGTCATGACTGAAGGTCATATACGCGCCATGCCTGAGACAGTACCAAATACTGCCGCTTACTTTACGCTTGAAAACCACACAGATAAAGCGATTCGTCTTATCGGTGTCAGTACGACTGTGGCAAAGGATGCCCAATTACACACGATTATCGAAGACCAAGGCATGGTGAAGATGCGCCATGTTGAAGGTTTTGACATCCCCTCCCATGGCACATTAACGTTAACGCCGTCAGGGGATCACGTCATGTTGCTTGGCTTAAAAGCGCCATTGGTGTTAGAGCAACAAGTTGAACTGCAATTAGAGTTTGACGGTGGCGAGAAAATGGCAATTACCCTGCCTGTTAGTAAAGCAGCAGAAAACGCCGCAGAGCAAGAGCATCATCACCATCATTAAGGAGTCGCTTGATGCAAATTACATGGAAAAAAGTTACCGGGGTCGGTTTATTTTTAGTATTAATCGGTTATGGCGTGAGTGTATGGTGGAGTATCGAACCGGATCCAATTAGCCCTCAACAATTAACAGCATCCAATAAGAATATTGTTGGATACGCTACTACTACATCGCTAATCCTCACTGTCGAAAATTTACTCGATAAGCAAGGTGGTTGGTTATCAAACGATGTGATGCCACCTTCCATCTTCATGGATAACATGCCCGCATTTGAATATGGTGCTTTGGAGCAAGCCCGTGATTTAGCCTTGATTATGCGTAAAGAGTTTAGCCGCTCACAGTCACAATCTGCGGCGGACAAAGATTTAGGCGAAGCCCAATCTAAGCTCAATATTGACCACACTAGCTGGTTAGTACCCAGTGCCGAAAGCGAATATCGCGATGCAATCAAATTGCTGAAGCTCTATCGTGCCCGCATGATGGACCCTAATAATCAAGACGCACAGTTTTATGCCCGTGCTGACAACCTTAATGAATGGTTGAAAGAAGTGCAGAAACGTCTGGGCAGTATGTCGCAGCGTTTATCTGCCAGCGTTGGCCAAGAGCGCTTAAATACAGATCTAGCTGGTGACAATTCGGCGCGTCAATCAACCCCAAATTTGACCAGCCATCAGGTAAAAACCAGTTGGTGGAAAATTGATGATGTCTTCTATGAGAGCCGTGGTGCTTCATGGGCGTTGTTGAACTTTATGCGCGCAGTTGAAGTTGACTTTGCTGACGTATTGAAGAAGAAAAATGCTGAAGTGAGCCTAAGACAGATCATTCGTGAGCTGGAGGCGACTCAGCAAACTGTCTGGAGCCCTGTTGTGCTGAATGGCAGCGGTTTTGGCTTAGTCGCTAATCATTCATTGGTTATGGCTAACTATGTATCCCGTGCGAATGCCGCGGTGATTGATTTAACGAACTTGCTATCTCAAGGTTAATTATGAAAAAAACTCTCCTCGCCAGTGCGGTATTAGGATTCTGTATGGCCTCATCTGCCCAAGCGGCAACTGTGGTTGGTTTCACGATTGGTGGTGATTACTGGCGCGCCGATACTAGTGGTACTTTTGCCGATAAAGGCCAACCACAACAAACATTTGATTACAGTTCATCTGCTCAAGGTAGCTACTGGATTGCGGTTGAGCATCCATTGCCATTTGTCCCTAATATTAAAATCCGTGAAAATAGCCTAGATCAGAAAGGCGGCATGTCTGGTGCTGATTTCAACTTCAATGGTCATGATTTTAAAGGTAATGTGACTGCTTATACTGATTTGAGTAACACAGACTTCGTGCTGTACTACGAAATATTGGATAACGACATAGTGTCATTGGACCTTGGTGCTGCATACAAGTTAATGAATGGTTCACTGCGCGTGCAAGATCCTGGTCACCCTGAAGAGAAAGATGTCGATAGCGGTATTGTGATGGGTTACGCCAGTACGCATGTAGGTATGCCTGGCTTAGGCTTGTACGGTTTTGCTGATTTGATGCAGGGCGTCAATGAGTCAAGCGTGCACGACTATGCAATTGGTTTAGGTTGGCAATTTGATGGTTTGGCCGTCGATACCCGTGTACGTGTAGGCTACCGTGAATTTTTATTCGATGTGAGTAATTTCTCGGGTGTGAGTGCTGATACTAAATTTAAAGGTTATTTTGCGGGTGTTGAAATCAACTTCTAATTTTGTTGATTTTAACTTTTAAGCATAAAAAAACCGCCAAATGGCGGTTTTTTTATGCTTAATGACTGAGAGCGTTGTTACTGTGCAATCAAGCCATTATTGATGGCGATAACATCATCTTCATTCAATGTACCCGCAGCTTGCTTTAGTGCAACAACTGAGTTGATGTAGCTATAGCGCGCATCGGATAATTTACGTTTTGAGTCGTACAAGTCACGGGTACGGTTCAAAACATCAACGATAGTACGAGTACCCACTTCGAAACCCGCTTGAGTGGCTTTTAGGGCACTTTCTGATGAAATAACAGATTGCTCATAAGCTTTGATTGAGCTGATAGAAGCACCTACGTTGTTGTAGTTATTACGAACGTTTTTCACTACACCACGGTAAATTTGCTCAAGCTTTTCACTTGCTTCAACATACTGGAATTGTGCTTCATTAACTTGTGAGCTGACTTTAAAACCTTCGAAAATCGGAATGCTCAAGTTGACACCAACGCTGACATTATCAAAATCAGGTTCGTTGAGATTCCCCATTTTTTGCTCAAGACCTTTGTTGTAACCGGCATTTAAGCTTAAAGACGGCATGTGGCCTGCTTGATAAAGCTTAATGGTCTCTTGGGCAATATCTTTACCAATACGTTGAGTCATTAAATCAACACTATTGGTTTCAGCAATTTTTAACCATTCGCTAGATGATGTTGGCGCTGGCGTAACGGCTGAGAAACGGTTGGTATCTAACACATTAATCGTCTTGTGATCGATGCCGGTGATTTCACGTAAGGCTTCATAACTATTGGCGAGCGTGTTTTCGGCTAAAATTTCAGTGGCTGAGGCTAAGTCATATTGCGCTTGAGCTTCATGCACATCGGTAATCGCGGTTAAACCCACTGCGAAACGTTGTTTAGTTTGTTCAAGTTGACGCTCGATTGCGCGTTTTTCTGCACCTTGGAACTCGTAGTTGTCTTTCGCCGTTAATACATCGAAATAGGCTTTAGTGATACGAGTAATCAAGTTTTGTAATGCGGAAGCATAAGCGGAATCAGCTTGAGAAGCGGCTTTCTCAGCAAGACTTAAACCAACCCAAGCACTGTGATCATAGATGACTTGATTTAATTTCAGGCTACCTACTAGACCACTTGCATCATCCTTCGGATCATTCCAAGCTTTGTCATAACCGACGTTTGCACTAATGGTTGGCAACAGCGGAGCGCGGTTTTGCTCGATTTTCTCAAACAAACCATTACGCTGGGCTTGGGCTTGCAATACGAGCGGGTCGCTGGTCAGTGCTTGCTGATAAATTTGCAACAAATCATCTGCTTGCACCGCTGAAGCGGAAGCCGCAAGTGTTAATGCTGCGCATAAATTATGGATCTTAAATTTCATTTGCTGTCCTTATTAGACAAAATCCCCCCACGGAGGAATATTTTAACTTCGTTTAGACTAAGTAATGCCTTTACCAAGGCGGTTTGCGCTTCCCGACGCTTCCCGATACAGCTAAAACTTAATGACCTAGAGTCTAAGAACTCTGACACTTTCAAGTCAAATTCGAAGTGTAACAGATTTTATTTTAAAAATGTGCTCAAATTGCCTTGATTATAGGCGCAAATTTAACTTTTAAGGATAGAGTATGAAACCCCCTGTTTTTTCGCAAACGGATATTGAGATCTTAGGAAAAAAATCCCTTTATCAAGGTTTTTTCTCAATGGACGAATACACTTTCAAGCATAAATTATTCGCTGGTGGCTGGAGTAAGCCTGTCACTCGCGAAGTGTTTGAACGGGGTCATGCTGTGGTCGTCCTTCCCTATGATGCCAAGCAAGATAAAGTCGTACTCATTGAACAGGTACGCTTTCCTGCATTAGCAACCGCTAAATCTCCTTGGCTTCTTGAGTTAGTCGCGGGTATGATTGCGCCCGCAGAAACGCCTCTGGATGTTGCACACCGAGAATTAATGGAAGAAACTGGCTTAATGGCTAAGCAAATACACAGTGTAAATAGCTATTTAGCGAGTCCAGGTGGTAGTACAGAACGTTTCTATTTCTATTGGGCTGATGTCGATTCAAACGATGCCCGTGGATTGCATGGATTAGCTGAAGAGCACGAAGATATTCGATTGCATGTCATGAGCCGCGAGCAAGCTTATGAGCGAGTGGTTGCGGGCGAGATTGATAATGCGTCGACCGTTATTGGATTACAATGGTTACAATTAAACTATCAGCAACTGGTTTAAATTGGGATGAATTTGGCTACTTCGAGTCTAAAACGGCGCTATAAACCCAACGTCAGTGATTTTTTAGCACTGTGCGGGCGTAATTATGGCTACATGTTGAAATGGTTACCGTTAGAGATAGCTATCGGTGAGTCATGGCGACTCGAAGGTGAGTTTGGTATATTAGTAGTGCGAATTTTAGAAAATACCAAATATACTCAGCTAGTTGAGATATCTCGTCCCATCGAAATCAAGGAGTTTATCAATACTCCCAAGGTGTTAGTGAGAATTTATCACGATGCTAAATTAGCAGAAGTGTTAACTGGCCAACAGATTTACCAATTACGCCCAGTGTATGATTATCCCAGGGCAAGATCACGAACATTTTTCAACCAAACCAAGCTAGTAGTTGACCCAATCGCCAGCTTATGATCAGATACTGCCTTTTGCAAAAGGGCAATTCCGTGAACCTGAACGTATTTTCTGAACACTTTTCCAGCATCGAAGACACTCGCCAGTCCGCCAAAGTCACTTACCCACTGTTTGATGTGCTGTTTCTCACGCTATGCGCTGTGATTGCTGGCTGTCAGGGCTGGGAAGATATTGAAGATTT